>CAYQZH010000312.1:0-4674 GCA_964421865.1 uncultured Phycisphaera sp. | reverse complement strand
CGACCATCTCGGCCATGCCGGGGATTTTCTTGAGGAGGTCCTTCATCGACCCCATCTCCTTCATCTTGCGGAGTTGGCCGAGAAAATCGTCGAGGGTGAACTTGCCCGACGCCATCTTGGCTTCGAGCTTGGCCGCCTCCGCGTGGTCGTATTGCTTCTGGGCCTGTTCGACGAGCGAGAGGACGTCGCCCATGCCCAGGATGCGTCCGGCGATGCGGTCGGGGTGGAACTCCTCGAGGGCGTCGAGCTTCTCGCCGACGCCGATGAACTTGATGGGCTTGCCGGTGACCTGCTTGACGGAAAGGGCCGCCCCGCCGCGCGTGTCGCTGTCGAACTTGGTGAGGATGATGCCGTCCAGTTCCAGAGTTTCGTTGAAGATTTTCGCGGTGTTCACCGCGTCTTGGCCGGTCATGGCGTCGAGGACGAGATAGATCTGTTGCGGGTTGGTCGCCTGGGCGACCTTGGCGATCTCGTCCATCAACTCCTCGTCGATCGCCAGGCGACCGGCGGTGTCGAGGATCACCACGTCGCGGTCGGTCTTCCGCGCTTCGTTGATCCCGTTGCGGCAGACTTTGACCGCGTTCTGATGACCGCGCTCGGTGTAGACCGGGACGCCGATCTGCTGGCCGAGGACTTCGAGCTGGTCGATCGCGGCGGGACGCTTCAAGTCGGCGGCGACGAGCAGCGGTCGCTTCGCGCGACTCGCCAGCATCTTGGCCATCTTGCCGCAGGTAGTCGTCTTGCCGGAGCCTTGCAGACCGGCCATGAGCAGCACGGTCGGGCCGGGAGTAATGAAGGGGATTCGCGGATCGACTGGGCCCATGATCTGGACCAGTTCGTCGTGGACGAGCTTGACCATCATGTCGGCGGGCCGAAGGGTCTTAATGACCTCCGCACCGATGGCCTTTTGCTGCACCTCGTCGCAGAAGGCGCGGGCGACGTCGAGATGCACGTCGGCCTCTAGCAGGGCGGTGCGGATCTCGCGCATCACCTCGGCCACGTTGCCTTCGGTGATCTTCCCCCGCCCCCGCAACCCGCGGAAAACGTCGTTGAGCTTGTTGGTCAGGGTGTCGAACATGCGGAATGTTCTACGCCCCCGCAGAGCACGTGGTCAAGAGTCGGCACCCGCCGAGCACTCGGCCAAGAGCGGCGCCCGGAGGGCGCTTGATAAGTTGCCAGGGACTTTCAGTCCCTGGAAGAGAGGGCCCATCCTCATTCATTTCCGCCCGGAGGAGGCGGAGAGGGCTCCAGGAAGGGCAACCGTCAGACGGCCTGGCGTTTGGCGGGGGATTTTTCCAGGTGTTCGAGGTTGTCGGCGATGCGCCAGGATTGGGCGCCTTCGGTCTTCTGAATGTCGATGAGGTCGGCGGAGACGGGTTCCGCGGCTAAGGCCACCAACGGCGCGGCCGGCTTGTGATTGTTCGAGCCTCGCGTCGCAACGGCCGACCCCACGAGCCGAATCCGGAACTGGGCGTCGCCGATGGTCACCACGTCGTTGTCCTTCAAGGCGTGGAATTGGATGGAGGCGTCGTTCACCAGGGTCCCGTTGGGCGTGAGCAGATCGAGGATCGCGGGGTACCCGAAGTAGGTCAGCAGCAGGGCGTGAGCGCGGGACACGCGATCGTCGGGGAGGACGATGTCGCAGCCGTTGCGGCGGCCGATGAGGCAGATGGCCCGGTTGGGCTGCAGGACGCGCCCCGTCCCGAGATGCTCCAGAGCGACGACGTGGGGAGTAGGCTCCAAGTCAAACGGATGGGCGTCGGCGTTGCCGTTGCTGTCCGGCTGCTCGAGCTCCACCCGCAGCTCCCACTGATCGACGGTCAGCAGATCCCCATCGCTGAGGGTCTCGTGCTGCATCTTCAGGCCGTTGAGGCGCGTGCCGGCGGGAGTGAGCAGGTCCACGGCGACGACCTCGCTGCCGTTGTTGACCAAGGCCGCATGGACGGGTGCGACCCGACGATGCCGCAGGTTCACCTTGCATCCCTCGCGCGAACCGAGCAGAGTGACGATGCGGCGGCACGGAAGGCGGGTTCCGGTCTGGGATCCTTTTTGGACAACGAGGCTGAGTCGGGGGGCGGAATCCGCCACGGGAGGGATGGCCACCGTGGGGAGGTTACCTGTGGTCATGGTCCGGCACCTCGTTCGGATCGACGCTGGACCCGGGAGGCCGCTGGCCGCTCTGCGGCCGGGGGGACGGTCGCGTGGGTTGCACTTCGCCCTCCCCGACAAGTATAGGGATTTCAGTGACGCATTTCCAGCCCTGCGGCGAGTCCTTTTGCCGAGCCTAACCCGGGTCGGCGTCACCCCCCCCGTCGGGGACGGAACAACTCACAGCCCGGAAACGCCCTTTCCAGCCGCCGGTCCTCGTTACCGCGGCATGGAACGGCCCGTTTTAGCGGGAGCCCCGGACGGCCGCCTGTTTAACGGCAGCCAAAAGCGCCGACTTTCGTCAAGCCAGGCAGACCGCGAGGAGTGCGTAAGGTAGCTGGAAGAAACAACCGGCTGGGTTGGTTAGCGATCCTCGAGCTGGAGGAACTCGACCAGGTACTGATCGTAGGCCTGCTGTCCGGCGGGGCTGCTGAGGGTGAGGCCCAGCTCGTTGATGACCTTGGTGCCCATGCCGATCCACTCCTTCCAGCAGCCCGTGCAAACGTTGGCGAGAATCTTCTCCCCCAGCGGGCCCTTGAACGGTCGTTTGGCGAGCTGCCCGTCGGGTCGGGCGCAACGCGAGCATTGAAACCCCGGCGCTGAAGCGCCGCCGACGCCGGAATCCAAGCCCACCCGTTCGGTGGTCTTGTAGGCCGGGACGGGAACGCCCCAACCTTGAAGAACCCGCGCCATCGCGTCGCGCGGCATACGGTCGCCCTGCTCGTCGGCGACGGTGACGCCCTTGGTCATCACCTCGATCGCCTTCGCCCGCTTCCCCGCCCGATCATAGGCGTCACCGAGAAGTTGATACCCTTTGGACATCGTGGGGTTGAGGTGCAGCGCCCGGGTGAGCGATGCGACGGCGTCGTCGAATTGGCCCGCGTCGAAGTAGGCTTTGCCCAGACTGAAGTGACCGAGCTCGTTGTCCGGATCGGCCTCAGCCATCTGCTTAAACTGTTCGATACGCCGGTCTAGTTCCATGGGTCGCTCTTCAAGAGGTTCCATGCCCCGCACCCCTCTGGCCGGGGATTATAGCCCCTTGGACCGCGGGCAGGAAGGCAGGTCGAAGGGATGGGTATTAATGGCGTGAGTGACACTTTGGGCGCGGTACAGGGGATCTTGATCAGAACCCCAAACGCCCTCCTCAAGTTCACCCACATCTTTGGGCCGTCCCGTTAGGGACGCGTGACAATAGCCCAGCGTTTCAACGCTGGGAAAGCGAGCCGCTTTACATCCCGAGTCCCGGGGGGACGACTGAATGGCTCAGCCGTCCCTCCGGGACTCGACTTGAACCGCGGCGTTCCACCCAGCCATGAATGGCTGGGCTATTCTCAGCGTGTCCCGCCGGGACACTGGTGCCCACGACAACCAAAATGTGGGTAAACTTGAGGTGCCGTCGCCGGGCGACGCTATCTCCCGCCTTCGAGGGCGACGATGCGCTCCGAAACGCGCTTCAGCATTTCGCGTAGCTCGGTGTTCTCCTCTTGCAGCTTTCCGATCGCCGCATCTTTTTCCGACCGCAGTTCGCGGAGGGCTTCGGCGGTGAGGGCCTCGAAGCCGCCGACAGTGAGCGTTTGGTAGCCCTTGGGGTCGCGGCCCACCCATTGCGGGAAGGCCCGACTCACCTCGTCGGCGATCAGGCCCATCTGCGTCCCGGTGATCCCGCCCTGCGAGGCCGGGTCGATCCACTGGAAGGTGACCCCGTGAAGTTGAAGCAAATTCTCGAGTGCGCCGGACAACGGCTCAATGTTCTTCTTGAGCCGCCGGTCGGAGAAGATTGTCCAGGTGTTGCTGCCCGGCTTGTACGCGGTGTCGCTGTGCAGCCGCAGCGCTGGCGGCGTCGGGTCGCGAGCGATCGCCAGGCTGTAAAGTTCGCCTGCTGCCACGGCTGTCAACGTCCCCTCGGGGACGTCGGTCTCGCCATTGCCGTTGTAGCCCCATCCGACCAGCGTGCCGTCGCTGCGGATTGCCAAGCCGTGACCGGTGCCCGCGGAGACGGCGGTGAACGTGCCGGAAGGGACGTTGGTCAGCCCTTCACCGTCGTAGCCCCACCCGGACAGCGTGCCGTCGCTGCGGATCGCCAAGCTGTGCAAGTAGCCCGCGGCCACGGCGGTGAACGTGCCGGCGGGGACAGTAGTTTGATCGGCGGAGTTGTCACCCCACCCGACCAGCGTGCCGTCGCTACGGATCGCCAGGCTGTAAAAGCCTCCCCCGGACACGGCGGTAAACGTGCCCGAAGGAACGGTGGTTTGACCGTCACCATTAAAGCCCCACCCAACCAGCGTCCCGTCGGTGCGGATCGCCAGGCTGTGATAGGCGCCCGCGGCCACAGCGACGAACGAGCCCGCGGGGACATCGGTCTGCCCGAAGTCGTTCAAGCCCCAGCCGGACAACGGCTGCTGGAGTGGCGATCCGCCGGTGATCTCCAGCGTGGTCGTGCGGGCCGCACCGTTCACCTCCAGTTCGGTCGCGGGCGTCGTCGTGCCAATTCCAACTCTCCCGTCCTGCGTGGCCACGAGGACCGGT
>CAYQZH010000311.1:0-4700 GCA_964421865.1 uncultured Phycisphaera sp. | reverse complement strand
ACCTCGATGACGGCGTTCGCGGTTCCGTCGCCGACCTCGACGAAGATCATCCCGCCGGGCGCAAGCAACGCCGGCCCGCCTGCGGCGATGATGCGATAGAAGGATAGTCCGTCCTGTCCGTCGGTGAGCGCCGACGAAGGCTCATAGTCACGAACAGCCGTGTCGAGTTTGCTCATCGCGGATGCCGGGATATATGGTGGATTGCACATCAGCACGTCGAACCCACCCGCCGGTACGGCATCCTTGGGGAGCGCAAGCCGGTCCGCCTCGGCCAGCGTCAACCGATCGGTCACACCGTGTCGGTCGGCGTTGAAGCGCGCGACCTCCAAGGCCGCCGCGGACACGTCGCTCGCCGTGGCCGTCGCCTCCGGGAGGTGGGTGAGCGCCGCGATCGCCAGACACCCGCTTCCCGTCCCCAGGTCGAGCAGCCGCGGACATGATAGCCCCGCTTTGGCGCAGTGATCGAGGACGCATTCGACGAGCGTTTCAGTTTCGGCGCGGGGAATCAAGACGTCCGGCGTCACCTTGAAGGAGAGCGAGAAGAACTCCTTCTCCCCCACGAGGTAGGCGATCGGTTCGTGGGCCGACGCTCGACGTACCCAACCGCGAAAGCGATCCACCCGCTCCGTGTCCAGAACGACGTCGAAACGGGTGTAGAGGTCGATCCGCCGGCAGGCGGCCGCGTGGGCGAGGAGCACTTCACTGGCCAGCCGCGCGTCGAGCACCTGATGGCGCACGAAATAGTCGCTCGTCCAGGACAGCAACCGGCCAACGGTCCAGGGAGTCTCGTCGATGGTCGCGGGGCCGCTCATCGAGCATCACTATACCGACGGAGGGGAATGGCGAGAAGGACCTGGGCCGTCGCCTGCACCCAACGCCGCGCGCGTCAATAGACCATCTTGGCCCAGGCGTCGGGGATCTGCTCGGGTTTTCCGCGGAGGAGGGCTTCGAGGCGGGCCCGGCGCAGCGGCGCTTCCTCTTTCCACCGTCGCACGTCGCGTTCGTGGAGCGAGCGGATCAGTTCGCAGGTCTGCGCGAGATGCTCGGCCCGCCGTTCCTTGAGCTTCTTGTCGAGATCGAGTGTCTGACGGATTCGGTCCGGCCCGGCGGCATCGTGGGCCGCGTAGACGGAAAGATGGTCCTTAAGGCGCGCCTCGCGGAGGGCCTGCTGCTTTTGGAAACGCGGATCGGTACAACCGCCAAATGCAGCAACGGCTGCGCAAGTCATGAGAAGGCAAGATAATCGTTGCATCAGTTCTTACGCCGCAGTCTACAGTCTGCCGGGGAGACCGGCTATCTCACCGTCTTGTACCCGTCTGCTCCCTGACGGTCGCGGCCCTTTCCGTCCGCTCGCTCGCGTTCGCGGCTCTGATAGGCGAGGTCGCGGCAAGGGCGTCATCCCACAACGTCAACTGACCACGCTGCCCGGTTCGATATCGGCCTCGGGCGATAGGACGATCACGCGGCTGCGGTCGGCGTTGGAGGCCGCGAGCAACATGCCCTGACTCTCCAATCCGCGCATCATCCGCGGGGCGAGGTTGGCGACGAGGATGATGTTGCGGCCCACGAGCTCCTCGGCCGTGTAGTAACCACGCAGGCCCGCGACGATCTGCCGTTGCTCGCCGCCCAGGTCCACCTTGAGCACCAAGAGCTTGTCGGCGTTGGGATGGTCGGCTGCTTCAGTCACCCGCCCGACCCGCAGCTTGATTTTGGCGAAGTCGTCGAAGGTGATGGTGTCTGTTTTCGCGGGCGACGGTTCGTCGGACATTCGCAACTCCTGTCGGAACGCATGGGGCCCGCGCGAGCACGCTGTCCACGACGGGCGCCGACGGCGAGCGACAAAATAGCACGGTGGGTCAACTGCCGTCAAATTGCCGCATGAACTCGGCAACGTCCAGCAAATCGACGTTGCCGTTGCCATCCAGATCGGAGCATTCGCAACCGCGTTGGACCTCAACGCCCACGCCGCTGAAGCATTCCGTAAACTGGCGCCATTCGCCGAGGCCAAACGCCAGCTCGCCTTGGCAACTCCCGCTGATGCAGCGGTCATTGGACGTACAGGAAATGCCGTCATCGCAGGGCCCACTGACCTCAAGGCGGCGGCAGCCCTCGATCGGGTCGCACGATTCATCCGTGCAGATGTTACCGTCGTCGCAGTTGGGCGGCGTTCCGCCCACGCACGCACCGCCCGCGCAGGTGTCGTTCGTCGTACAGGCGTCGCCGTCGTCGCACGGCTCCGTATTGTTCGTGAACACGCAAACCCCGCCCGAACAGGTGTTCGTCGTACAGGCGTCGCCGTCGTCGCAACTGATCGGCGTGCCCCCGCATACTCCGTCGGAGCACGTATCGTTGGTCGTGCAGGTGTCGCCGTCGTCGCAGGTCGTGCCGACTACCTCGTCGTTGGCGAGGCAGGTCCCCGCGCCATTGCACGTATCGGGGTTGGTACAGTCGGTGTCGGCGTCGCTGCCGCAGGTCGTGCCTGAGGGCTGGAAGTCGTTGTCCGTGCAGCCGCCCAATCCGTCGCAGGTGTCGTTCGTGGTGCAGGCGTTGCCGTCGTCGCACGGAGCGCTGTTGTCGAGGAAGCGGCAGCCCTCAACCGGGTCGCACCGGTTATCCGTACAGGGATCGTTGTCCTCGCAGTCGTCGTCCGATGCGCATCCGATGGCTAGGATCAGCGCGTTTGCCGCATTGATTCTGCCGTACCCGAAATGGTTATCCCAACCCAGGGGGCCCAGGTCGTCAGCCGTCTGTTGAATGATTTCCGCAATCTGGTCGTTTGTTCGGAAAGGTGCATACGATTTGATCAAGGCGGCGAGTCCACTTACGTGCGCCGCGGAATGAGAAGTACCGTCCTGGACGCTATAGCCTCCGCTGGTCCAAGTTGAAAAGATGTCTTCGCCGGGGGCAGTCAGGTCGGTCTGCGGGCCGTAATTGGAGAATGAGGCGAACAGATCCCGGTTATTCGTCGCACTGACTGCAATGACGTTGGTCGCCTTGCCCGGATAACAGACCACCCCCGGTCCACAAAAGTTGTTGACGCCTGTGGCGGCAATAAGTATAGCGCCATGGTCATGGGCATAATCCACGGCGCTCTGCAGCGCGGCAACGGTGGCGGGTGTCGTCAGGTTGTACTGCAGGGGCATGTTGATCACCTGAGCCCCGTGGTCCGCCGCCCAGACGATGCCCTCGATGAGATCGGTCACGTCTCCGAAGCAACCATTCAGCACGCGGACGGGCATGATGTAGGCGCCCCACGTGACGCCGGCGACGCCGACGCCGTTGTTGCCCGTGGCGGCGATGATACCGGCCACGTGCGTTCCGTGCGGGCAGGCGTCGGTCGTCAGTGTGGGTGTGAGCGGGTTGTTGGTGTTTCGGCCCTCGACGATCCGACCGTTGGGGAAGGGCGGGGCATTGGTTCCATACTCCGGGTGCGAGTTTATGCCGCTGTCAACCAGCGCCACCGTCACGGTACCGAAGTCTCCCGTATGGATGGCCCACGCCTCGGGGGCATCGATATCCGCATCGGGAAGGCCGCCGGTCTGTCCCGTGTTGTGCATCCCCCATTGCTGGGAGAAGAGGGGATCATTGGGAATGAATTCCCCGCCGGCCGCGCCACCGCCGGCCGCGCGGTCCTCGGCCATGTCGCCGCCGGCCACGCCGCCGATTGAGTCAAATCCGGCAAATTCGACCTCTTCGCCGAGAGCTGCGAACGCCGCGGCCATCGTTTCCGTATCCGTGCCACGCGGCACCTCGAGGACGTACGTTCGATCCAAGCCGTAACGCGCTGCGAGCACGGGATCGGCGAAAGGCTCGCCGTACAACGGCCTCATTTTCGTCACGTGCCAGCTCTCGGCGGCGGTTTGAAATCGCTCGCTCGACCGGCTGCGCGGATCGGCATCGCCGAATCCATCTGGAGTCACCATGCGCACCCGCTGATACGCTTCCAAGTTCAACCGCACAACGATATGTGTTGAAACAATTCCGCCGAATTCATCCGGTCGAGGCGTGGCCGGCAGGGCGTCAACCTGCGCAACATCCACGGCCGGTCCTCGCGGCGCCCTGGCCTCAGCCTTTGCCTGGACCGGATGAGTTATCAGCGTGCCCGCAAGCACTGCCATAACCAACTGTGATCCACCCACCCGAGTACTGGTGGAATACATTTCATGTCTCCTTCCCGCCAAACAATCGCCCCGTGGCAATGGGGCGCGTTTCCGACACTCGCTTTTCCGTTTTTTCGGAGGAGTCCATCGTAACCGATGGCATTCAATTTCACAATCGCTCAGTTGAGACGCCGCCAACTCATGACATCTTTCCGTCTCCGCTTGATTTCGACGCAGAGATCCGCGTTTCTGCTACCTCCGACCCGGATTCCACGGTGCCCTCGTGGGCCGCCCGCTGTTCAAAGACGAATTGCTGGAATCGTGAGGCAATTACGAATTACGAGTTACAAGTTACGAACAGAGAGACCGGCGCAGCAGGCCCTGAGGGCCGATCGACCGGGTTCGCGCCGGCGCTTACAATGGACCGGGCCGTTTCTCGCTTGTGCCGGGCTGTTAGCGGAGCGCCGTCGCCGATGTCCAACTGTCGGTCGTGCGAACGTGAAATCCCTCACGACAGCACGCTGTGTCCCTACTGCGGCACGGCGGTCGAGGGGGTGGGCACAGGCCCGACGGTCACGTCCCCGCCTCGGGCGATGCGTC
>CAYQZH010000310.1:0-4730 GCA_964421865.1 uncultured Phycisphaera sp. | reverse complement strand
GATGGCGGTCGGCCTCGCATTGATTGGGATAAATCTTGCCGCCGTCGCAGATGACCGGAGCGTAGATCTGCGGGCACACGGGCGGACCGGCCAGGGCGACCGAAATAGACGCAACCGCCACCGCGGCCAGCGCCAACACCGCCAACTTCGTCATGGTTCGTCTTGCTCGTTTCATGGTTTTCCTCCGTTGATGCATGGATTCCGCGCGCCCGGCGGACACGCATCCGCCCGGGCGACGACGTGGGAAACATGCTACGCTCCAACCACCGCAAATGTCAATGTCGGCGCCGGCTTGCCGCAGAGCCCGGCGTCGGCACCGGCGACCTACGCGAGTGCCGGTCCGAACGCATCCTCGCGATGCTCGATCTGCGGCTCACCGTCGGGAGACAAAACAACGGTGACGATGTCGAACCGGTAGGGTCGGTCGCGGGCCCCGGGTTGCAACAAGAAAAAGCGGGCCGCCCGTTCGATCCGCCGTTGCTGAAACGAACGCACGGGCGACTCATCATTCTCGGGGTCCGTGGACGATCGCGTCTTCACCTCCACGAACACAATCGTTTCACGTTGAGAGGCGATGAGATCGATCTCACCGGCGACACTCCGGTAATTGCGGGCGAGGATACGATAGCGATGTCGCTTCAGATGTCGCGCGGCGGCGCGCTCCCCGCGCCGCCCCAACGCCCTGCGCTCGTCAGACGGCCGACGCCGCCAGCTCGGCAGGCTCCGCAACCTTCTTGTGATGGATGCGAAGTTCACGCAGCTTGCGGGCCTTTCCGATCCTCTGGCGGAGGTAGTACAGCTTCGCCCGACGCACCCGTCCGCGGCGCCGCACTTTCACATCCACCACGCCCGGCGAATGGACCAAAAACTTCCGCTCCACGCCCTCGTTGCCCACGATGCGGCGGACGGTGAAGGTCTCGTTGATCCCCCGCCCCTGATGGGCGATGACAATTCCGTTGAAGATCTGAATGCGCTCCTTCTCGCCCTCCACGATCCGACACTGCACGTCCACCGTGTCGCCGACGTGGAACTCGGGCGGTGAGGCCTTTAGATAGGGCTTCTCGACCAGGTTCATCAATTGCTGACTCATCGCACCACTCCACGTTCCACGAAATTAGGCTAGGCCATGTGCCCCCGCGCCGCGAGTAAATCGGGCCGGCGCTCCAACGTACGTTCCAGCGATTGCTCTCGCCGCCACGCGGCGATCTTGCCGTGATCGCCGGACAACAACACCTCCGGGACTTCCATGCCGCGAAACTCGCGAGGCCGAGTGAACTGCGGATACTCCAGCGTCCCGTCGGTAAACGATTCCTCCTCCGCCGACGCCTCGTCGCCCAACGCCCCCGGCAGCAGACGCACCACGGCGTCGATCAAAACCATCGCCGCCGGCTCGCCGCCGGAGAGGACATAATCCCCGATCGAAATCTCTCGCGCCGCGATCCCGGTCCGAATCCGTTCGTCAAACCCCTCGTAATGCCCGCACAAAAGCACCAAGCGCGGCGCTTTGGCAAGCTCCGCGACCACGCTTTGCGTCAGTTTCTCGCCTTGGGGGGTCAGGAGAATGCGAAGGGGTTTCGTTTCGCTTTGCGCCTCGACGTGCTCCAGTGCGTCGAACACCGGGCCGCACATGAGCACCATGCCCGGCCCGCCGCCGAACGGGCGGTCGTCTACGCTGCGATGTCGGTCACCGGCGAAGTCGCGGAAGCTCGTGCACCGGATCGAGACAATCCCCCGCGCAACGGCCCGGCCGACGATGCTGGACGCAACGTAAGGCTCGAACACCTCCGGGAAGAGTGTCAATACATCGATCCGCATGACGTTTGCCGCCCAACGCTACGTTGACTCCCCCATGATTCCGGCCTTCTGCAACAGCCGCCGCACCGTGTCGGTGGGCAGCGCCCCGACGCTGAGCCAGTACTCGATTCGCTCGCGATGGAGAGCGACTTGCTGGTCTTCACGAGGATGCACGGGATTATAGCTCCCGAGTTCCTCGATGACTTTGCTGTCCCGCGAGCGCCGACGATCGACGGCCGTCAAGCGATACGACGGACGGTGTCGGCGACCCACTTTTTTGAGTTTAATCCGGACGGACATCGCGTCCTCCCACTGTCGAGACCAACATTTCCCGCCTTACGTTCGGCCTTCCTACGCGAACGTAACCAAGCCCGAGCCGAGCCAGTATAGCTACGAACCGGCGGAACGCAACAGGGGGGTGACACGGTAAACGAAGTCCCGCTACGCGGGACAAAGCTTGGCCGTGGACGTTCAAGAAGCGGAAACTCCCCGAAAATAGTCGTAAAAAAGAAAGCACCGCTCACCCTAAGGCGAAACGGTGCTTTCCGGAGGGGAAAGAAGCCGGGTACTACTTGGTATCTTCGACCCTTCGGTCGCCCTCCCGTATAACCGTTACTACGTCCAAAACTACGCCTTGTTCAGCCTTCACGATCCCTCGTACGCGCCACTACTATCGGCAGAATGTATCGGCAATCTTTCGTTCGTCAACACAATTATACCCGACAAAACGAAAAAGTTTGCACAAAAAACGCAATCTTACCGGACACACCACCACCATCAGCATTTAGAGAATCCGCACGCGTCGCACGTCATGCAGCCCTCTCCAAACCTCAACTCTCCCTGACAATCTGGGCAACGTACCTTATACTGCGTTTGCTGCCACTGTATTCCGTGGGCATCGAACCGGGACGGGGCCTGGCTTCCAACCCGTTCCGGGGCGGCGGCATCTGAGGAAACCTGCCCCAGCCGGTGCCCGTTTCCGTTACCGTGGCCGTTCCCGCCTTTACCCTTGACCGGCTGCGCGCGCCCGGAGGCGTCGATGGCGGCTTCGCCCATGAGCAACGCCTTGAGGCCGCAATCTTGTTTGGCGTGCATGTACCGCCGCAGGCCGCGGGCCAGCCCGTCGCCCAGGCTCATGATCTTGCCTTCTTTCGTGGAGACCTGAAGGCTCGACCCGATCGAATGAAGCTGGTCGATGACGTGCTGCAAGCTGCCGCCGGAGCGCAACCACAAGCTGATCATCCGGCAAATCGCCTCCAGATCGCTATTGGCCAGGTCGCCGCCCTTACCCAACTGGGCGAACACTTCCATCTCCCGGTCCGTCCGAGGATCCACGGTGATGTTGATGTGCATGTTGCCGAACGGGGTGAGCTGCCGGACGCGAATGCCGCTGCTGATCTCCGGCAGGGTCGCCGGCACCAACGGTTTGGACTCCGCCGCCGCCGTGCTTTGCTCGACAACCGTTGCGGCGTGCACTTGGTCACTGCTCTTCAGCGCCATCGGCTGATGTTGACGGCACCCGTTGCGATAGACGGTCACGCCCTTGCAGCGCAAGTCATACGCCAAGCGATAGATGACGGACACGTCCTCGACCGTCGCGGTCTCGGGGAAGTTGATCGTCTTGGAAATCGACGCATCGCAATGCTTCTGGAAGCCGGCCTGCATCCGCATGTGCCTCTCGGGGGCAATGTCGTGGGCACAGACGAACACGCGCTTGATCTCATCCGGAACGCCGGGAACATTAGCGAGGGTGCCCTCCGTGGCAACCCGCTCCATCAATCCCTCGCTAAGAAAACCTTCCCGCCGCGCGACGGCCTCGAAGATCGAGTTGATTTCGACCATCGGGCCCTGCCCTTCGTTCTGGCCCTTCAGCACGTTGCGGAAGAAGGCCAGACTGTAGAGCGGCTCGATGCCGCCGGTGCAACCCGCAATGATGCTGATCGTCCCGGTCGGCGCCACGGTGGTACACGTCGCGTTGCGCATCGGACGGTGATGTTTGGTGTCGTAAATGCTCCCCTTCCAATTGGGGAAGCAACCTCGCTCGTTGGCGAGTTTTTCGCTATAGTTGTGCGACTCGTCGTCCACGAACTTCATGAACCGCTCGCCCCACTCCACGCCCTCGTCGCTGTCGTAAGCGACGCCCAGCTTGTAGAGCGCGTCGGCGAAGCCCATGACGCCCAAACCGATCTTGCGATTGGCCTTGCAGATCGCGTCGATCTCGGCGAGCGGGTACTTGTTGACGTCGATGATGTCGTCCAGATACCGCGTGCTCTCGTGGACGGTCTCGCGTAGCGCGTCCCAATCGACCGTGGGCACGCCTCGGATGCCTTCGTGGACGAACTCGGCCAGGTTGATGCTGCCCAAGTTGCACGCCTCGTACGGCAGCAGCGGCTGCTCGCCGCAGGGATTGGTCGCCTCGATCCGCCCGATGTGCGGCGTGGGGTTGAACTCGTTGATGCGATCGATGTAGACCACGCCCGGCTCGCCGGTGCGATGGGCGTTGGTCAGAATGATGTCCCAGATATCCTGCCGCGTGTAGAAATCCCCGACGGGCATGGGATCCCCGGGCTTGATCTCGACCAGCGTGCGGAGGTCATACTTCCAAATCTCGAGGTTCTTGGACAGCAGATAGGTGCGCCCGGTCCGCGGGTTCTTCACCACGTGGGGAGCCTTCGGTTCCTTCTGGAACGCCTCCATCCACTCGTCGGGGACCTTCACGGAGATGTTGTAGTTGGTGAACTGGGTGAGGTCCTCCTTGGCGTGGAGGAACTTGAGGATGTCGGGGTGATGGATGTTCATCATCCCCATGTTGGCCCCGCGGCGGAACGCGCCTTGCTGAATGGCGTTGGTCGCCTCAGAGAAGGCCCGCCAGAAGGAGATGGGACCGCTGGTGGTCCCGCCGGAACTGCTAATATAATCGCCGGTGGGGCGTAGCT
>CAYQZH010000309.1:0-4749 GCA_964421865.1 uncultured Phycisphaera sp. | reverse complement strand
TCCGTGGCGGCGCAGTTCCGCAAGGTCGGCGGCGGCTGGCACCGGGCGATGGACCTCATGGATGCGTGCGGCCCCCTGTGGTTCGAGTGCCTGCGCTGCCACCGCCTCCGCACGATCGGGGAAGTGGCCGACGCGGCGCCGGGCCGGGACGGGGCGGCGACGTGGCGGTGCCGGAGGTGCGGGTTCGAGGCCGACGGGCGCGACGTGTGGGAGTACCAGACCGCTTTCCTGCTCAACCTCACCGAGTCGCCGCACTGCCCGCCGATCGTGCGCGAGGTGCTCACGCGGTGCGGCCATGTCCTCCACCGCGTGTCGAGGGGCGACCGCGGAGCGGTCGCCGAGGCCGGCGACGCCGCCCGCCACGCGGTGCGCGTCCTTGACCACTACGCCGATTACCAAGACTGGTTCCACATGCCGCCGTGCAACCTTCGTCCGCGCACGCCGTGCGGCTGCGGGCCGGGGGCGGACACGGGAGTGGGCGGCGACGCTTCTTCCCGCGCGGCTCTGCTCGGCGCGGGCCGACGAGGTGGCCCCGCATGAGCAGCTTGTTCTCCTCGAAGGAGGAGGTGGGGTCGGCCCCCCGGCGCGCAAGGTCGCAGGCCGAGTGGGCGCGGCCCCAAAGCTGTTCGGCGCCGGCGGCGCCAAGCCCGGCGGCTTCAAATGCCCCCAAGATCGTCTCGAACAGCGGCACGAACTCGTTGCGGCGGGCTCGCGCGCGAGCCCGCCTTTTCTCGCAGGTGGCTATTTCCCGTCTGGACGGCGATTTGGTTTATCGGTACGATCTGTGGACGGTTAATTCGGACGGGAAATTCGATTATCGGGCGAGTTGGTGCTCAGAGAAAAACCGCCGTAACTTCAGTAGTTACGGCGGTTTACGCGAATGGGCAGAGGCGGAGTTGAACCGCCGACACACGGATTTTCAGTCCGTTGCTCTACCAACTGAGCTACCTGCCCTCGCGGTCGCGTCACGCCGACCTTCGACGCGAGACGCACGGGGGAATCAGGATAGGAAGGCCCCTGGGATTGGTCAAGAAGAACGGCCCGGGGTCACGGTTTGACGGCGCGAAGGTCCACTGCGTTACTTGTTCGGGAATTGCAGATCGAGGATTTGCATTTCGACGCCGCGCCGACCGTTGAAATCGTCGCTGATCGGCTCGAAGGCGACGCGGCAACGGCGGTGTTGCTTGAGGTCCTCCATCGCGCCGCTTAATCCGTGGGCAGGCCGATCTTTTTCAGAAGGGCGTTCCAGCGCGGGTCGGCGCGCAGTGATTTCAGGTAGATGTCCGCATTGATCTGGGCCAAAGACGGATCGCGCGCGGCGAGGGCCTTGTCCAGCCACGCGAAGGCCGCGTCGGTCTCGCCCCGCCAGGCGCGGATCTGGGCCGCCATTGCGGGATCCTCCGCGCCGAACCGCTTCTCGAACTCCAACGCTACGGCCTGCGACGCCGCGGCGTTGCCGGCGGTGTGCTCGACCAGGGCCTCGTACCAGAATCGGCCGTAGTCGCCCCGGCCCAAGAGCTCGTTGCCCCTCGCATAGGACTTCCGCGCCGCCTCCACCTCGCCCCGCAGAAGGTGGATGACTGCGAGACTGTTGAGCATGTCCCCATGATCCGGTGCCAGCTCCAGCGCCTTGCGGCAGAGCGCCTCGGCCTCATCGAGCCGGCCCGCCGACGCGTAGTCACTGGCGAGGTTGAAAAAATTGACGAGGTTCAGCGGATCGACCTTGAGAATCCGCTCCTCAAGCACGATGGCCTCGTCCAAGCGGCCCAGGAGTCCGTACAGAACCGCCGAATTCCCCATCACGATGGGGTTCTTCGGATCGGCCGCCAGCGCCCGAGCCATGGAGCGCTCCGCCGCCGCGAAATCCCAGGAATCCCGCTGAACGCCCGCCATCCGCGAGTGGGTCACGGCCAGGTTCGGGTCGAGCTCCAACGCCCTGGCCAGCGCCTGCCGCGCCCGCTCTCGCGCCTCTTGTCGCGCTTTGACTGTGGTCGCGAGCTCGCCCTCTCTGAGGTGCGCCAGCCCCATCTCCGCCCAGGCCGGGGCGTAGTCCGGCGACAACTGCAGCGCCCGCTCCAGGACTTTCTTCCCCCGAAGGACTGTCTCCTCGGTCCGGCTCTGCATCACGAACCGCGCCTGCAGGATCAGGTCGTAGGCTTTGGCATCGGGTCTGGGGGCATCGGCACGCTGGCCAAGCAGCGTCACCTTCAGCGCCGCCGCCACCGCCTTGGCGATGTCGTCCTGCACCGCAAAGATGTCGTCGAGCGTGCGGTCGTAGGTCTCCGACCAGAGGTGGAAGCCGTCCTCCGCCTTCACCAGCTGCGCCGTGATTCGGATTCTGTCGCCCGACTTGCGGACGCTCCCTTCCAGGATGTTCGTCACGCCCAGCTTCTGGGCGATGGTGCGGAGGTCCTCGTTTTTCCCCTTGAACGAGAACGACGACGTCCGCCCGGCCACCTTGAGCTCAGGGATCTTGACCAGGACGTTGAGCAGTTCCTCGGTCAGGCCGTCGGTGAAGTACTCCTGCTGCGGATCGTTGCTCATGTTTGTAAAGGGGAGCACCGCGAGGGAGTTGACTTCCTCCGGTGGCTTCGCGGGAAAGGGCTTCTTGGGCGACTCCGAGGCCGCTGGTGACTCGACGGGCGTGAGGGGCGTGACGGCGACGCTGTTGAGCGAAGCGGTCTTCTCCGACCCGCTTCCGCCTCGGCTAAGCCACCAGGCAATTCCCCCCATCGCTGCGATCACGACCACAACCGCGACCCACAGCTCACCCCGCCGCGTCGGAGCCGACAGGGCCGAGCTAACGGTTGTCGCGGATTTCCCGGAGGGAGCGGTCGCGGGCGTCGACGCGGGCGTCGCAGCGGAGACCGCACTGGGCGCCGCATCAAAACCGTCCGAATCCACCTCCTTCCGCAGCATTCGCAACTCGTTGCGAACGTCCTTCGCGGATTGCAGACGGTTCTCGGGATCCTTCTCCAAACAGAGCGAAACCAGCTTCCCCAGCGGTCGCGGAAGCGAGCTGTTCAGTTCATGAAGCGGACGAGGCGTGTCGCGAAGAATGGATGACATCGTATCCGCCGACTTCACACCCTTGAACGGTCGCTGACCCGTCGCCATTTCGTAGAGCATGATGCCCAACGAGAACAGGTCCGTCCGATGATCCACCGGCTCGCTTCGAAGCTGCTCCGGCGACATGTAGGGAACCGTACCGAGGATCGCGCCTCGTTCGGTGAGCGGAGTGGAGACGGTCGCATCTTCGGTGGAAAAGCCGCCCTGACCCTCCGTCGTCAGCTTGGCGAGACCGAAATCGAGCACCTTGACGCGACCATCCCTGGTCACCATGACGTTGCCGGGCTTGAGGTCGCGGTGAACGATGCCCTTGTCATGGGCAGCCGCGAGCGCGTCCGCCAGCGGAATGGCAATGTCGAAGATTTTCGCCAACGGCATACCGCCGGGCGCGATCATCCGGTCGAGCGTCTCGCCCTCGACCAGTTCCATCGCCAGGTAGTGATGCCCGTTGGATTCCTCGATCCCGAAGATCGTAACGATGTTGGGATGGTTGAGCGCGGCGACCGTGGTGGCCTCACGCGTGAAGCGCTGCAGTCGCTCAGCGTCCGCGGCCACCTTCGCCGGCAGCACCTTGATCGCCACGTCGCGGCGGAGCTTGGTGTCCCGCGCGCGATAGACCTCGCCCATGCCCCCGGCCCCGATGGGCGAGAGGATCTCGTAGAGACCGAGTTTGGTTCCTTTTTCCAGCGCCATCGTTCGTCTCAGTCTCGAACAATCCGTCGAACGGGGCGATTATCCCGGCAGGGTCGGTCACCGCAAGTCGCCGGGGAGTTCTTGCTCGCAATCTTCCAAAGGACCTGGGGCACCCGCCCGTGGGCCCAGGCGATCAAGGTCTTGTCGGGAATTGGAAGTCCAAGATTTGCATTTCGACGCTGCGCCGACCGTTGAAGTCGTTGATGATCGGCTCGAAGGCGACGCGGCAGCGGCGGTGTTGCTTGAGGTCCTCGATGGCGCCGCCCAGCCCGAAACCGATGCCTTTCATCCGCGTGCCGTTCTGCTGAAACGACGCTTGCAGATGGTCCTGATTCGACCCGACGCAGCGCGGCTCGTAGGCCAGGTCCACCCAATCGGTGGCGAACTTGGGTTTGGGATTGCCGATCCCGAACGGTCCCAATCCCACGATCGCTTCGGCCGTCGGTAGGGTCAGCTCCTTGAGAAGAACCTGGGCATCAAGGCGGAGCTTGGGGAGCAGGTCATCGCCGGTGAGACGATTGTTGGCCTCGGCGACGAAGGCGTCAGTGAAGGCGTCGACGCGGTCGGCGGCGATGCGCAGTCCGGCGGCCATCGCGTGCCCGCCGTAGGCCAGCAGATGTTGCGAGCAGGACGCCAAAGCGTCGGCGAGGTCGAAGTGTTGGACGCCGCGGGCCGATCCCTGCCCTTCGCCGTTGTTCAGGGCGATCATCACCGTGGGACGGTGGTAGCGACCGACGACCCGGGCGGCCACAATGCCGATCACACCCGCGTGCCATCCCGGCGACGCCAGCACGATCGCCCGCCGCCCGTCGCCGGCGAGATTGTTCCGCTCGATCATGTCGTAGGCCTGCTTGGCGATCTGCCGCTCAGTCGCTTGCCGTGAGCGGTTGTGCTCTTCGAGGTACAGGGCGATCTCGCGGGCGCGATGTTCATCGGCGCGGGTGAACAGTTCGACGGCGAGCCGGGCGTGGCCCATGCGTCCGGCGG
>CAYQZH010000308.1:0-4752 GCA_964421865.1 uncultured Phycisphaera sp. | reverse complement strand
GACGGCGATCCCGATGCTGCTGTAGGTTCCGGTAATGACCCCGACCATCATGGCCAAGGAGAACCCGTGCACGCCTTCCCCGCCGAAAACGTACAGAACCGCCACCACCAGAAAGACCGTCGCCGACGTCAGAATGGTGCGCGAGAGCGTTTGGTTGACGCTGTCGTTGAAGAGCGCGGCGCTCAGGGTCCCGGATTTCCCCCGGTTCTCACGCACCCGGTCGAACACCACGATCGTGTCGTTGATGCTGTATCCGATGATGGTCAGGATCGCGGCGACCATCGGCAGATCGATTTTGAAATCCGTAATCAAGAGAGCCTTACCCAGCCACGTACCACTGATGAAATGGCTGAAGGAGATGACTCCCAGGGCGAGCGATACGTCGTGAAACAGCGCAATCAGCGAAGTCGTTCCGAACTCCTTATTGCCGAACCGCAGCCACACATACACGCCGACGGCGATCAACGCCAAAACCAGGGCATACAGCGCCCGGACCGTCGTCTGGCCGGCGATTTGCGGGGCGAACTGAAGCACCTTGGAAAGCGACTTCTCACTGCCCAGGGCGGCCTGGACGATGGAAAGCTCGGTGCGGGCCAGTGAATCGGTCCAGAGCGCCGGGTCGTCGTCGTACAGAATCGACTCATCCAGGGCACACACCGCAAATCGTTTGTATCCGGTCGTTCCATCGCCGCGGGCCACGCCCGGACCGAGCGTGAACACGTCCCACTCCCTCGCCCGAAACTGCTCGAACTCGGCGTGCAAACCGACCTCCCGCAGCCGCCGCTGAAGCTCCACGACGGGCAGGGGCGGCTCCGTTTCGTCCAACGCCACCTGCACCGCCACGCCGCCGCGGAAACGGCGGATGTCATAGCTCCCCTCTACACCGATGACATCGGACAGATACTGGTCATCGGCCTCGATCACGAAGAACGGCTCCTTGGTCAACTCCTCGTCGCGGATGGGGTTGAAGCGGATGGCGCGTTGCACGGAGAGTTTATCGCCGAGCACGGCCAGAATGGCGCTTTGCACCACGGGACGGTTCGTTTCCACGGTGACGACCTCGAACGACAAGGCCTGGTTCTTGCCGGCGGTATGCTCGCCGACGCTTTGCACGCGGGCCCCGCGGAGCTTGTTCGCCGCCTCGCGCGCCTCCGTCACCGCTTGGGCCACCGCCTCCTTAAAAGTCGTTAGATTAAGCTGTCCGGGCTTCGCGTCGAACCGCGCGGTTTTACCGGCGACCGAAATGCCGTCCCGTTCGAGCTTCGGCTCGAGCACTCTTCGCATCAGGACGACCAAGTGGTCCCCGGAAAGGCTGCTCGAGGTCAGGGTGTATTGCCCCGGGACCTCGCCGTCCTCGGCCTTCGCCCCGGCGAGCTGGTCCGCGGCCGCGAGCAGCCACTTCACCGCCGACGGACCGCCTTCGGTCGCGGTGATCGACTCCCGCACCTGTTCGTCCGTCACGGCGACGCCGGGCTTGAAATCGATCTGCACGCTCGTCCCGCCCAGGAACTCGATATCAAAGAAGTTCTCCGTCGCATGAACGCTCATGTAGAAGAACAAAACGAGGCCCACCACCACAGTCCCCCCCGAAATCGGGAGGAACCATTTTCGCCATGCGATCCAGTCGATCTTCGGGACGCCGATCAAGCGTTGCATGTGGAGGTCCGAAAGCCAGCCGACCGAGATCAGCGAATTGAAAGCCAGACGCGTGCAGAAGAGGGCGGTGAACATGCTCGTCGCCAAGCCCAGCGCCAGGGTGATCCCGAACGCCTTGACTTCTTCGCTGGCGACCAGAGCGAGGATCGCGCAAGTCAGCACCGTGGTGAGGTTGGAGTCGAAAATGGCGGAAAAGGCCTTTTCATAACCGGCATTGAGGGCCTTCTTAAAAACCAAGCCCCGGGCCCGCTCCTCTCGAATCCGCTCGAAGATCAGGACGTTGGCGTCGACGGCCATGCCGATCGTCAAGACAATGCCCGCGATGCCGGGCAGCGTGAACGTCGCCTGCATCAAGGCCATCATGGCCAACACGAAGAGGACGTTGAGAACCAGAGCCATGTCGGCGATGCCCCCGCCCGCCACCCCGTAGTAGAAGAGAATGAACACCGCCACCGCGATGCTGGCCCAAAAAGCCGCGAGCAGCCCGTTGTGACGGTTGGTCTCGCCCAAGCTCGGTCCGACGGTCTGCTCGGACAGCGGCGTCTCCTTGAGCCGCGCCGGAAGCGAACCCGCCTCCAACGTTCCCACCAAATACTTCACGTCGTCCGGCGAGAACCGGCCGCTGATCTGGCAGCGGTCGGTGATGCGATCGCGGATCGTGGCGTGCGAGACCGCCGTGTTATCGAGCAGGATGCACAACTGGCGATTGATGTTGGGTCCGGTCAGTTCGCCGAATTGCCGACCGCCCCGGGCGTCGAGCGCGAACGCGACGACGTTCTCGCCGGTGAGCGGATTGCGGTCTGGATAGGCCTGCCGGAGCGACCAGGTCTTGCTCTTGCCCGAACCTTGCAGCATCCCATACTCGGCGTCGTTGTGCATGAGGACGTAATAGCGTCCCGCGTACTCCTCAATAATCGGTTGGTTGGGAGAACTCCGCTTCGCCTCGAAGTCGGCCATGTTGGTGGTGTTCGTGAACTTCAGAACGTCTTCGAGCGCGAACCAGCGGAAGCGGTCCCCGGCCTTGGGCTTGGGGCCGTACTTGGCGAGCTGGTCGGCGTACTTCTTGATCGGTAGGCGAAGCTCTGCCCTGGCGTCCATGGTGTTGGTCGGCGAGGTCGGGTCCCGGTCGGCAAGGATTCGGAACTCGAGCACGCCGGCGCCGCGCAGACGGCGCTTGAGGTCGGAGGGGTCTTCCAAGTCGGCTTTGTTCGCCGCCCAAGCGTCGTAGGCCGTCGTCGCCTTGGTCAGCAGCTTGCCGCCCGGTTCTCGCTCCTCGCCCGCGTCATAGGAGGGAAACTCCGTCCGTAGCTTCTGCACCTCCGCGTTGCGTTTCTCGCCTGTGGGGAGGGCGACGACATCGTTGAACCGGCTGAGCGGCATGACCGAGGCCAGCAGGTCCGACATGGTCTTCTCATACGTGGCTGAGGCCGCCGTGATCGCGGACGCTTCGCCGACCCCTTGGGCCGCCGTATGCGCGGCGAAGGCATCCGCCACCGCCGCGATCAACGGAGCACGCTCCTTCACCCCACGCTGCAAGGCCGCAAGCCGAGTCTCACGCTCGGCCCCGGATGCGTTCAGCGTTTCCTCCACGTCCCGCCGTTTGAGATTCAGGGCCGACAACCGTTCGACGGCCTGGTTGTAGAGTTCCCGCCGCGCCAGGGCTTCCTTGGGCGGACGCGGCATGCGAATCTCCAGCCTCGTATTCCCCACCGGACGCCATTCCAAGTTCATCTGCCCCTTGGGATCGACGCGCTCCTTGAGGACGCGCATCACTTTCGAGGCGAGATCACGCTGCATCGAAGCGTCCAGCCCGGTGGTGTCGATTTCGAACAGCAGGCTGGTTCCGCCGACCAGGTCGATGCCGCCTTTGAGCTTCTCGTTCGGCGGGTAAAGGACCGCCAGCGAAACCACCACCATGGCGATGATGACCAGCCATTTGATGAGCCGATTGGGATCGTGCATGAGTCAAGACTCCGATGGACGGCGCGGAAGCGCCGTCGTTGTGCGTTAGATAACCGTCAAAGCAGCCGGCAGCAAGAAAAAAGTTACGCCGAGCGACTCGTCCAGGTTACGGCGTACGTGGAGGCGCGTGAGTGTGGATCGGATGGGCGACGACCGCAACCGAAGCGGCCGCCGAAGGTTCCGCACCGGACAGCGACGCGGGCGGACCGCTCGCCCGCGTCACGTAAGACCACAAGGGCAGGAAACCGACGGCCGCGACGACCGGGAGCTTGGCGCGTAGCGTCGTGCGAGGCACATTCTCGCCGGATCCGGTGCTCGCCGGAAACAACGCGACTAGCTCGACCGGCCAGGACCGCTCCGGCGAGTCGTCATGGGAGCGATCGCCCTGGTGACGGCCTTGCGAGTCGTCGGGTTTGACCGACGGTGCGTTAAGGCGATTTACGTTTATAGCTTCAATAAATGCGCCAAGTCTATATGTCGGCTGCGCCGCCGATGCCAGCAGGAGAACGGGTAGGACCATGTGAATCCTGCGTGAAATCATGGCCGCATTATACCGCGGGTTCGTGCGTGAGCAATGGCCCATCGCGAGGATGCACGCCGGGCTTCCCGGTGCGCTTCTGGGTGCGCTGCGGCGTCGCACCACAACGCCGAAATGGCCGTTACGGGGATCATCCGTCGTTCACATCGTCATTGGGGGGCGGAACTTACGGTCGCTCCGGGGGTATACTGTAAGAAATAGCGCCCTGGGCAAATAAATTCATGGATTTGATGGTTTCGGCCCGTATAATGCCAGAGGTAGGCGTGATAACGGGTTCGTTTTCGAGGAAGCTGTGGAACGAGGACAAACGAAGCAGCGCGTAGAAGAGCTCCTTTTCTGCCTGTACCAGCGACCGATCCACCCGGAGTTGTTCCACATCCATCGTGTGAAGCGACTCCGTCAGACCCGCTACACGGCTGAGATCTGGGTCATCGGGTTGGCGCACGTCGTCACCGTACAGGCCGGGAAGCAGATTCTCACGGAACTCGTCTGCGAGGAAAACGAACTTCTCCCCAAGGGCGGTTTGGCTACGTCCTTCCGTTTCCGCGGCGAACGCGACCATGCCCAGTCGTTCAAGGACGGCCTCAAGTACATCC
>CAYQZH010000307.1:0-4778 GCA_964421865.1 uncultured Phycisphaera sp. | reverse complement strand
ACTACAACCGTCGGAGGCACCGTATCAGTGATACGAAATGGGGTGAAAATGGGTATAATGAACGTAGCACTTGCAACGTCGCACCCCCTGTGGTACACTCAAAATGAGGGTTACGGCCCTACGTCACCGCCCCCGGCTCGACTCATAACCCGGAGGTCGCTGGTTCGAATCCAGCCCCCGCTAGTTGACGAAAACCCGGCTGAATCCGTAAGTTACCATACCCGTCATCGTAGCGGTGCGGCTCGAGGGAAGCGCCGACGGCTACGTTTTTGCCGGCGGATGCTCGAAGGCCGCTCCGACGAGAAAGCCCCGAATGCCCACCGTGCAGTGGGTGACCCGAGCCTTGAGCCAGCCTTGGGAGTTGTCGTCGGTGTGTTCGCGAACGAACAAGGTCGTCCGGTCCGGCACCTCTTTCCTGGACCAGAACGCGAAGCCGCCGTCCGAAACGTTGTGCATGTAGACACCCCACGCCCCCGACCGTTGAGCGGGGTTCAAGGTCACCTCCAGCCGCATCCCCTCGGCGAACCGCGTGGACTGTCGCTTCCCCGCGTACCCGTCGGCTTCCCCCTGCTGACGGGCTGACTCCACCCATCGAGCGACTTGGCCATCGCTCGAGGTCGGTACGTTACCCTTTTGCGCTTGCATGATTTCGCCTCACGTTCTCGGCTTCGATCGCCTCGACACCAAGCCGACCTCCGCCATTTATTCTTCGCGCGGACCGCGCCCACCCTATCCACAGGGTGCGACGTCTACGCGACTCTCCTAGCCGCCGCCCTTGTTTCCGTTCTTAGCGCCTCCGTTTCCACCGCCATTCCCGCCAGCGTTGCCCCCGCCGTTGTCCCCGCCGTTTCCACTCGCTGCGGATGCGAAGGCGCCGCCCTTGTTACCGAAGTCCGTGCTCACCTTTTTGCCGAGCATCATCACCGAGGCCATGACCGCGATGATGACCACGGCCAGGATCGTGGCGTACTCGGATGCGGTCGCGGCCGACTCCCCCCCGCCGAAACCGCGGACCGCAACCCGAGTTTCTCGTTCAATCTGTTGCAACAGGCCCCCTCACCTCCCGTCGGGCGGGGACCGAAGTCCTCTTACTTCACCAACGACGGCTGCGGCGCATCGACCAGGAACGGCAGCGACTCGTCCACGTGGATGCTGACGTTGCCCTTCAGGTCCAGCGTCTTTCCGATAACGGCCCCATAGAAGTTGGCGCCCGAGCCCAACACGACGGCGGCCTTGGGTGCTAGAACCGTTCCGTAGAAGGACGAGCTGCTGCCCAATTTGAACGCCGGTCCCGCGGAAATGATCGTAAGATCGTGCGGATTATGGCCGGCATTCTCGATTCCGCCGCCGGTACAGTCCACATTTCCCGCCAGGTAGATGGTGACGGTACCGCCAACGCTAAGGGTGGCGCCGCCCGAAATGCTCAGCGAATTGAGGTAATAGGTTCCGGCCGACAACTTAAGGGTCTCACCGCCCGCCAAACTGATGTTCCCAGGGGTCTTGAAGGTTTTGGTGCCATTGCTGGTTTTCGACGGGATCGTGGCGTTGTCATTGTTGTACTTGACGTAGGAGAGATCGACCGGCACGGAAGGAACTGCGCCGGAATTCGTCGTGGTGTACCCGGTGATGTCTCCCGAACTGCCGTTGACCGTGTGGGCGAAGGCGGGCATCACGTCGCCGCGAATGTTAAACGATCCGCTGGTGGTGATGTCGCGGCCGCTGCAGATGTCGCCGTTCTCGTAGGCGGTGAGGGCGTTATACGCCCCTTCGGTGGAGTCATAACTGTCGGTGTTGATGCTTCCCGACTTGACTCCCTCCAGCCCCCAGACGCCTCCGCACGGGCCGCTCGCCAAGGCGACGGCTTCGCGGGTGACGTCGGTGCTGAATTTGCCCATAATGCCCGCGAAGAAGAGCGGGGTCTTGTTGCGAACGCCGACCACGCGGACGGCGAATGGCTTTCTCGTGGTTCCATCCGACGGAGTGAACTCGCGGGTGGCGTGGTCCCATGTGCCGACCTGGATGATCTGGTCGCCGAGGGCGTCGAAGCCCTGCGTCTTCTCCATGCGCTCGATGACGTCCAGGGCCCGCTCTTTGACGTCCTCGGTGTCCTTGCCGTCGGATTCCATAAGCGCCGACGCGCCGGCCAGGGCGCCGGTGTCCGCGGTGTGCTGCATGTCCCCGCAGACGGCGCGGACGAACCCCAGATCAACGGCAAAGGATGAGAAGATCAGAAGAACGACGAGAGTGACCGCCGTCATGACCGCGACGGCTGCGCGACGACGACTAGACTGGTGGCGCGGAACGAGATTGGAACGCTTCATTATATGCCCTCCTAAGGAGCATCGGAGTTTCCCCTCCCTTCCGGAATCCCGTCCCCCACGGTATTCCGGGCAGCGCGACAATCCCGACAACGCCGGGACTCAACGCTTTGCGTCCCAATCTTGCGACTGGTTTGCCCTTCGGGATGTAATCACATGAAACCTACGATTCGCGCAGCGCCTTGGCAAGAAATTTAGAAAAACTTGCTCAAGTCGGATCGAGGAAACGATCGGATACATTCTCGGACGGGCCCTTGCGTCGCCCGCGCCAGGGGTTGCGGGGAACATCCTATTCATTGTGGCGGAGGTGATCGTTTCGCGTCAGGCTGAGCGGAGCACTTGTCATGCTGAGCGCGGCGAAGCATCTCCGTTCGGCGACGAGACCCTTCGCTGCGCTCAGGGTGACACGCTGCGCTCAGAATGACATCCCGTGGGCATTTTCGCCACCCCCAACGGGATTCACCCCGGGTTGCGTGGAGAACCGCCCTCGGGTGTCGTGAGCCCGTGTTTGTTGATACCCGGCGTCGCAGACCCGTCGGGACGGCACAACCCTGCGGCAAACGGTGTGGTGCCGCCCCTCCGGGGTTTGCAACGGCGCGGCGTCTTGCCGAGGCTATCTCACCAGCGACGGTTGCGGCGGAGCAATCGCCTGGACGATGGGCAGCGATTCGTCGACGTGTACCGTGGCGTCGCCCGCCAGGTGGACGGTTTTCCCGATCAATGCTCCGTAGAAGACGGCATTGGAGCCGATCATCACATCGGCATTCGGCGCCCAGAGCGATCCGGAGAAGGACCCGGCGCCCTGCAACTTGAACGCCGACCCCATGGAGATGACCGTCAGGTTGTGCGGGTTCCCCGCCTGATTTATGAACCCGCCCCCGGTGATGTCCACGTTACCCGCCATGTAGATGGTGGTCTTGCCCGTGAACGTAACGGTCGCGCCGCCGCTGAGTTTCAGCGAATCGAAGTAATAGGTTCCGCCGGCGAGTGTGAGATTGTCGCCTGACGTCAGGGAAATCTGCCAGGCGGTCCTGTAAGGTTTTTTGAGCTGGGCGGTGAGTGGGATCGTGGCGTTGTCATTATTGACCTTGGAGTCACCAAGGTCCACCGGCACGGAAGGAAGAGCCCCCGAATGCGACGTGGTATAGCCTGTGATTTCTCCCGAACTGCCGTCCACGGTAAGGGAGTATCCAAACCCGGGCATGGCGTCGCCGCGGACGTTGAACGACCCGCCGACGGTGATGTCGCGGCCGCTGCAGATGTCGCCGTTGTCGCCCGCGGTGTCCGCGGAGTAGGGCCCCTCGGTGGAGTCAAAACTGTCGGAGTTGATGCTTCCCGCCTTGACGCCCTGAAGTCCCCAGATGCCGCCGCAAGGGCCGCTGCCCAGGCCAACGGCCTCGCGGGTCACGTCGGTGCTGTACTTGCCCATGATGGCGGCGAAAAAAAGCGGGGTTTCGTTGCGGACGCCCACTACGCGGACGGCGAACGGCCTTTTGGTGGTCGAATTCGCGGCCGTGAACGCGCGAGTGTGATAGTCCCACGTGCCGACTTCGATGATCTGATCCTCGAGAGCCTCAAAACCCTGGGTCTTTTCCATCCGTTCGATGATGTCGAGGGCACGCGTGTGGGCCAACTCGGTGTCTTGTCCGTCCGACTCACGGAGCGCCGAGGCGCCAGCGAGCGCCCCGCCGTCGGCGGTGTGCTGCATATCACCGCAGACGGCGCGGACGAACCCCAGATCCACGGCGAACGAGGCGAAGATCAGAAGGACGACGAGAGTGACCGCCGTTGTAACAGCGACGACGGCGCGACGACGACTAGGCTGGTGGCGCGGAACGAGACTGGAACGCTTCATTATATGCCCTCCTAAGGCGCATCGGAGTTTCTCCTCCCTTCCGGAACGCCGTCCCCCGCGGTGTTCCGGGCAGCGCGACAATCCCGACAACGCCGGGACTCAACGCTTTGCGTCCCAATCTTGCGACTGGTTTGCCCTTCGGGATTTGGTTGTTGACCGCAACCGATGGATCAGTATAGGCCTGGGCAAACCCCTCAGACAAGAAAAATCGCTTCCCTCGCGACGGCGGAAACCATTGGGCGTGTTTTCGGACCGGCCGATAAGTCCCGACCCATTCGGGTTTTTCGTCGGAGCGTCTTCACGACGGAGGGAGAATACCACTGCACAAGAGCTTGCTGTTACCCACGATTTTGTAAGACGAATGCGCGGTCGCCCGTCGCGAAAGCCGAATCCGTGCCGGAGGCACGACACGAAAATAGCCCAGCGATTCATCGCTGGGGTGGAGGATGCCGCAACATTGTAAGTCCCGGAGGGACGACTGGACGGCACTCGGCCGTCCCTCCGGGACTTTGTGGGCGGGGTGGGCGTTTTCCCCAGCGTTGAAACGCTGGGCTAGCCCAAGTTCGTCAGTTGGGAGTCGGCATCGCGTTTTTGATAGCGCCAAG
>CAYQZH010000306.1:0-4808 GCA_964421865.1 uncultured Phycisphaera sp. | reverse complement strand
GTCGTTTTCCCCGACGGCGAGCGCTGGGCCCACGTGCCGTTTCTCCACATTGCCTCGATCGAGACGCTTGCCAACGGCCGCGGCCGCCGCGGCACGCGAAAGCGAAGATGACCAACTCCTTGGAAGTTTCCAATGCGCTGTCAGTCACGCTGTGCGATAGCGATCTTCAAGGCGTGCGTGGAGAGACCCCTCCAGAGGAGACCCTCTCGGGAGATATGGCACTCACGGATGCGGGACCGAACCGTCGTGATCGGGCGCGCCGATCGGACAATCGAGATCCCTTGACGCGTTGGTCTGTTTCGCAACGATCTCCTAGGAATGATCCCGCCCTTTGACGAATCCGGCTGTCTTCCTCCCGACGTGCATCGCGCCATGCTCGCGGAACTCGAGGAGCGTTTCGGGCGTCCATCCGAGCTTCGCCGCGTGCAGATGGACTCGGTGCGATGGATGGTGGACCTAGCCGTGCGGGCCGACGGAGCGGAGCAAAAGCGGATCGGGTGATATGAGGTGGGCGATGCCCACCCTACACAAGAAGGTGACACGGTATGGCGCCGGAAGAGATTTGTAGACTATTGAAGGGTCGCTTCGGCGAGGCCGTCGAGGATGCGGTCCTCGCGGTCGGACATCCGTACGCGAGGATCGCCGCGGCTCGCTTGGCGGAGGTGGCGGTGTTCCTTCGTGACGATCCGCGGATGGGGTTCAACGTGCTGCGGTGCATCTCGGCGCTGGACCTGCTGGCTGAGGAAAAACTCGCGTGCGTGTACGATCTCTACCACGTTCCATTGGAGCAGCCGACGGTACTCAAAACACAAACGCACGAGTTCGCCGTGCGGGTGGTGGTGGATCGGAGCAACCCGGTGATTCCGTCGGTCGCGCACGTTTGGCCCGCGGCGGATTGGCACGAGCGGGAAGCGTACGATCTGATGGGCATTGAGTTTTCCGGTCACCCCGACCTGCGGCGGATTCTCTGTCCGGACGATTGGACCGGGCATCCCTTGCGGAAGGATTACGAGTTTCCACTGGAGTATCACGACATCCCCGCAACGACGGAGTTTGAGCTGACCAACCCGAGGCACTAATCTGAGCCGCGAGCGCAAGCTCGCGGACAACGTCACCGGGCTCGCGCCCGGTGCTCTGATCGCCAGAGGAAACTCACCGACCGCGCCGCCCACAAGGGGCGGCGCTACAACACCGACGGTAGACACGAGACGCTATGGCGGACAAGGTGCTTGAATCGACCCCCGACGTGCTGATCGACTTCGACCGCAGCGAGCAATCCGATCTGCGAACGGAAGAGATGCTGGTCAACATGGGTCCGCAGCATCCCTCCACGCACGGCGTGCTGCGGCTTGTGTTGCGCACGGACGGCGAGATGGTCCTTGAAGCGATTCCGCACATCGGGTATCTCCATCGCTGCGCGGAAAAGATCGGCGAGAACCTCCAGCCGTATCAGTACATCCCCTACACTGACCGCATGGACTACCTCGCGGGGATGAACAACAACCAGGGGTTCGCCCTGGCCGTCGAGCGGTTGTGCGGCGTCAACGTCCCTCCGCGCGGGCAGGCGATCCGCGTGATCTTCGCGGAACTGAACCGAATCGCCTCGCACCTCGTGTCGCTGGGCACCTACGGGTTGGACATGGGTGCCTACACGCCCTTCTGGTATTGCTTCCGTGAGCGCGAAATGATCCTCGATCTGTTCGAGGCCGCCTGCGGGGCAAGGCTGACCTACAGCTACCTCACCATCGGCGGGGCGCACGACGACCTGCCCGATGGTTGGATCGACCGCTGCCGCGAATTCCTCGATTACTTCGAGGCCAAAATCGACGACTACAACAACCTTCTGAGCTTCAACCACATCTTCGTAAAGCGCACGGGCAAGGTGGGGATCATCAGCCTCGCGGATGCGATCGCGTGGGGCCTGACCGGGCCGTGCCTGCGGGCCAGCGGCATTCGCTGGGACCTGCGCAAGGTCCTCCCGTACGACGGCTATGAGAAATACGATTTTGAGGTGCCCATCGGGCGGCCCGGCGGCAGCGGCGAAGTCCCCGACGGCATCGTCGTCGGAGATTGCTGGAGCCGCTACTACGTCCGCGTGCTGGAGATGACCCAATCGGTGCGGATCACCCGTCAGGCCCTGGATCAGCTTCCCCCGGGCGACTTCCGCGCCCCCAAGTGCACGAGCCTCAAGCTCCCCGCCAACGAGGTCTACGTCGAGGTTGAGAACCCCCGCGGCCAGCTCGGCTTCCTCGTCGTCGGCGACGGATCAGCCATCCCAAGTCGTGTCAAAGCCCGCGGCCCGTGCTTCTGCAATCTCTCGATCACGACCCACGTGTGTAGGAACGTCCTCCTAGCCGACGTCCCCGCCATCATCGGCTCCATCGACGTGGTCATGGGCGAAGTGGACCGTTAGACGGGAGACGACGAATCGGTCGTCGGTACCTCTCGCCCCGCGAGTAACCCCCTTCCGTGAACGATTGACCCTCGTTGCGATCCGTGCGATCCTTCACAAACACCCGTGCGGTCGGGTGGATGGAGAGAGCGTTTGACCCAGTTTGCGGTACCTTGGCAGCCCACGCGGCGGGTCGAATACGGCCTGCTCGCGCGGCTCGTCGCACGCCTGGCCGTCGGGCTCTACCGGCTATTCGGCCCGTACGTGAGCCGCTTCGCGGGTTTGGTTCTGATCGGGGCGGTGGTGGGAACGTGCTTCGTCGTTTGGCTCCACGCGCTGGTATTCGCTTACGTGGACTTGCACATCCTGGGTCCGGCCTCCGCCGGCGGCATGAACCCCGCGCCGCGATTCGGTTACTTTTCACCATCCACCTGGGGCCTGACCCCCTCGGTGATCGCGTCGCTTGTTGAACAAAGCGGGGGCTGGGTTGCGTCGTGGTCCGGGCTCCTTCAGTATCTTCTCTGGCCGCTGCAATTCGGGTTCGTCCGCGATCTGGTCGGCCTGGGCGCCCTCATCGGGCTGTTCAACCTCATCCCCATGTACACCATTTGGTGGGAGCGGAAGGTCGCGGGGCGGATTCAGTCGCGGCTCGGGCCCATGCGCGTCGGCGGTTGGCATGGTTGGTCGCAGTCCCTCGCCGACGGCATCAAGCTCCTGCTCAAAGAGGACCTGATCCCCGAGGGCGCCGATCGCGTTTTGTTTCGCTTGGCCCCCTACCTCGCGATCATCCCCTCGGCCTTGGCGTTTGCCGCCCTGCCGTTCGGAGCGACCTACGTTTTCCGCGAGCTCGACGTGGCGCTGGTGTTCACCCTCGGCATTCTCGGCGTCGAGGTGATCGGGGTGATCCTCGCGGGCTGGGCGTCGAACAACAAATGGAGCGTCTACGGGGCGATGCGGGAGGCCTGTCAGATGGTCTCCTACGAAATCCCCATGGGCATGGCCCTGTTGGTGCCGGTCGTGACCGTCGGCTCGCTCAGCCTTCGTAAGATCGGCGAGGTCCAATCCGACGGATGGTTCTCCTGGCTCGCCTTCAGCAGCCCATTCGCCCTCTTCGCTTTCGTCAGCTACTTCATCGCCTCGTTGGCAAGCTGCAAGCGGGCCCCGTTCGACCTGCCGGAGGCGGAGAGCGAGCTCGTCGCCGGGTTCCACACCGAGTATTCCGGCATTCGCTGGAGTTTCTTTTTCTTCGCCGAATACGCGGCCATGTTCGTGGTCAGCGGGCTGGCGGTCATTCTTTTCCTCGGGGCGTGGAACTCGCCGCTGCCTTCCTCATGGGCCGTCGGCGTGAGCGACTCACTCGGGGGCGGCCTGCTCGCCCGCGGCGTCAACGCTGTGCTCTTCAGCGGGCCCATCTGGTTCGTCGCCAAGTGCGTTTTTTTCCTGTACGTGCAGATTTGGCTTCGCTGGACCCTGCCGCGAATCCGCATCGACCAAGTGCTCTACGCCTGTGTACAAGTGCTGCTGCCCCTGACGATGGTCCTGCTGCTGGGCAACACGCTGTGGGTGTGGGCGTCGACCTCGGGCAGCGCATCGTGGGCGACATTCGCTCGAATCTCGAATTGGCTCGTGGGCGGAGTCGGCGCGGTCTTCGCCCTGATGTTCCCGGCCATCGCGGCGTATGGGTTCTATCATCGTCGGCGGTTGGTGGGCAATTTGGTTGCCGATGCGCTGCCGGGATCGTAGATGACTTCACCGCTCGGTATCAAGACGAACCGAACCCCGCGCGCGGGCGAGGGGCCAATGCCGCGACCCGTCGCTCGCGCTCGGGGCTCGGATAGGGCTCCGCTCGCTTACGCTCGCGGGTCTGATCGACGGCGTTGTATCCTTGTCGCGACCATCGTTGCGGCATCGCTGGCGTGTTCGAGGACCACGGCTTGGGCAACCGCGCCGGCCGATGCAGCGCAATCGACGAACGCCGCGCCGCCGGGTGGGCTGCTGGAGGCGTTGCTGTTCTACACCGTCGCCGGTTCGACCGTGCTCTCCGCGCTGGGCGTGTGCATCGCCAAGAACATCGTCCGTATGGCCGTCTGGCTCTTCGTAGGGCTGGGATCGGTCGCGATGCTGTATTTTCTCCTTGCGGCCAACTTCCTCGGGGCCATTCAGTTGATCGTCTATGCGGGCGGCACGTTGGTGCTGCTGGTCTTCGGCGTCATGCTCACGAGTAAGTCGCCGTGGGTCCGGTTCGATCCGCCCAAGGTGGAGCTGATTCTCGCCGGGGTTGTCTGCCTTGCACTCGTCGCTTCCCTGGGTACGGTACTCGCGCGCACCGTCTGGTCCGGCACCGAGGGGATTGTCCCCGGAGCGACGGTCGCGGCGTTCGGCGAACGACTGCTGACGACCTACCTGGTGCCCTTCG
>CAYQZH010000305.1:0-4822 GCA_964421865.1 uncultured Phycisphaera sp. | reverse complement strand
AACGACCGCTCGGCGTGCCCGCCCTGGAGGACAAGATCGTCCAGCGGGCCACGATGTCGATCTGAAGGACTGGTCGGGATTCCAAAGGGAGTTCTCCCCCTACGGACAATGAGGGATCGACGGCGCGTGGTGTTTTCGTCAGACGATAAGCATCGCGTCGCCGAAGCTGTAGAAGCGGTAGCGCTGTTCGACGGCGTGGGCGTAGGCGCGGCGGGTTCGTTCGGCGCCGGCGAAGGCCATCACCAGGGCCAGCAACGTGCTTTTCGGAAGGTGGAAGTTGGTCAGCAACACATCGACGACCCGGAACTCGTACGGCGGGTAAATGAGAAGGGCGGTCGATCCGCGGCCAGGGTGAACCGTTCGGGCGTTGCCGGCGTCATGGGATGATTCGAGCACGCGCACGGTCGTGGTGCCGACGGCGACGACCCTCCCGCCGCGACCGCGACAGGCTTTGACGGCCTCGGCGCTCCCGCCGGAAAGCTCGTATCGCTCGGCGTGCATCACGTGCCGCGACAGATCATTCGCGGTGATGGGCTTAAACGTACCGAGGCCGACGTGGAGCGTGACGAACGCGATGCCCACACCGCGATCCCGAAGTCGATCGAGAAGTGGTTCGGTTAGATGCAGCCCGGCCGTCGGTGCAGCCACGGCCCCGGGCTGTTGCGCGTACACCGTTTGATATCGGTCCCGGTCGATCGCGTCCGCGGCGCGATCGGCCGCGCTCCGACGGATGTAGGGCGGTAACGGCGTTTGCCCGATGCGGTCGAGAATCTGCTCGACCGAGCCCTCTGCCTCGACCCGTACGTCCCAGTGGCTGCCATCGTCGCGGGCCAGCAACTCCAGGGACACCGGCGGGCCCTGGTGCGCCTCAAGCGTGAGGACCTCCCCGATCCGCAGGCGTTTCGACCCTTCGAGCAACGCTCGCCAGCGGCCCGGACTTTCCTCCTCGACGAACAAACCCGGAACCGCGCCTCCGGTTTTTCGCCGCGCGGTGAACTTCGCGGGGAGGACTTTGGTGTCGTTGAGGACCACAAGATCGCCGGGGCGGAGCAGGTCGGGCAGGTCAACGATCGAACCGTCGCGAAGTCCGCAGGTCGCCCGATCGACGACCAGCAAGCGCGCGTCCTCGCGCCGCGCCGCCGGCATCTGGGCGATCAACTCCGGCGGCAACGCGTAGTCCAACTCCTCGATGGGGAACTTCGTGGCCAATCGACAATCGACATTCGACAATCGACAATTCCCGTTAACGAAGGGGCTTCACGCCGACCTCGGCGCGCATCTGATTCACCCGTTCCCAGAGTTTGGGGTCGGTCTGGATGAACTTGACCAAGTGGGCCGTGGACACGCCGATGCGCTCCGCCGCTTCACGGACGCGCGTCTCAGATGCCGCAAGTACATCCAAGACCTCGCGGACCGCGGAGAAGTATCGCCCGTCGCGCCGTCCCATTGCGAGTCGCCCGTCCGGGGTGATGCAAGCGGAAAGCAGATCGCTCGGCTGATAGCGTTCCAGATTGAGATCCGCCCGCACGTGAAGGGCGATCGCTTCACGAAGGCGGCGGATCGCGCGGACCATGTTGACTCGTTGCGAGCGATCGTCGGCCGCGGTGACGGACAGCGCGGTCGGATGGTGTCGCAAGCGGACGGCCGAGCTGGTTTTGTTTCGCTTCTGCCCACCCGGTCCGCTGGATCGGTAGTGGTCGACGCTGCACTGCCCGACGAGCGTCGGATCGTCGAGCAACAGGTACTGGTCCGCTGAATCACTGCTCGCGTTCATGGCCCTCACGATCCCGCGCGATAGCGCTACGGAGAGCAGATTGTCGATGGTCGAATGTCGATTGTCGATTGAAACAAGCCCACGCCCCACAAGGCTATCGGACGACGGGCACTCAGGCCGCCGATTGCGGGCAGCGGCGTCGATCCGTCGCGGAGCGGTCCCACAAGTCGATCCCGGTGCGAACCGATAACCCAAGCGAGAACTGACCGGATCGGCCGGGGCGCGTTGCGTCTATCGGCCTAGGAGATCCCCATGAAGGCTTCGATTCTGAAAGGGCTCGCGGTCACGGCGGCGGTGCTGGCCGTTCTGTTCGGCTGCGATACCGTCCTCAACCAGGTGGCCCAACAGGGTTCCCCGCCCGGCGGCGACGGCTTCGCCACGGTGGAGAGCGAGTTTTCGGACGCTCCGCTATCACCCGGGGGGACCGGCGGCACGAGCGTGCCGGGAACCGATCCGGGAAACGACACCGTTGAACTTCCCTCCGAGGAAACGCGGAGCTTTTTCACCGCGTTCCAGATTGACCCTGTCGAGGAGGACTCAGCGGGTCCGAAGTTCGTGGTGGCGGGCGACGTGGATCAAGACGGCCTGCTTGACCTCGTTAGCGCGTGGAACCAGTCGCAACCCATTCAGCTTCATCTGCAGCGGCGCGATCCGGCCGGAAACATCTCCTTCCGCACCATCACCCTTGCGGGTACAACCCCCATCGCCATCGTCGCGGGACTTGAATTGGGGTTCATCAATGACGATGCGTTTCCAGACGTGGTGGTGCTAGTTAAGGCGACGGGCCTACTGACTTCCTGCCCGACGTGCCAAGGGAACGCCGAATCCACGGATGCCGGTCCCCTTGACGGCCAGATCATCGTCCTCTTCAACCCCGGCGACTCGGCCTTCATTGCGGACGGCGACCGATGGAAGGAAATGGCGCTGGTCAACCCCTTCGTCAGCAGCCGCAGCAGTAACAGCCATTTTCCCGGTAACCTTTCCAAAGACCTTGAAGAGTCCAAGACCAAGCCCGAATGGTCCGGATTCACCTCGCTCGCCGTCGCCAACCTCGACGGAAGTCCTGGTGATGATATCGTGGTAGCCATCAATCCGGCTCAGTGCGACACCCTGGGACAGCAGCGGCCCCTTAACACGGTGGACCTTTGGATTAACCCCGGTCCCGGTCTGGCTGAGACCCCCGAGAATTGGGGCGTGGGCGCCGGGACTGACTTTAGCGGCGGTAAGCCGGTGACGATCATGGCCGACGCGCCCCAGGTCAAGGACATCGCTCTTTATGACGTCGATGGCGACGGTGATCTTGATGTTGTGGCGACCTACACCAACTCCCTAAGCCTGAATGTTCGATGGGCGCGCAACCCGCTCGCCGACCAAGGCGCCGCCGCGGTCGTCAGCGGTGGCAACGACGGTATTGGAGACGTTTGCGTAGGCGGGTTCAACGACGGGCTAAGCTGCTCGGACGATCCCGACATCTGCCTCGGTCTGCCGGGGACCGAAGACGACGGATGTTGTACTCCGACCAGTTGGCGATTCTTTTCGGACTGGTTGTTGGGAAAACCCGTGGAGTCATGGGAAATACGACCGGTCGGCCAGATCGACACTGGCGCCGATATCCTCGCCATCGCCGACGTGGATTCCGACGGCTACAAGGACGTCGTCGTCCGCTCGACCGTGGGCCAGATCGTCCAGTGGTTCCGCCGGCCCAATACGTTGACCCTGCCGCCGGAGTTCCCGCCGAGCGACCCGGTGCCGGATCGGACCGACTTCCCCTGGCCGGTCTTTACCCTCACCGAGTTCAACGACCAGGAGCCGGAGGCGATCGCCCTCGGCGATGTCACCGGCGACGGGCAGGTCGATCTGCTGGTGGCCGTGGAGGGCGGCGTCTATTGGTACGACGGCACCGTGGGCAACTCGATCTACGACCCGTGGTTCGGACACGCGATCATCCAGGACAACCCGCCGGATACCACGACTCCGAACACCACGCCGACGGATTCGGGCGGCGACGGCTCCTCCCCGCCTGCGGGAAGCGGCGTGGGCGTCACCCAGGTGGACACGTCCACGGTCATCAATGCCCTGCTGGTGGTCGATCTCGACGGCGACGGCAAGGACGACATCGTCGGTACCCTGGACCGCCGCTCCGGCGCAGGCCTCAGCGACGACCGCCTGGTCTGGTATCGCAACACCAAGACCGACGACACCACGCCCGCACCGTAGCGTGACGCCTGTGTGGCGCCCGTGCGGGGCAGGTTTGGTTTGCGGCTGCGTCCGAGCCGCCGCATTCCTGCGGCGGGTTGACCGGTCACGCCACCCCTCGTAGGCGACGACTCAGAGCCGCGAGCCTAACACTACAGCGCCTGTCGGTTTAACCGCCAGCACGGAGTAGTGCCGAACGTCGACTGTTCGCCCTGCGTTGGTGAACGCCGTGGCTCTGCTCATCGTGTCACCGGCTTTCGATCTACGCGGCGCGCATCGGTCTCCTTGTCGCAGCAACGAAGCAGGTTTCTGACCGCCGCGCGGCACCCCTGAGCCTCTCAAACGGGTTCGAGCGTGGTCGGGGCGCACTTTCTCCATCGCGGACATCAACTTCCTTATATGGAAGGCCGTACACGCCCATAGGCATTCCCTACGTACCTTGTCTAACCCACGCAACAGGAATTGCCGAAGCCCCAGCACTTGCTTGATGACGCCGTTGGGGGTCTCCGCCAGATGGGCGCGTCGGGCGTAGGTCTTTCTGCCGGACTCCGTCTTCAGCCTGGCGGCCACCTCTTGCCGCACCGCCTCGTGCTGATCGTGCGAGACCGTCCGAGGCTTCGCCTGGCCGCCCAAACCATCCGTAGCCAACGCGCACCCTGCGCACGACCGACAGGTGTAAGCCCGGTAGTCCGAGGCCTCGCAGGTATCGCGGCCCTTGGTCTGGATCTGCACAAAAACCAACGGCCGGCCGTGCGGACATGGCTGCTCCAAACCATGCTGCAAGAAGCCCTACGACGAGCCGTGCGACAAGCCGTGCGACAAGAAGGGGGAGGTCAAGAAGGAAGAGCCCAA
>CAYQZH010000304.1:0-4845 GCA_964421865.1 uncultured Phycisphaera sp. | reverse complement strand
CCCAGACCCAATATGGCTCGTCTCCTCCACTGACGACCCACGCCGGACTGACGCACCGGCAACAACGATGCAGGTCGGGCGCCCCCAAAAGCGTCCGACCTGCATCACCCCTATTGGAGACCCTCCACGGCGCTGACCGCTGCGAGAGTCCACACGCGAACGTCCGACCGTGAAACGATCGTTAGGCCGCGGCTTCGGTCAGGGTCGGCGTCTTTTCAAGAAGTTCCTTGAGCAGATCGTCGGTGCTGACCCCCTCGGCCTCGCCCTCGAAGTTGAGCAGCACGCGGTGCCGCATCGCCGGGAGATAGACCTTTTTCACGTCGCTGAAGCTGGCGTTGAACCGTCCGTCGAGCAGGGCGTGGAGCTTGGCCCCGAGGGTGATCGCCTGAACGGCCCGCGGACTGACCCCCCAGCGGACGTACTTGTTGGTGGCTTCGAGTGCGTACGGGCCGCCGGGATGGGAGGCCATGGCCACGCGAATGGCGTAGTCCTGCACGTGCGGGGCCATAATGACCCGACGGACGAGGTTCTGTGTCCCGACGATCTCCGCACCCGTCATCACCGTCCGCACGTCCGGCTGATAGCCGGTCGTGGTGCGATCGAGGATGGTCTTCATCTCGTCCTTGTTTGAGTAGTTCACCAGGAGCTTGAACATGAAGCGATCGAGTTGAGCTTCGGGCAGCGGATAGGTCCCTTCCTGCTCGATGGGGTTTTGGGTGGCCATCACGAAGAACGGCTCCTCAAGTTGGTTCCGAGTGCCGCCGACCGTCACCGAGTGCTCCTGCATCGCTTCGAGCAGGGCCGACTGCGTCTTGGGCGTCGCGCGGTTGATTTCGTCGGCGAGAACGATCTGGGCGAAAAGCGGTCCTTTCTGGAAGACGAAGGACCGTTTGCCCGTGTTGGGGTCTTCGGAAATGATCGTCGTGCCGATGATGTCCGCGGGCATGAGGTCGGGGGTGAACTGGATGCGCGAGAACTTTAAGTCGACGGCCTTCGCCAAAACGCGGACCAGATAGGTCTTGCCCAGCCCCGGCACGCCCTCGATGAGCACGTGCCCGCCGACCAGCAGCGCCGTCAACACGCCCTCGACGATCTCGGTGTGCCCGACGATGGCCTTGCCGATCTCGGCGCGCAGGGCCTTGAACTTGTTCCGCAACTCTTCGGCGGCCTTCTCAACCGCGGGATCAATCGTCGTAGCCATAAGTCATCCCCGGAACTCAACGGCGGCTCATCAACCGCCCGAATCTTCGCCCAACGCTCGCCGTAGTTCAACAATCAACGGAGGTAAGTGCAGCTCAACAACATCCCACAGAATATCGAAGTCTACCTCATCATATCCATGGACCACGCGGTTGCGCATGCCGATGATGTCCTCCCAGGGTATCTGTGAATGGCGTTTCCGCTCGGCTTCGCTCACGTGTGCCGCCGCCTCGCCCACGATTTCCACAAGGCGCACCAACGCCAGGTTCAGTTTGCGATCCGCATCGAGGTCCGCACGGCTCTGCCCGTGGGTGAGTTCCACGGCCTCGACGGCGTGGTCGAGCATGTGGCGGAGCCGCGTATGGTCATCGTGACGCGTCATATTGCACCACCGCTTCGGCCAGAACTTCGTCGCGGAAGTATTTGCTCAGGAACCCAAGCGTATTCAGGTCCACCTTGCGACCGAGCAACGCGGACAGCTCCCGCTCGATGGAGAAGAAACGCAAGCCGACGCGTGTACCCGGTTGGAACTCCACCAACACGTCGATATCGCTGTCCGGCCCGAAGTCGTCGCGGAGAATCGACCCGAACAACGACAGTCGCCTTACGCCATGCCGCCGACAGAACTCTGCGATCGGCTCGTGCGGAATCTTGACCCCGCTCAGTGTAACCATTGTGTCGCTCTCCGCCGTTCCATTGAGCATCACCTCGGGCGGATCATCGACCCGCCAACACACGATCCAATGAATGTCGGGGGGATCGACGCGACCTACAGGGGTTCGTCACGACTCTGTCGTTTGCGATCCCAGTGCTTTTATGAGTCGTTCAAGCAGATCGCGTACGATGCCCAACCCGATCGCCATGCTGACCTCGGGTCGTCTGACATCGTTCAGAGCTAACTTCAGTCGCGTGTCGAGTAGCTCCATGCTCGCATCGCAGAGCGGGTTACCACCGTTCTTGCGCAGCCATTCAAGCGCTCGTTCCTCTGCCTGGAACACTAGGTCGAAATCTTCGGTCACCAAGCCCCGACTCTTCGCCTCAATTACGTCCACCTTGACGCCAATCCACTGCTCAACGCCGTAACATGACAAGCCAAAGCGGTGAGCCCGCAAGTCGAGTACGGGAATCAACACAAGGGCAAGCGGTCTATAATCCCCAGCCGGAATGTTGAAATACGCACCCTTCCATGCCCAAACGCGATCGAAACACGACGCCAGACCGACTCCACCCCCGTGTGCGGGCTCCTGAACAATGCACGCGGTCGCCTTGTCATGCGTCAGAATAACCCGATACAACTGAAGTAAAAGATCAACCAGTGGATTACACACACAATTCTGCACGATCGTCTTGTATAGGTCGATCCGATCCAGCCCGTACAAAACTGCTCTCCCTTTGCCGTCAGCAATATTTGTTTTTGACCACGTGCTTCGGTCACTGCTTCTATCAGCTGCCGCATCACGTCGCTCGTCAAGCTATTTGTACGCCCGTTGTGCAAGGTGATCTTGCGCACATCGGTGTCCTTCAAATCGTCAACCGTGATGACATCAGTCTCCGTCATTGTCACACCGCCTTGTAGGGGGTATCCCGATGCCCCTACCCCGTCGGCTCCTCGTATTCCTTGTCGTTGGCCTGGTCCCAGCACTCCCCATAGGCCGATCGGACGATCGGGTCGATCTTTTCCGCGAACGATCCCGGCAGGTTGTTACGCCGGATCAGTTCCACGACATCGCCCCAGTCCTTGTAGCGCCACGTCACCAGCTTGAGCTCGATCAGCCTGGGCAGCGATACCGTGCGAAGGTCGGCATGGACTTCGGCCTCCGCCGGGTCGGGAAAACGCACCGACGGGTTCTTCTTGGCGTTTCCCGCGATCTGCCCGGCGAGCCACACGTCGATCGTCACGTCGGTGCCCGGATCGAGGAAGCGGCGGGGCAGCTTGGGCAGGGCTCGATAGGCACTGCCCGCGAATTGCGCCTTGAACCGCTCGAAGTCGGCGGGGGTGAGCACGATGTCCACGTCGATGGTCTGTCGCGGATAGTTGTAGGCGTTGAGGGCCAGTCCGCCGATGACGACGTAGTCCAGTCCGGCCTCGCCGAGCCGCCGTTCCAGTTCGCGCAGCGTGTCCCAGACCCGCCCCGCCTTCTCAAAGAACATCCCGGCCTCCGTCATCCAATGAACTTCCGATCGAGCGATCATGGTTGTCTCGACGACAGGTTCTTTACGCTCCCTCCTTGTCGTCCATTCCCTTTTTCGCCCGGCGCTTGGCGCGCAGAAGGCGCGAGGTCGTGTCCTGGTCCTCATCCCCCGCGTCGGCCTCTGCGGGCGGACGCGCGGGCTTGGGGGGCTTTGTCGACGGCTCGACGGCTTTAGCCCCGCCGAGGGCGTCCTGAAGATCACCCACCGGCTTGCTTGCTTGCTCGTCGCCCACGTCGAAGCGGCGTTTGGCCGACGCCAGCGGAATCGGCGCCGCCTCGTCCGCAACGTGTCGCGCTGTGACACCGGCATCCGGGGCAAGTTCGTCGCGCACGCGATCTCTCGTGTCTTTCAGCTTCTCCAACGAGGCCGCACTGCGATCGCCCGCGTGGGAGAGAGCGGTCACCGTGTCGGTCATCCACTCAAACAGCGGGCCGATGGAGCGGAAGCGGATCGTCCAGCCGACCAACTCCGCCAGCGCCAACGCCCCTAACACGCCCCACCAGGGACTATACCGCAATCCCATCCCGAATAAGAGGACCACGAGCAGGACGACCTCGACGGCAATGGAAAGCGCCAGCCAACTCGCCAGCCTGCGGACCGAGACATCCAAAAGAAACGCGGGCAGCAGCAGCCATGCGAGCACCCAATCCCAGGCCGCGCGTTTGGCCTCACTGGGCGGCAGGTCGTGACTGAAGACGTTCGCTTGAGGTGCGGGAACATCCAACCAGCGTCCTCCGGTGATGTCGGCGACTTGATGGAGAAGAGCCTCATTGGGGATCAAATCCCGATACTCCGGCGAAAAGGGAACGGTCAAACCCGTACGGATCGTACCCGCGGACTTTCCCCGATCGAACACTTGCACGTTGGACAGGTATTGTCCCGCCTTTTCCACGTCGAACTCGGCCTCGTAGTGCCCCGGTCCGGTCTGGCTGAATCGAAGCGCCGTCGGCTGACCGTCCGGTCCGATCAGATTGGTCCGCAGTTGAAGGTTGTTCAGAAAACTCGCGTCCTTATCCAGCGCCTCGACGGTGATCCGGCCGCGATTGCCCTCGATTCGCGTGTGCGTATCGAAGTTGGCGGGCGCTTCCTGGCGCATGGTCCAGCGGACGATCTGGGCCCAGAACTTGGCGAACTTCGGCCACCGCGTCCAGGCCTCGCCCCACAGCGGCCAATCGCCGCTGGTGAACGCCACGGTCTTGCCCAGTTCGTACTGCCAGTGGGCGAGCACCGGATCCTCACCGTCGTCCGTCGCGCGCACGATGGGCATGAGCACGTTGGGACTCGTCTTGGCGGAGGTCAGCACGAGTCCGCCGAGCTTGGGGAGTTGCTCGCGCCCGGCCTCGATCCCCCCCAGCAATTCACTCGAGGCGTGCAATACTCGCGGCTGGAACGGCTCGTCCACGATCAGCGGCCGGCGGACCACTTGCGATTCCTTGACGAAGATTTGCGGAA
>CAYQZH010000303.1:0-4850 GCA_964421865.1 uncultured Phycisphaera sp. | reverse complement strand
GAACGCCTGCGTGTTTGGAGGATCCGACAACGGGGGGGTCACCTTCGCGTTGCCCGCTCCCCCGCTCTTTACGGCGTTCAAAGGGGAAACAACTCGACCCCTGGCGACCGCCGCTCCCTCTCTACCGTCGGCGACCTGACCCGGCGAGTCCGTCCTTTCCCCTAAGAACAGCAAGACCACACTGGTCGTCCATCGTGTTAAGAGCGATGGTGCCAGGCGCATCGCAAAGCCCTCCCTTCCGGCGTCAGGGCAACCCTGATGAGACAAATCGCCGTTTCGTCCCGCCGATTTGCGTGAACACATCATCGTACTGGCGTTCGAGGTAATCAGGGGACGCGCCGCCGTGCAGGTGAGACCAGGGGAACACTTCGAACCGCGGTCGCTCACGATGAGCATAGAAGGCCGGGTCGATGCCGGTCGCGTCGAAGGCGCGCTGCCAGAGGTCGGCCTTGAAGCACTCGTCCCAACCGTCGAAACGAGCGCCTGCTTGGAAGGCGTGCTCGACGGCGTCGGCAAGTCGTCGGTCCCCGCGGGCGAAGACGGCCTCCAGGACTGACCGCTCGACGTTGTGGGTCTTGATCTTCACCGGACCGAAACGCTTCCGTCGCGCGTGCCCGTTACCCGCTCGCTTCCGCTCGCGGCTCTGAGAGTCGTGGTTCTGATGGAGCAACGACGCCAGGCGGCGGCGGGCTTCGTGGAAATACTCGGCGGGCGGCTGAGCGGCCCACTGCAACGGCGTGTAGGGTTTTGGCACCAGCCACCCGACCGACGCGTTTACGTTGGCCGGACCTTTGCCCAACTCGCGTCGGGCGTCGCTCACCTTGCGGCTGAGGGTCACGATCCCGTCGATATCCTCCGGTCTTTCGCCGGGAAACCCGGCCATGAAATAGAGTTTCACCGACCGCCAGCCCGCGGCGTACGCCTGCTTCACGCCGTCCAACAGATTGCCGTCGGTAACGTGCTTGCGGATCGCGGCGCGCATATCGTCATTGGCCGCCTCGACCGCCATCGTCAGGCCGCTCTTGCGGACCGAGTTCACCATCCACGGGATGTTCTGCAGCATTTTGTCCACGCGGAGCGAGGGCACCGAAATGTTGACTCGCCGCGGGGCGAAGCGCTGGTTGGCCCGTTCCGCGAGTTCGCGCAGATCGGGATAGTCCGCCGTGGAAAGGGACAACAGGCCGAACTCGTCCATACCCGTGGCCCAATACATCTCCTCCGCCATGTCGAGAATCTTGTCCACGCTGCGCAAGCGCAACGGTCGCTTGGTGTAGCCTGCGTGACAGAAACGGCAACGCTGCGGGCAACCGCGCATGATCTCGATGGCGAACCGATCGTGCACGACCTCGACGTAGGGCACGAGCGGCCGTAAGGGAAACGGCGCCGCCTCGAAGTCCTCGGTCTGGCAGCGCTCGATTGTCGCGGGGATTGTCGGATCGTTCGGCTCGATGGATCGGACGGTGCCGTCGCGGTTGTACGCGACGTCGTAGAGAGATGGGGCATAGATCCACGGAAACCGTTGTGCCATCAGCCGGATCATGTCGCGACGACGGACGCCGTTGGATTTCATCTCCCGGTAGGCTTCGAGGATCGCGGCCATCGACGCCTCGCCGTCTCCCAGGACGACCAGATCGATGAACGGCGCCATCGGTTCCGGGTTGTCGGCCTGCGGACCGCCGGCGATGACCAGCGGGTGCGAGTCGTCCCGATCGGCGGATCGGAGCGGAATCCGCGCCAGGTCGAGGACCTGCAACACCGACGTGAACGCCATCTCATATTGCAGCGAGACGGCGAGGATGTCCGCGGAGGAGACCGGTTGTCTTGTGTCCCAGGTGAACAACTCGATTCCCTTGTGGCGCATGACGCCCTCGGCATCGAGCCACGGGCAGTACACCCGTTCGGCGCAGCAACCCGGTGCGTGGTTGACCAGCCAGTAGAGGATTTGGCAGCCGAGGTGGCTCATACCGATCGCGTAGGTGTCGGGAAAGGCCACCGCGACGCGTACTTCGGCCCGCTCCCAATCGCCATCCGAGACGAGCTGGTTGATCTCCCTCCCGATGTATTGGCCGGGGTGGTCAACGAAGGGAAGCAATTCGGTGCTAACGCGATGACGGATGGGCGGCAAAATCGACTCCCGCTGTAGTTTTGTTACTCGCTGTGATAGCCAACGGCACAGCCGCGGCCAACCGGCCATCGGAGTCTACCGGCATTACGCCGTTTTGCAATCACCCGCCGCGCGTGACGTACTCAGAGCGGTCGAGCCTATCGGACACGGCGTGCAACATTGCCAAGATTATCATTGCGTCCCCTGCGACTTCGGGGTAGATTATAGGCGGTGTTATGCTAAGACCTGACCAAGCAAAGAGTGTTTTGCTGCGCGCACGAGGCGATGCCAAGCGGCGGGCATCGACGCTGATCGAGTTGCTCGTCGTCGTCGCCCTCATCAGTTTCCTATTGTCTTTACTGCTCCCCTCGCTCAAACGGTCCACGGACATGGCCGCCGCGACGGTATGTCGGCACCATCTCCGCGAGATCGGCCGCAGTCTGGACATGTACCGCATGGAAAACGACGGGTGGCTTCCGTCGGTCGCGCCCGTTTCCGCGGGGGCGCTGAAGCGCGAAGAGGCCGAGCCGTGGTTCCGAAAGCTCTTTCCGACGTACCTGGCCGACCCCATGCTGCTACGCTGCCCGAAGGATCCCTTTGGGTATCGCTTGGCGACCACTTCCACCCGTATTCGCGATCCGGTCGTCGCCGACTTCGCCAGCTACGGGCTCAACAACTTCCTCATGACCATCGCCGGCGGTCGGCTGGCGCACGTCGATCGAAACGCCCCGCGCCGTCCCTTGGACACCATCCTTTCCGCCGACCTTGGCCCGGATCGGGGGACCGGTCCGACGCGGGGTGGGACGATCGCCGGGCCCTCACGCAACGAGAGTCTCCTGATGTGGGGCGACGGCTTCGACCCGTTTTCGGATTCGATGCCCAGCCCCTGGGTCACGACGCGTCACGGCGACGGAATCCACATGCTCACCATAGCCGGCGGAGTGCGCGACGTGCGAACCACGGAGATGCTTCGTTCGCCGATCCAGATGCGATACCCGAGGTGCCTGGCGGGCGGTTGTACGCTGTGCGCCGAGCTCAAGCTCTATCACTACTCGTTTGCGAAGGACCAACTCTTCTGGTGGACCGGTCCCATACGGCCCGATTGACGCCGCCGGACGACCCGCCGGTCGACCGGCCTCATCCCGCCCGACGACATACGGTACGCATCGTTCGGCGGCGGATCCCCTCGCGCGCGGCGCTGCTCAGCCTGTTGACGGCGATGGCGGCCGCGGCCGTTGCCTTCGCCGCCTGGCGCTGGTGGCAACCCGCGCCGACGGTCGCGGTGTACCAGCGGACCCTCAGTGATGTTGAAATGAGCTGGAAGTGCGAGGCGGGGCACTCCTTCACCGCCCCCGGGCAAGTCGCCGACCGCCCCTGCGCCATGTGCGAGAAGCCGGCCTACCCCGTGATCGGGTACGAATGCAAGCAACATGGGCCCGCCGAGGTCGCGGTCCGCTTCACCAGCGGTCCGGACGGCGCACCGCGGATGTCGCAACGGCGTGTGAACCGCGGAGCGTGGTTCCCCGCGAGCGACCCGGTGCGTTGCCCGCAGTGCGGCGTACCGATGGTTCGCAAACCGGCCGACCCGCTGGAGGCACTGAACCGCGGCAAGAAGAAGGGCGGATAGCCTTGTCCTGAGCCTCGAAGGAGCGGAAAACTTGATTCCTGCCGCCGGTGATTCGGCTTGGTTGCGGTTGTTCAGGGCGGCGCGATCGGATACGTTGCGTCCGTGATCCTCATCATCGACAACTACGACTCGTTCACCTATAACCTGGTGCAGACCATCGGCGGGCTGGACGGGGGTTACGAGATGAAGGTGGTTCGTAACGACGAGGCCACGCTGGACGAAATGGCCTCGTGGAATCCGCAGCACATCATCATCTCCCCCGGACCGTGCACGCCGAACGAGGCCGGCGTCAGCGTCGAACTGGTCAAACGCTTCGCGGGTACAACGCCGATCCTCGGGGTGTGCCTCGGGCACCAGTGCATCGGGCAGGCGTTCGGCGGGAAAGTCGTTCGCGCCTCAAGGCTGATGCACGGTAAGACCAGCCCGATTCACCATCACGGACGAGGCGTCTTCGACGGCCTGTCTAACCCTTTCACGGCCACGCGCTACCACTCGCTCGCCGTCGATCGAGCCACGCTGCCTCCCGACTTCGAGGTCGCCGCGTGGACCGATCGCGACGAACTGATGGGTATCCGCCACAAAACCATGCCCCTCGACGGGGTTCAGTTCCACCCCGAGAGCTTCCTCACCACCGAAGGCAGCCGGCTCATCGCCAACTTCCTCCGGCAATAGGTGAAGGCGCCCCATTCTTTTCGCCGGAAAGCCCGGGGGAATCCGACCGCCGGACGACGGAGTACACCGTCCGCGCCGGTCGCGGTTGTCTCAGAGCCGCCCCATTCATGGGGCGCGTGCCCGCCCCAACGCCCCGAGTGTTTTTCTCACACCATCCCCATCTCCCGCCTACTTGCACCGCCCGCACTTGTCGCGGCAGGATCCGCTGCCGACGGTCGGGGGAGTGATAGTGCAGCCGGTGCCGCAGCAGCCGCCCGGACAGTGCCCGTGACTGACGACGCTGTCGCGGCATGCCAGACCATCGTTCTCGCCGCCCTGGCACGTCCTTATGCACTGACCGTTGCCGCACGCCACACAGGGCCCACTGTTGGCGTCACACGCGCAGGGCGTAGCACCGCAAAGCAGTGCGAGGCCGGTAACGGGATGCACCGGAGGACACGGGCACGG
>CAYQZH010000302.1:0-4870 GCA_964421865.1 uncultured Phycisphaera sp. | reverse complement strand
CGTGCGGCCGACGCGGCGTAATCCGCAAGGCGGTCGCGTGCAAAAGGAAGCCGCCCTTCACATCTCCAACGTCTTGCCGTTCGATTCGAGCGCGGGCAAGGCCCAGCGGGTCCATTTTGTGGTGGAGAGGGACGACGGCGGGAAGGTGACGGCTAAACGGCGGGTCAGCGAGGCCGGGACGACGCTCCATACGCTGACTCGAGGAGAGCGTCTTACAAAGAAATAGCTATGGCTCGGTTGTTGGAACGCTATAAAACAGAGATCAACCGCGAGCTTCAGGCGGCGCTGGGGATCGGCAACCCGATGGCCGTCCCGCGCCTGCAGAAGGTGGTGGTGGCGATGGGCACGGGCTCGCCGATGCAGGACAAGAACCGGCTTCCCGCGGCGGTGGAGGACATGACCAGGATCACGGGGCAGAAGCCGCAGATTCGCCGTGCGCAGCGGGCCGTGTCCAACTTCAAGACGCGCCGCGATATGGAGATCGGCTGCCGGGTCACTCTGCGGGGCAAGAGGATGTACGAATTCGTGGATCGACTGATCAACGCCGCCATCCCGCGTATGCGCGACTTTCGCGGGTTGAACCCCAAGAGCTTCGACGGCCGCGGGAACTATTCGATGGGGGTGCCCGACCAGTCGATCTTTTCGGAGATCGACCTGGCCAAGATCACCTACAACCAGGGAATGCACATCACCTTCGTGACCAACGCCCGCAGTGACGCGGCGGCCAAGGCCTTGCTCGTCGGCCTGGGCCTGCCGCTCCGCAAGACCGAGGAGCAGGTCAACTGATGGCGACCAAGGCGTGGGTCAACAAGGCGAACGCGAAGCCCAAGTTCATGACCCGGCGGGTGCGGCGTTGCCAGTTGTGCGGGCGCTCGCGGGCGGTCTATCGAAAGTTTCAGGTGTGTCGCATTTGCTTCCGGAATCTGGCCCACGAGGGACTGATCCCCGGGGTCCGCAAGGCGAGTTGGTAGGAGCGGGGTGGGTCGAGGTGGAACGTAGTTTACGGGGCGGTATGAAAGATGTGGTCTGATCCGGTCGCCGACATGCTGACTCGCATTCGCAACGCCGTCCGCGTGCGGCGGAAGCAGGTGATTATCCCCTCCTCCAAGCTCAAAGTGGGCATCGCCCGCGTGCTGTTGGAGGAGGGCTACATCAACGGTTTCGATGTGGTTGCGGACACCAAGCAGGGCGTCTTGCGGATCGACCTGAAGTACGGCCCGCGGGGCGAGGACATCATCCATCGCATCCGCCGTGAATCGAAGGCGGGGTGCCGGGTGTACAAGAAGGTCGGGGATCTTCCGCGGGTGTTGGACGGACTGGGAATCTCGATCGTATCTACGCCCAAGGGTGTGCTGAGCGATCGAGTGTGCCGCGAGATGAACGTCAGCGGCGAGTGGCTTTGCACGGTGCAATAGGCGGGACGTTGGGCGACCCACGGGAGAATCGTCCTCCCGCCTGACAGAGGCTTCAGCGATGTCGAGAGTTGGAAAACAACCTGTTCCGCTGCCCTCCGGCGTGAGCTTCAAGATGGCCGGACGGGAGGCGACGGTCACGGGGCCGAAGGGGAAGTCGTCGCTTCGCTTCCCGGCGCTGGTGGACGTGGCGTACGAGGAGGCCTCGAAGCTGGTGAAGGTCACGCGGCAGGACGACAGCAAGCAGGCCCGAGCCAACCACGGCCTGACGCGGGCGCTCCTCGCCAATATGGTGAAAGGCGTCGCCCAGGGCTTTGAGAGGCGGCTGGAGATTTACGGCACCGGCTACAACTGCAAACTCATCGGCAAAGCGCTGCACCTGAACATCGGCTATTCCGGCCGGCGGCGTGGAGTGGGGGCGCAGTTTGAGGTTCCCGTGCCCGCGGGCGTGGAAGTGACGGTGGAGAGGGATGCGGCCCGCGGGGACAACGAGCCTGCGGCGCTCGTGATCCGCGGGTGCGACAAGCAACAGGTAGGCGAATTCGCCGCGGAAATCCGCGATCTTCGCCGGACGGAGCCCTACAAGGGCAAAGGCATTCGCTACCATGGCGAAGTGATTAAGCGTAAGCAAGGCAAGGCGGTCACGACGAGCACGTAGTTCTGAGGCGAGCGACGGGGCGATGCGGGCGAACGAACTGAAGAGCATACGGCGGCTGCGGCGTAAGCACGTCATCCGCCATCGCGTGTTTGGAACAACGGAGCGGCCGCGGCTGACGGTCTTCCGCAGTCTCAAGAACCTCTACGCCCAGATCGTCGACGATGAAAAGGGCGTGACGGTGTGCGAGGCCAGCAGCCGGAGCAAAGACCTGCAGAGCAAGATTCCCAGCGGCGGGAACATTCCCGCGGCCAAGCTGGTCGGCGCGGCGCTGGCCGAACGGGCCAAGGCGAAGAACGTCGACCAGGTCTGCTTTGATCGCAATGGCTATCGTTACCACGGCCGCGTGAAAGCACTGGCCGACGCGGCCCGTGAGGCGGGATTGAAGTTTTAGGAAGACGGCCGGCGCCGGACGGCCCGACGGGATACGCCATGACCCAGCTTGCAACGACCATTCCCCTGATGGGACCGCCCGAATCCGCCGAGCCCGGCGTTGATGACATTGTGGTCAAGATTTGCCGCTGCGCCACGGTGGTCAAGGGCGGTCGCCGTTTCAGCTTCGGCGCTTTGGTGGTCGTCGGGGACCGCAGGGGAAGGGTCGGCGTGGGATACGGAAAGTCGGCCGAAGTTCCCGCGGCCGTCGAGAAGGGCAAGAAAATCGCCATGCGCAACATGGTTCCCATTAAGCTCGTGGGAGGAACGCTCCCCCATCGGGTCATCGGGCGATTCGGGGCGAGCCACGTGGTGATGGTTCCGGCGAGTCCGGGAACGGGCGTCATCGCCGGGGCGAGCGTGCGCGCCGTCCTCGAGCTGGCCGGCGTTCACGATTTACTGACCAAAAGCTACGGATCGAACAGCCCGAAGAACCTCGTTCGGGCGGCACTGCAGGGGTTGACCTCGCTGGTCAACCGCGACGAGGTGGAGCGCTTGCGCGGCGTCAAGCTGGCGGGGTAGGGATCGCGATGCACATTGCGGAAATCACCAAACGCGCCGGCGCCGACCGGCGTCCCAAGCGAGTGGGGCGCGGGGAAGGCTCCGGCTCGGGAAAGACCTCCGGTCGCGGCACGAAGGGCTGTGGGGCGCGGTCGGGCTGGAAGCAGCGCGGGATGCAGGAGGGCGGACAGATGCCCACCTTTCGACGCATGCCCAAGCGCGGGTTCAACAACGCGCAGTTCGAGATCCGCTACCACGTGGTGAACGTGGAGGCGCTGGAGACGGCGTACCCCGCGGACTTCCACGTAACCCCCCAGGCGTTGCGCGAGTCGGGGTTGATCCGCAACGTGCGGTTGCCGGTCAAGATTCTGGGCGAGGGGGCGCTGACCAAGAAGCTGACCGTCGACGCGGCGAAGTTCAGTAAATCGGCGATCCAGAAGATTACCCAAGCGGGAGGCGAAGCCCGAGTGCGTCCGTAACCGGCTCAGCCGGCGAGGGCGCCCACGCAAAGACCGATGTTCGCGACCTTCCTCAACATCTTTAAGATCCCCGAACTGCGGAACAAGCTGCTGTTCACCCTGGGGATGTTGGCGACCTACCGCATCGGGTTCGTCGTCGCCGTCCCCGGCATCGATCAGAAGGCCATGCACGCCAGTACCCCGCCGGGCGGCGGCGGTTGGGGCGATCTGATCAGCACGTTCGAGCTGTTCACCGGAGGGAATCTCACCCAGAGCACGATTTTCGGCCTGGGGATTATGCCGTACATCTCGGCGTCCATCATTTTTCAGCTCTTGGTGACCGTCATTCCCTCTTTGGAGAAGCTCCAGCAAGAGGGGGAAAGCGGGCGCAAGAAAATCCAGGAATACACCCGCTACGCCACCGTCGGCCTGTGCGTCATCAACGCCGTCGTTTGGATGAAGTACCTTGCCGACCAGGGATTCATTTTCCCGCAATTCACCGGACGGTGGATGGGGATGTCCTTTACGTACATGGTGATGACGCTGACGATCCTGACGACGGGCACCATGTTCTTGATGTGGCTTGGAGAGCAGGTCGACGAGTATGGAATCGGGAACGGTGTATCGCTGATCATTATGGCGGGCATCGTGGCCAGAATCCCTCACGCGTTCCTTGACGTTTATCGGGATTTCCACCTGAAGGGCACGGCCGATCGCGCGGCCATGGATTTACCCAAGATTCTGTTTCTGGTCATCATGTTCGTGGCCGTCACCGCCGGGGCCATTCTCATCACCCAGGGCCAGCGGCGGATCCCCATTCAGCAGGCCAAGCAGACCCGCGGACGCCGCGTCTACGGCGGGCAGCGGCACTACCTGCCGCTACGGGTTAATCACGGCGGCGTCATGCCGATCATCTTCGCCAGTTCGATGCTGATTTTCCCAGGTGTGATCTTCGGCTTCCTGCACAATGTCTGGCCCAACAGTTTCTTCGCTTTCCTCCGCGAGTCGTTTATGCGCGGCGACTACGTCTACACCTTGGCGGAGGTGGCGGCGATCTACTTCTTTGCCTACTTCTGGACGACGGTGCAGTTCCGTCCCAAGGAAATGGCCAACAATCTGCGCGACTACGGCAGTTTCATTCCCGGCCTTCGCCCGGGAAAGCGGACGGCGGATTACCTGGAAAAAGTGATGGGTCGGATTACCTATGTGGGGGCCGCATTCCTGGTCATCATCGCCGTCATTCCGAGTCTGGTAGCGCAGTCGTTGCAGATACGGTACTCGATTTCCGCCTTCTTGGGCGGGACCGGGTTGTTGATTGTGGTGAGTGTAACCCTGGATTTGGTCCAACGGATCGAGGCGAATTTGATCATGCGTAATTACAAGGGCTTCCTCGGCGCCGAAGGACCGATCAA
>CAYQZH010000301.1:4113-4922 GCA_964421865.1 uncultured Phycisphaera sp. | reverse complement strand
TTGGCCAGGCAGCGACGCAGAAGCAATTGAACGATCGGCGGCGTCTCCGGCGGCAGGGTGCTCCAATCCGGCTCGCGCTCCAGAATCTTGGCGACCAGATCGGTCGCCGTTTCCCCCACAAACGGCCTGCAACCGCAGAGGGCTTCGTAGAGTACAACCCCGAACGACCAAATATCGGTGCGTTTGTCGACCGGTTTTCCGCGGGCCTGTTCGGGACTCATGTAGGCGGCGGTGCCCAGCACCACCCCTGGACTCGTATGCTGCACCGTGATCGTCGGCGAATTTTGAATTGCGCTCGCCGACGTGTCCGCCGAAAGGGCCTTCGCCAACCCGAAGTCCAGCACCTTGACCGCCCCGTCGGGTGTGATCTTCACGTTCGCGGGTTTGAGGTCACGATGAATAATCCCTCGCTCATGGGCTGCTTCGAGGGCCTCGGCGATTTGCCGGCCGATCGTCAAAGCATCCTCGACGGGTAAAGCCCCATCGCGGAGTCGGTCCGCCAGCGTCGCGCCCTCCACCAACTCCATCACCAGGAAACGCTTGCCCTCTACTTCCTCGAACCCGTGGATGGCCGCAATGTGAGGGTGGTTCAGCGAGGCGAGGACCTTGGCCTCGCGCTGAAACCGCGCGACGCGCTCCGGATCACGGGCAAAGTGATCGGGCAGCACCTTGATCGCCACCTCGCGGTCGAGGCGCGTGTCCTTGGCGCGATAGACTTCCCCCATCCCCCCTGCGCCGAGGGGAGCGAGGATCTCGTAAGGACCGAGCCGAGTGTTGGGAGTCAGGGACATCGGTGGCTATTGTCGAAT
>CAYQZH010000301.1:0-4103 GCA_964421865.1 uncultured Phycisphaera sp. | reverse complement strand
TCCTTCCGGGTCGGCAGGCCGACGCGGCGGACGAGATCGGCGAACCGTGGATCGGTGGAGGCGGCTCAGCAACTGAAATCAGCTTCGTCTCTCGAACAGATTGGAGAGATTCCCGAGCAAGGACCCCTCGTCCTTGCCGCCGCGCGGTCCGAGGTTGGCAAGGATGCGGCCCGCGAGGCGGGTGAAGGGCAACGACTGCACCCAGATCGTGCCGGGCCCGCGGAGCGTCGCCAGGAACAGCCCCTCGCCGCCGAAGATGGCGTTCTTGATCCCGCCGGTCACCTGGATGTCGTAATCGACGGAGGGTTGAAGGGCGACGAGGCAGCCGGTGTCCAGCCGGAGCGTTTCGCCGGAGGCCAGCTCGCGTCGATGGATCGTGCCGCCCGCGTGGACGAAGGCGATGCCATCGCCGGTGAGGCGCTGCAGAATGAACCCTTCTCCGCCGAACAGGCCCACGAGAATCTTCTTCTGAAACGCGATGCCGATCTGCACGCCGCGGGCGGCGCAGAGAAACGCCTCCTTTTGGCAGATCAACTCGCCGCCGAGTTCGTCGAGGTGCATGGGAATGATCTTGCCCGGATACGGCGCGGCGAAGGCCACTTGCTCGCGCTTGTTGCTCGCCGCGCCGAAGGTGGTGAGAAACAGCGACTCGCCGGTGACCACTCGTTTGCCCGCTTCGACGAGCTTCCCGAAGAAGCCTTGCTCCTTGCTGGGATCGCCGAAGACGGTCTGCATCTCGATGCCCTCGGACATGTACATCATGCCGCCGGCCTCGGCGATCACCACCTCTCCGGGGTCCAGCGTGACCTCCACGAACTGCATGTCGTCGCCGAAGATTTCGTAGTCGATTTCGTCCGCGCGGCGAGCTTTCGGCGGTCGCGGCGGGGCCGCAGTGTGTGTCGCGCCGGCGCCGAGAGACACGACGTGCCTCGCCTCGGTCCACTCAGTCACCCCCGGCCCCCAAATAAGGGTCGCGGGTCCGTCCGCCGTCGGAACCGCCTGGATCAGTTCCTCGCGCGACATCGGCCCGACCGTCTGACCGTTCTTCACGTAATACCAGCCGCCTTCACCGGACATGGCCTCGCTCCGCTTTGAAAAACCTACGCTCTCCGTTATCAGCTTTCGGCCTGCCCCTCACACGATCGCAGTATAACCCGAACTGGCCGGTTCTACGATCGGTCGGGCGGTTTCGGAAGCCGCATATACGTGACCTGCGCCACCGCGACCTGCACGCCGTTGGCGTCGAACAGGTCGATCGCAACGGGGCAAAGCGTGCGGCCCAACTTGATGACCCTGGCCACCGCGGTGACATCGGTCAGGCAGGCCGCGAGGAAGCGAATGTTCATGTCCGTAGTCGTGAGCGGTTCGTCGGGGCCGGTCTGGGTCATGATCGCAAAACAGGCGATGCTGTCCGCGACGGTCATCAGCAGCCCGCCGTGAAAGGACTCAAAAACGCCGTCATAGCGGAGGTCGTGCGGGACGACGGCCTTGCAGTAGCCCTCGCTGAACTCCTCGATGTGAATGCCCAGCGTGTCCACGATCGGAATCCTCCGGACTCGCGTGAGGAGCGCCTGTTTCGATCGTTCATCGAGCAAATGCCTTGACCTCCCGGCCGCACCGCCGCCGCGCTGCTTGGTTTCCTACCCCATCCGTCCGTCGAGGGACGGACAGTCCAGTTCGCTTCCCGTCATCCACCACCGATAACCCGCGAGATTTTTTCGTACGCCGACCGCGCGAGTATAGCCGCCCGTCGAGGTAGGGGTAACGGCCCCATAACCGACCCGCCCCTTTCCCGCGACGCGACGGGTATCGTACGTAAGGGGTAGACACGAGTCGTTTAATGGTGGGAGGTGGGGAATGGACACTGCGGAAATCTGTGCCTTGACCGAGCAGGCGGTCGGTGAATTGCTATCCGAACGGCAAACGTGGGCCTCGCGCGCCGACGCCCACGGCCGACGCCGCGCGTTGCGTTGGCCTTTCCCCGGCACCGTCGAACTGTGGGTCCCCGATGAAAACGGCGGCGAACGCTACGCCCTCGCCACCTCGATCAATCTCAGCGTCGATGGGATCGGGGTGCGCGCCGACGAAGAACTCGCTGCGGGGCTGCAATTAGCGATCGCCATTCACGAGCCGGAGATGAGCTTCCACGGCAGGGCCGTCGTGCGCCATTGCGCGGAGACCGACACCGGCTCCTACATCCTCGGGCTGCAATTCCTGTACGACAAAAACCTCGAAAAAGGCACGTAGGCACGAAGGCACGGAGCCACGAAGTAGGGCGCGCCCTAGTCGCCAATCCAAGCCAAGAGCGGGCAACGTAACGTCAGCCCTCGTGAGTGACGGTCTTGTCTTCTGCGCCTCTCAGGCGATGGAAGGGAACGGTGTGGGGACTATGCGGTCCCGATGGCCGAGGCCGCGGCGTGGTGTTCGGTGTGGGTGATCGAAAGAAGAATCCGTCGGATGCTGAGCTGGCCGGCGAGGCGGGCGGTTTCGCCCTTGAGGGTCACGATGGGGCGGCCCAGGGCATCGGGGAGGACTTCCATGTCGGTCCAGGCGATGCCGCCGCGCCAGCCCGTGCCGATCATTTTGAGGATCGCCTCCTTGGCCGCGAAGCGACCGGCGATGAAGGGGGTCGGGTTCTTGAACTGCTGGGCCCGCTCTTGCTCAGCCGGGGTCAGTACGCGATCGAGGAACCGCTGCCCGTGGTCCTGCAAGACCTGGGCGATGCGGGCGCATTCGACGAGATCGAGGCCGTGGCCCAGGATGGACATGAAGCCACGCTAACGGCCGGAATGACGAATGTCGAATATCGAATGGCGAATGGCAAGTGGTACGCATGTCATTCTGAGCGAAGCGAAGAATCTCTTGATCCCTGCCTTGTCGACGTACACATGAGACGCTTCGTCCCGGCGCGCCGGGAGGTCCCGCCAGCTACTTTTCCTTTGCAGGCAGGCCGACGCGGCGGAGGAGGTCGGCGAAACGGGGATCGGTGCGCATGGGCGCCAGAAGCGGGTCGGCGAGCACGTAGAGCAGAGCTACATCGCGATCCTGGTAAGCCCTTTCCAGCCAGTAGAACATCCGGTCCCTCTCGTCAAGCCCTGCATGGACGAGAGCAAAATAAGTCGGAGCGACGTACGCTTCCGTCGACCGGGCAGCAAGTTCGTCGAGGATTCTCCGGGCCTCTTCGGGCTGGCCGCCATTGGCGCACACGTAGCCGAGGGTGGAGGCGTACAAAGGGTTGTTGTTGGAGAGTCGGACCGCTTCCCGGGCTTCCGTACTCGCTTCCGCGAGCCTTCCTTGCAGACACAAGGTCCTGGCCAGCCAAAGGTGGGCGAGGGCGAAATCAGGAACGAGTTCGAGCGTCTTGCGGAACCGGGTCTCCGCCTGCTCCAAGTCCCCCGCATGGTATTGTATATAGCCGACGGCGGAGCCGATGATGAGTGAAAGAGGGTCGAGTTCCTGGGCTTTGGTGATCTCCCGGATCGCTTCGTCGTGTCGGCCCGTGTACATAAGATGCTCCGCAAACCACTGATGCGCCGTCGCGTAATTGGGGCTTAACGCGATGGCACGCTCGTACTCCCGTTCGGCGGTGGGCCAATTCCAGTCGTACGAGCTTGCGATAAGCGCCATAGTGGCGTGTGCCTCGGGCAAAGACTCGTCCATTTCCAACGCTTTGGCGGCGGCCGCCCTTGCTTGCGGAATCGCTTCACTGGGCCGCACGGGTGCCCAGAACGGCATCAATACGTAAGCATCCGCCAGTCCCGCGTACCCCAGCGGCCAATCCGCCGCCAGCGCGATGACCTGCTCGAAGTACTCGACCGCTTTCTGGAGACCGTCGGGCGTACGCTTGTTCCAATAGAAACGGCCCTTTAGATAGGCCTGGTACGCTTCGGGATTGATGGTGCGAGCTCGGGTGGAGGTCGCAACGGCCCCGGGTAGCAGTTCCACGGTCAGCGATCCGGCGATGCGTTCGGCAACGTCGCTTTGCAATGCGAAAATGTCTTTGAGATCACGCTCGTAGTTTTCCGCCCAAAGATGCGTTTGGTCGCTAACCGCAATGAGCTGGGCGGTGATCCGCACGCGATCGCCGGCCCGGCGGACGCTGC
>CAYQZH010000300.1:0-4923 GCA_964421865.1 uncultured Phycisphaera sp. | reverse complement strand
GCGGCGTCGGCTCGAAGCCGTACTTCTCCTTGAGGTACTTCGCCGGAGGTTTGGTAAACAGCCACATCCCCTCGTCGGCCATGACAAGACTCGACGCTGCAAAACTACACACGGCCGCACAGGCCGTCCGGGCGATGGTTCGCGTGGTCACGGTTGGCTCCTTTGTCGTTCGAGAATCACACAACCGAGGATTATGCCCGAAGCTTGGGCGGTTGATAAGGGGCATCCGGCGGCGGGAGACGGGTTTTTACGTTTCGCGGGAGCCAAAGCCGGTCAGAGCCGCGAGCGCAAGCGAGCGGACAGTTTCCGGGTCTGAAAGCGAGGCGGGAGCGACACAACCCCTCCGAGCCGCGAGTCCCGGGTTGGCGTCAAGTTCGTGGACAAACATGCTCCAAACAACCCCCCGGCCTGAAAGGCCAGTCTAAGATAGCCGTGGGCATAGCGAAGCGACGCCCACGGTTCGCGGGCGATCGAATTCCCCATTCGAGCCTGAAAGGCTCGTCTTGGAGGTGTGCCCCGGCGGCCGCCAGACGACCCTTACAGGGTCGACTTTTCTCGCGGTGACCGCTAACCGGTGGCGGCGTCCGCCTGCGGTGGACTTGCCACCGGCTGCGTTAGAACAGGCCTCCGGCCTGTGGAAAGAGCGGCGTCCGAAAGGTGCGCTGAAACCCACCCACAATTCTGACGCCGACCCGCGAGTCCCGGCGCACCGGGCTTTGCCTTGCGGAAGGAGGCGGTGGCGGGGTAGAATGACGCCAGGCCTCAGGGGTAAGCGCCATGAAGGTGAAGTATTTCATTGAGACGGACACGCTTTACATCAAACTCAACGATCGCGAAGCGACCGAGACCACGGAACTCAACGAGAACGTTCTGATTGACATGGATGGGGACGGAAAAGTGGTCCGCCTCACGATTGAGCACGCGATGGAGCGTTCGGGAAAGCTGGACTTCTCCTACGAGACCAGCGCCGCGTAATGTTCGGAACCGCACCCTCCTCATTCGGCTTGGGTCTGCGGGAGGACGATCCGTTCGCGGACTGGAAAGGTCGGCGCTGGCCCCAAGGATTCTACGCCCGGACGATATGATGGAGATCGAACATGAGTCGACTTAAACAAGACCGACGGGTGAGCGATCCCATCGTCGAGGAGGTCCGCGCCGTGCGCGAGGCCATCGACGAGGAGGTCGGACACGATCTTAAGCGACTCGCCGAGCGGGCGCGGAAGGCGGGGGAGGAGTACCGCCGTGCACGGGGGGCTACGGAAGTGCAAACTCCGCACGGTTCGCCTCCTGCATCGGCGGGAGGCCGGTAGACTCGCATGATGCGGGACGGGGCATGTGCCTTGCGAAAGGAGCCCCGTGCCACTGCTCTTGAGCAGTGCGTTTTTGAGTCCGGGTCGGTGATGCCGGACCGCTGACACAATGGTGGCACATATGCACTCCCCACTGCTCAAGAGCAGTGGCACAATTACGGTCTAATGCTTGGGCAGCGCCCCCGCATGAAGGATGAGGGAAACCCCCACGGTGAATCAAGATTCATCCAAGGCGCTGGAGTGCAACACGGAGGCGTGAACGTGAATCTGAAAGGTCGTCATTTTCTTTCCGTATTGGACTTCTCCGCCGAGGAGATATCCGCAGTCCTCAAGACCGCGCGAACGCTCAAGACCAGCCCTGTGGAGCGAGCCACGCAGCCGCTGGCGGGCAAGACGCTGGCGATGATCTTCCAAAAACCGTCTCTGCGGACGCGGGTCTCCTTCGAGGCGGGGATGACCAGACTCGGCGGCCACGCGATCTATCTCGCCCCGAGCGACATCAGCCTGGGCCAGCGTGAAACGACCGAGGACATCGCGTTGGTCCTCTCGCGCTATGCCGACCTCATCATGGCCCGTGTGTTCGGCCACGAGATCGTCGAGGAGCTGGCCAAGTACGCCACCGTCCCCGTCATCAACGGCCTGAGCGACTTCGAGCACCCCTGCCAGATTCTCGCCGACCTGCTGACCGTCCTCGAACGCAAGGAGCGCCTCGCCGGACTCAAGGCCTGCTACATCGGCGACGGCAACAACGTCGCCCACTCTCTCATGTACGGCGCCGCCCGAATGGGCATGCACATGACCGTCATCACCCCGCCGGGCTACGAACCCAAGGAAGCGGTGACGAAAAAGGCGTGGGAGATCGCCGCCGCGACGGGATCGAAGATCACGGTGACGCCCGATCCAGCCGCCGCCCAGGGCGCGGACGTTCTCTATACCGACGTGTGGGCCTCGATGGGTCAAGAGGCGGAGGCCGAGGCGCGAAAGAAAGTTTTCAAGAACTATCGCATCGACGCCGGAACCATGAAGATCGCCGAGCGCGACGCGATCGTTCTTCACTGCCTGCCCGCCCACTACGGCGACGAGATCGACTACGCCACCTCGCGCTTGCCGAACTCGGCCATCTTCGACCAGGCCGAAAACCGCATGCACGCCCAAAACGCCCTCATGGTCCATCTGCTCTGCGGTTAGTCCAGCGGGCGGGGGAGTACGGCGGACCAGGGCCGTGTTCGCATGGCCCTCGCTGCAAGCGTGGCGCTGGCGCTTGACATCACGGGGGCCGATCGGTAGCCTAGGACTTGAAGCAGGTCAGCTCGGGCCCAAGTACCGGGTAAGAGGTGTTCGTCCCGGGGCGTCAGGGCATTCCGCCGCAGGCGGACTCAATCCGGTTTTCCGGAGCGCCGACCTCCGTGGGCGACCTGCTTCACTTTTTACACAACAACATCCACGAGGACCGATTCGTACGGGATCCGCAAGACCTTGGCGTTATCCAACGTGACGCAGCCTACCGAATCCGAACCCCAAGCGCCACAGCGCGGGGCTTTGATCCGTCGTTTGCGCTTCGGGCTTCTGATTAGCCCGGCGGCCCACGCACCCCGCGTCACGGACCACCCGCCGGCCTGAAGGTCCAGCCCTGGGCGTCTTGCCTGAGAAGGAACGTTCCCCATAAGCGGTTCCCGCCCAACATGAAACGGCAGTATTGGGGCGTGTTCTCCTCGAACTCGACGGTGCCGGAATCCACCCGTCGGACCGTCCCGCGGTTGCCGGTGAGGGGGCCTTCGTAGTCGAGATAGGCCTTGCGGTGGTCGCCGATCCGGCGGGCGGGGATGGGCAGGCTCGCCCGGTCGATCGGGTCGCGCAGAAGCTGCCAGGTGAGCAGGACCTCGCCCTGTTCGAGCATTAGGTCCCAGTGCTCGCCGCCGTCGAGCCGATGATGTAGAATGACGAAGCGGTCAGGCATAGGATGCGGGCCTGGCGACCCGAACCCCGGCGCGCCGGGATCGGGCGGCGTACAGGACTAGATCGAAGTCACGGAGGTTTTCGAGATGACACACGCCAAGGATTCCGAGTGGATAGATTGGTCGGGGGTCTCGCTCCTTGTGGTGGCGATTTTCTGCATCGCGGCGGCGCTCCTCGGCGGATGCAATCCCAATTATCGCCAGCTTCGCCACGAGGGTCAAATCGCGATGCTGAACGGGGAGTACGGCCCGGCGCGGTATCTGCTTCTCAACGCCGAGGACAAGGCCCATCGCCGCGTCGAAACCCTCCATGACCTCGGCCTGTGCAGCGTGATGGTCGCGAAACAGAAGTTCAAGGAACGCAATCATGCGGCCGCCTTCCGCGAACTGGACAACGCCGTGGCCTACTATCGCCGGGCGATCAACGAATGTCCGGGTCACCAGGCCTCGTTGGAAGGGTTGAACATCGCTCTGGAGCTGAAGGGGCAGTTTGCGGAGGCGCTGAGGGAGGCGGAGTGGGCGGCGGAGTTCGTCGGCCCGTCGGCCAAACAGCAAATGTTCCTGGCCGACGAGCTTGAGCAGCGCGGCGATCTCGACGGGTCTTTGTTGCGCTATCGACAGGGCGTGGCCATGGAACCGGACAACGCCAAGGCCCACATCGCCATTGCACAGTTTCTGATGCGCCACGACAACGAAGCCGCCGCGGTCCATCACCTGGTCGAAGCGAACCGGATCGATCCGAAAAACCAATGGGTCAACCAACAGCTCGCGGCCGCCGAATCGCCGTCCCGCGCACCGGCTCGCGTGGCCGCCAAGAGCGACCGCGGACGGTAACCGCGGGTGACGCTCTTGTTGTTCCACCTTTCGCCGCATGGCATTACCATCCGCGGCCATGAGGTTCAGCAGGGTCATCCAGGGCGTGGCCATCCTGGCTTGCTCGGCGGCCGCGGTCGTCAGCTATCATCTGGTACTCAGGCACGTGATGGGTTCATCGGGTGCGGCGTGGTTTGACGCGGGCTGCGCGGATAAACCCGTGCCCGGCGGCGCGAATTGCGCCGCGGTCCTGGCGAGTCCCTACAGCTACTTCCCACCCAAGAAGCCGGATGAGCACGCCGGCGGGCGGCACCTGCCGGTGGCTTTCCTGGGCCTGGTCTACTACTCCGCGTTGCTCATGTGGCTCATCGGGATCGGCCGCCCGTCGCCGCGACGACGCCGGCTCCACCTCCTGCCGCTTCTTCTCGTCGGCATGGGCCTCGCCGCGTCCGCGTACTACATGAACATTATGTTCCGGGTGTTGGACGAATGGTGTCCGTGGTGCGTCGCGACCCACGTCCTTAACTTGTTGATTGCGATTTGTCTCCTATTCCTGTGGCCCGGACGCCCGAAGGCCGTGCAGGTCCACACGTCGCCGGACATTCCACCACTCACCGGCCAAGCAGGATCGGCCGGGCCGCTGAATCCGTCGGCTCGGGCGGTGGTCATCACGCTCGTGGCGATCGTCACGGTGGCGTGGGCGGAACTCAACGCGCTGGGTCTGAAGACTTGGAAGCGTCAGGCCGCCAATGCGACGGAGAGTTACAACACCTGCCTCGCGGTCGTGAACCGCATCAAGAGCGACTCCGACGCACTTCTTCGCAACTGGCAAGCCGCGACGAAGC
>CAYQZH010000299.1:0-4945 GCA_964421865.1 uncultured Phycisphaera sp. | reverse complement strand
GAAGGCCATCGAAGACTACATCGCCGCCCACAACCCTAACCCCAAACCCTTCGTCTGGACCGCCGATCTCAAAGACATCATTCCCAAACTCGTCCGCGCCCCCCAAGCTCTCGATACGTTTAGATATCAATGAGACACTACACCAGGTTTACGTCACTGCGCCGCGCTGGATTCGAACCAGCAACCTTCGGTTCCGTAGACCGACGCTCTATCCAATTGAGCTAGCAGCGCGATACCAGCGGCCTTCTCCGCGTGGGGGAGATTGTAGCCTGGAATTGCCCGGATACAACCCGGAACGGAAACGCCTACACCGGCAGGTGAAGCATGAAGAAGGCGACGAGCAACACGACATCCAGCGTCAGCACGCTGCCGCCGACGAAAAAGGCGATCCACGAGCGGGCGGACTGATCGTTGCGGCGCTGACCCGCACTATTCCAACCCATGAAGAAACCCACGGCGGCCGGCGCCATCGAGAGCAGGACGCAACCGAAGAACGCCGCCTCGAACCGCCCCTGCGAACCGTAGACCATCCGGCCCAGAGCGGCGTCGAACCGCGCCCAACCGAGCCACAGGGCGGCTAGGCACGGCGCGATCGAAACCATCACCAGCCCCAAGGCGTACTTGGCTTGCACGTCGTACCGACGCAGGCTCCCCAAAACCAAGTCCGTCTCCTTACGAACCCCGCACCCCCGTCGCAACTCGTGGATTCCGGCGCTCCCAGCCCACCACGTGTTATATTCGAGATCGGGTCAATCGACAATCGGCCATCGGCCATCGACAATAAGCCTCGGACGCAATGGGGCGTGTCGAGCGATGACCTGTGACTGAGTTCTCCTCCAATCCGGTGGAGGCCGATCTGCATTGTCCGGAGTGCGACTACAACCTGACCGGCGCGCCGGGCGATCGGTGTCCGTGGTGCGGGTGGGAGATCGACGTCGACGTCTTGGTGACGATGAAGGCGGAGGCCGGTCCTGCCCGGCGGCTCGGCTTGGCCGTGACGGCGTTGCTCGTGGGCGTCGGATCATTCGTCGCCCTGGCGAGTCTCATGCGTCACCATCGGGGGCTTTCCCTTGGGGATGCCCTCGCGGTGTTGGCCGTGCTGACCGCCGCGGGGGGACACCTGGCCCTGGGCGTGCAGGCGTTGCTTAGCGCGGGTCACTGGCCGATGCGACCTCAGGCGCTCGCGGAGATCCTGCGATTCGCGGGTTATCTGTCGATCGTCCTGGCCATGCTCGGGGCCGGGAACGTATTCGACGCGGTCCCGACTCCGCGCGTCGTCCGCGGAGTGCAAGTCAACGGCGTTCTGGAGTATTCCGTCCTGGCGATGTTGTTGGCGATGCCGGGCGGTGCGCTGCTTGTATTGCGCTTGGTCGCGTTTCGCACGCGCGGGAGTCCACTCGCGGGCGCGGGACGACGCGGTGCGGGTGCGACCGATGATTCCTGCGCCGCGCCTTTCGCCGTGGAGTTTGCGCAACGGTATGCAAAGGACCATCTCACGCAAAGCTGGAACTCGGCGCCTCGACCGACGACGCCGGTCGTCGAGGAGTGTATCGGGCGGGTTTGGGAGACGGAGTTAGCGCTCGCTCGCGAAGGCGAGCGGATGCTATACAACGGCGATCTGATCCGTTTAGTGCACTCACGGGCCACGCCGGCGGGGCTACATCTGGAATGGGGCCCCACGTGCTACCGCGATTTCCTGGGAACGAATCTGCACAACACCGCGACGGTGCTGCGCATCGGCGAGGATCATCTTTCCAACCCCGTCGGAATCAGTTCCACGGTGATGACCCGCGATGGGTTCCTGGTTTTCGGGCGGCGCGGTCCAAGGGTCGCGTTTCATGCCGGGCATCTGCACACCTTCGGCGGATTGCTCGAACCGTCGGATCGAGACGCTGACGGGCGATTGGACGTGTTTGCGGCCGCGGTCCGGGAACTCCACGAGGAGCTTCGCGTCAGCGGGGACGAGATCGCCGAGGTCGTCGTCGCGGGACTCGTACGTGATCGAATGATCCTCCAACCCGAGCTGTTGTTTGAGGCGACGCTCACGTTGACTCGCGCGGCGCTCGCCGCCCGGTTCGATCCGGCCTCGCCCGATCAGGAACACACCGGTTGGGAAATGGTCCACGACGAACCGGAGGCGATCGTACCGTTCTTGCGACGCTCGGCCCCGGTCGCCCCCGTGGCGGCGGCGGCGATGCTCCTGCACGGTCGTCATTGCTGGGGCCGGGACTGGTACGAGCAATCCTGCTACGTGCTTTTCGGCGAGCTTCCGCCCGACCACGTCGCCCACCGCCCTTCACACGGCACCGTGCCTATTCTGATCCCACGTGTTTGATGCGATATCCGAGCTGCCGCATTCATGCGGCGGGTTGAATGGCGTGGATTCAGATCTGCGACAAAACTCTGCTCGTGTGGTGCGTCCACCCGACGCGGAGCACGACGGCGGCGTAGACTTCCGCCGCCCCTCCGCGGCGCAGTACCTTGGCGCATTCTTCGAGCGTCGCGCCGGTCGTCTTCACGTCGTCGACCAGCAGCACGCGGGCGTCGCGAAGCGTCACCCCCTTCCGAAGTGCAAACGCGCCGCGGACGTTGGCCGTTCGTTCGGTGGGAGATAGGCCGATCTGATGCGGGCCGGCGCGGACGCGGCGCAGGACGGACACGTTGGGTCGACCGATTCTTCCGGCGACATGAGAAGCCAGAGCATCGGCGGCGTGGAACGGGCGATGGAACCGCCGCTTCCAGTGCGTGGGGACGGAGACGACGGCCTCGATGCGGTCTCGCCACGGAGCGTTTTGGATCGCCTCGGCCAACCAGCCGCCGAGCAGTGTTTGAAGCTCCTCGCGGCCTTCATACTTGTACGCCCGTAGAAGTTGGCTCAGCAGCGTGCGGTAGATGCCGACGCGGACCGTCCCCGCGATGCGCAGAGACCTCCCGCGGCACTGCCCGCACCGTCCCAGCGAGACTTCATAGGGAGCGACCGACGCCGCGCAGGTCGGACAAGTCGGTTCTTCGCGTATGCGCTCGATGGCCTTCGCGCACTCGCCGCAGAGTGGACCGGAGGCCACAAGCGTATCCCCGTGGGGTACGGCGGCGTTGTGCTCGGCCATGCCACCGAGGCGGGGCGGGAGAGGCTCTAAGTCGCGCCATGTGCCGCAGGCCAGGCATCGCGCCGGATAGACCAGCTCGATCAACGACCGCGAAAGACACTGGAGCCGACTTGCGCCCTCCTCGTTGGTCAGCCGCATGGTGGAATCCTAACCGATGGCCGACGAATACCGGACCCCGCCGGTCGGCTTAGGCTCTTCGGGTACGGACCGCGTGGCGAGGGTCGAGTGACGCTCAAGATGCGACCGCCGGATTGGGGCCTATCCCCCGAAATGAGCACTGACGCTCCGTTATGGCGGCGCCCGCCTTCAGGGGGATCGGCCATGCCGCCACGAATCCGCTCGTTTCACCCCATCTCGTCCTCATCCTGGCACGCGTTTTGCACGACAAACCTTGCAGACCGTGTTGCTCGGCGCCGTTGTCGCGCCTTGTCGGTGGCCGTGTAGCCATCGTGGTGGATCCGTGCCGCGCGCAGGTCCGGGAGATTCGAAGCCATGTCGGACCCAGCAACCGCAACCGCAACGATGCCCGCACGTAAACCGAACCCGCCCGCGGCGCCGCCGGAACTGATCCCCGGCCTGGAGGGCGTGCCCATCGCCGAGTCATCGATCAGCCACGTCGACGGCCAGGCGGGCAAGCTCGAATACCGCGGGATCAACGTCGAACTGCTCGCCGAAAAGAGCACGTTCGAGGAAGCGTCGTATCTCTTGCTCACCGGCAAGCTGCCCGGCAAAAAGGAGCTGGACGAGTTCAACGGGCAGCTCTCCACCCACCGACGCCTCAAGTATCGCATCGTCGACTTGCTCAAGTGTCTTCCCGAAACCGGTCATCCGATGGACGCGCTTCAGGCCGGAATCGCCGCGGTCGGCATGTTCTATCCCCAGCGTCAATACACGGCGCCGGAAGACAAGCGTCTCGCTTGCGTCCGGCTCATCGCCAAGATGCCCAGCTTGGTCGCGGCCTTCGAGCGCCTGCGCAAGGGCGATGAACACATCGTTCCGCGCGATGATTTGACCCATGCCGCCAACTTCTTTTATATGATGACCGGCGAGGTGCCGGATCCGCAGACGGCCCGCATCCTCGACGTCGCTCTGATTCTTCACGCCGATCACACCATGAACGCCTCGACCTTCGCCGGGCGCGTGGTCGGCTCGACGCTGGCCGATCCGTATTGTGTGGTCAGTTCCGCCCTCGGGGCCCTCTCCGGCCCGCTGCACGGCGGCGCCAACGAGGACACCATCCAATTGTTCAACCGCATCGGGTCGCCGAAGAACGCCCGGGCCGTCGTCGAGGAAATGGTCACCCGCAAGGAGAAGATTCCGGGCTGCGGGCACCGCGTGTACAAGACCGTCGATCCGCGGGCCAAAATCCTCAAGGTGTACGCCCAGCAGCTCACGCAAAAGACCGGCAACCCCCACTACGAGATCGCCCTGGAAGTAGAAAACGTGGTTAAGGAGCATTACGCCGACAAAGGCATCTGGCCCAATGTGGACTTCTTCTCGGGAATCGTCTACGCCGAACTGGGGATTCAACCGGTCTGTTTTACGCCGATTTTCGCCATGGCCCGCGTCTCCGGCTGGCTTGCCCACTGGTTGGAGCAACTCGAACACAACCGCATTTTCCGGCCGACGCAGCGTTACGTCGGGGGACACGACCAACCGTACGTCCCCATCACCCAACGCTAGGGGTTCGACGCACCTGCATCTTCGGGTTGGACGGGTCCGCGGGCTTGCGCCCCCGGCTCTGATCGTTCGACGTCACCCGACGGTTTGTAAGCGTTTGAAAGGGTCTGGCCATTTCTGATGGTTCGACGGAATGATTCGCGCCTTGCTTTAATGGC
>CAYQZH010000298.1:0-4977 GCA_964421865.1 uncultured Phycisphaera sp. | reverse complement strand
AACCGTGGGCGTCGCTTCGCTGTGCCCACGGCTATTTTAGACCGGCCTTTCAGGCTGGGCGTTTGATTCGGAAGCTCTTCACCCACAACTTGACGCGGACCCGATGCGCCGGCGGGGTTCTTGCATTAGGCAGGTCTCGGTGCAGCGGGGCTGGGCTATCCTGGTGGCGCTGTTCCGGGACGCGATTCGCATCGAAGTTCATGGTCAATCCTCCGCGACGGCCTCGCGCGACAGGGCGAATAGGTCGCGTAGGCCGTCGGTCGAAAGCTCGGTCAACCATTCCTCTCCGGCGCCGATGACGTTGTCGGCGAGATTACGTTTGTGTTCGAGCAGCACGTCGATCTTTTCCTCGAGCGTGCCGATGCAGACGAACTTGTGGACCTGGACGCGCTGCACCTGACCGATGCGGTGGGCGCGGTCGGTGGCCTGGTCCTCGACGGCGGGGTTCCACCAGCGATCGAAATGGAACACGTGATTGGCCGCGGTGAGGTTGAGACCGAAGCCGCCGGCCTTCAGCGAGAGGAGGAACAAGGGCACGCTCCCGTCGCCCTGCTGAAATCGTTCGACCATGGCATCACGTTGCAGTCGCGTGCTCCCCCCGTGGAGGAAAAGCACTTCGCGGTGGAACGCGTCTTCCAACAGCTTCTTGAGAAGCTCCCCCATTCCGCGGTACTGACTGAAGATCAACGCCCGATCCCCCTCGGCCAGAACCTCTTCGAGCATTTCGGCGAGGCGTTCACACTTCCCGCTTCGATGCGGTAGCTCCGAACCATCGCCGAGAAATAACGCCGGGTGATTGCAGACTTGTTTGAGCTTCACCAGGGCGGCGAGGATCAAACCGCGGCGCTGGATGCCGCCGGAGTGGTCGATCTGGGCGAGCATGTCGTTGACCACGGCCTCGTAGAGGGCGGCCTGTTCGCGGGTGAGGTTGCAAAAAACCTTCATCTCCATCTTCGCGGGTAGATCAATCTCAATCGTCGGATCGCTCTTGAGGCGGCGCAGAACGAAGGGGCGAATCAGATGGCGGAGCCGTGCGGCCCGATCGGCGTCGTGGTAGCGCTCGATGGGTACGGCGAAGCGGCGGCGGAAATCAGTGGCGCTGCCGAGGTAGCCGACGTTGAGAAAATCAATTATCGACCACAGCTCGCTCAGGCGATTCTCGACGGGAGTCCCGGTGAGGGCGACACGTTGGACGGCTTGAAGGGACCGGACGGCGACGGCCTGCTTGGCGGCGGGGTTTTTGATGTTCTGGGCCTCGTCGAGTGCCACGCGATGCCACTGGACGGCCGAAAGATGGGCGAAGTCACGATGGGTGAGGGCGTAGGTGCTGATGACCACGTCGTGCTTGGCGACTTCATCGACGAACTCCTGCCCTGTACGCCGATCCACGCCGTGATGCACCATCACCCGTAGCGAAGGGGCGAAGCGCTCGATCTCGCGGCTCCAGTTGCCGACGAGCGACATGGGGACGACCAGGAGGGTAGGACCCGGCGATACGCCCGACTCGCGTTCGTGGAGCCACAGGGCGATCATCTGAATGGTCTTGCCCAGTCCCATGTCGTCGGCCAGGCAAGCGCCCAGGCCTAACCTGGAAAGGAAGCTCAACCATTCGAGGCCCTTCAGTTGGTAGGGTCGCAGCGCTCCGCCGAATCCGCGCGGAGGAGCAAGCCGCTCGACGTGCCCCTGTAAATCGCGGGCGTTGAGAAGCGTGTCGATCCAGCCGTGGCTGCGCAAGTCGCCGACGGGCAGGCCGGTCCCGAGATCGTCGGCGACGTAGCATAGGCGTAGGGCTTCGAGGACGGTCGTCGTGCCGCGGCCCCTTCGGTCGAGGAAGTCGAGAGCGGCTTCGAGGTCCGTGGGTTGGACCTCCATCCATCGCTCGCGAAGGCGAACGAGCGGTTCCTTTTGAGCGGCGAGTTGGGTGATCTCGTCGAGGGAAAGGTCGTCATCGCCGAGGGCGACGCGCCAATCGTAGGCCACCAGCGAATCGAGTCTCATGCGTGTCGGAGCAGCGTCCGCATCGGCCGCTACGGGGCGAATGTCGAGATGCATCCGCAGTCGGCGGCGATCCTCCCGCCACCACTTCGGGGTCCAGACGCCGAAGCCCTCCAGCTCGAGAATCGGGGCGGCATCGCGCAGGAAGGCGTACGTCTCGTTGAGCGTCAAGGCGCATTCGAGGGGCCCGGACGGTTCCGCGCAGGGGGCAAGCGGAGGAAAGTGGCGGGCCGCGAGGGCGAGGTCGGCTCGAAGCTGCTCGCGAGCGTCGTCGAAAGGGCGAGGGAGAATCCGGGGATGTTCGTCCCGGCGCGCCGCGGTCAAATCTTCAGCGTCAACGACCAGAGTCGGATCACGCACGGCCTGAACGTGGAAGGTCAACTTCCACAATCGCCCATCGGGGGCGACGGACGGCGAATCGAATGCCGGCGGTACGAGGTGGAAACAAGTGCGGCAGGATCGCTCCGGCGGCGGAGGCTCCAGCTTGGCAAGCCAGTTGCGCACGGTTCGGGAGATGTCCGCGGCGTCCTCACGACTCGCGGCCAGCGTCGAATCGCCGCGAACCAGCGCCCGAAGCCACTGAATCTGCAACGATTGAGTTTGCGCGGCGGGGTCGTGCAGGGCGTGGGTGAGCTCGTCGCCCTCCAAACAACGGCGGACGAGAGCATCGACGGCCATCCACAGGAAACTCTCGACCAGGGTCGAGGCTTGGAGCGAATCATCGGGCGTCGCCACGCTCCGGCAAACGGGCGGCATGGAGGCGATCAACGCGGCTAAGCGCTCCGAGGTCGAGGCGTCGTTCACCACCACTCGCCAAAAGCCGCGGTAACGACCGTCGCCGACAGGATGGATGTCGGGAACGAAGCGCTGCGCGGCGAGCAGTTCCATGACCAGGGATGCGACCCGCGACCAGTAGACCAGCGAAGCCCCTGGGCGGATTTCGGCTCCAGGTGAAGTCGCGGGCGCGGTCAAGAGATCGACGGCGTCCGCCACCGCGAAAGCGAGCGTGGGGATCCGGCAGGGAAATAGAACGATCGCACTGCCGTGGTCCGATTCGGCCGGGTCGCGGTCGGCCTGGTTCGACGGAAGCAGTTGACCATCACGGAGGGGAAGTCGAAGCGTTAATTCAGAATCGACCGCGCCGCTGATCAACAGAACGTCCCATCCGTCGCCCACGATGCGGCGAAGCTCGTCGTGGGAAACGGCGGCGCCTGGCCGCGGGGAACGGGGCTGGGCGGGCGTGTTCGCCGAGGGTATTTCGGTTTCGCGGTGCGCTGAATCGTGCTCGGCCCAGAGATGGAGTGATGCGTCGAACCAGATCGCGTGGAGGGTGATCATCGGTCGTGCTCGCCCCGGCGAGGTCCCGGCCGTCGCCCGCGCAGCGAAGACGCCGGCCCCCAAAGCCGAACCCCCCAGTGTAGCCGGGCCGGATGAATCGTCCAGGTTGGGGAAACTGCGGTCCATGAAGCAATGAAACGGGGCGGACAAAAATTCAACTATCGCCTTGCCGGACACCACGCCCGGGTGCTAGAATCGGCTGGCTTGGTCCCCACCTGCCTACCCAACTTTCAAGAGTTTTTTTGCGATTTGGTCCGTCGCTTGCACGAGTTTCGTGTTGTTATGGATAGAGCGTCCAGCGTTTTCCCATAGAAGCCCCGGAGTCGCCTTTGCAACGACCGCAAAGACGCGAAGCAATGGAGGATGATTATGCGATTCGCCTCAACTGGCTTTTGGGGATTGGCGGTAGGTATTCTTGTAACTCATAGCGCGGCAACGCCCGGTGAAACTGACGCCGGCTCGGGCGAGCAGCCCAGTGGGTCCGTCGTGGGATGGGGAGACCAAGTCGTCGGTGTTGATCTCTCTAGCGGTTTCGTCGCCGGCGCCGCGGGCAGCTACCACAGCCTGGGTCTCAAAACCGACGGCTCCATCGTCGCGTGGGGGCACAATGGGTACGGTCAAACAAACGTCCCCGCGCCTAATAGCGGTTTCGTCGCCGTCGCGGCGGGCGAATACCACAGTCTTGGACTCAAAGCCGACGGGTCCATCGTGGCGTGGGGAAGAATTTATTACAGTTTCCCCGCGCCCATCACGGGATTCGTGGGCGTCGCCGCTGGCTGGAGGCATAGTTTGGGTCTCAAGGCCGACGGGTCCATCGTGGCCTTGGGAGACAACCAATTTGGCCAAACAAATATTCCCGCGCCCAATACAGGTTTCATCGGCATCGCCGCAGGCAGGTACCACAGTCTGGGCCTCAAAGCCGACGGATCCATTGTGACCTGGGGAGACAACTACTTTGCTCAAACCGATGTGCCCGCGCCCAATGCCGATTTCATCGGCATCGGCGCGGGAGCGTGGCATAGTCTGGCCCTCAAGGCCGACGGGTCCATCGTGGCCTGGGGATCGAACTATGATCTCTACGGCTACTATATGGGGCAATCCAACGTTCCGTCGCCCAACACGGGATTCATTGCCGTCGCCGCGGGCAATTACCATAGTCTGGGGCTCAAGGACGACGGGACCATCGTGCGGTGGGGAAACAACGACTACGGACAAACCAACGTCCCCGCGCCAAATGCCAATTTCGTCGGCCTCGCCGCGGGTGAGTTCCACAGTCTAGGCGTCAAGGCCGACGGATCCATCGTGGCCTGGGGAGACAATGACTCAGGTCAATCCGACGTCCCCGCGCCCAACGGCGGTTTCGTGGTCGTCAGCGTTAGCGGAAATTATTTTGGGGCTACCGTTGAAGGTCACAGTCTGGGTCTCAAGGCCGACGGCTCCATCGTGGCATGGGGAAACAACCATTACGGTCAAACCAGCGTTCCCGCGCCCAATGCCGATTTCATCGGCATTGTCGCGGGCTATTACCACAGCGTTGGCCTCAAGGCCGACGGGACCATCGAGGCGTGGGGAGCAAACTGGTCCGGGCAAACCAACGTTCCCGCGCCGAACATCGCTTTCATTGCCGTTGCCGCGGGTTTCCAT
>CAYQZH010000297.1:0-5005 GCA_964421865.1 uncultured Phycisphaera sp. | reverse complement strand
TAGAACGGCGGCCTACAGCCCGGTCCCGGGTTATTGCAGTCGCTTTTGAGCACCTCGTCAATGCCGAAACCCCGGACCGCGCGATGGGGGTGCATCCCAAAAAACGTGGCCGGGTGGCATGGCCAAGCGTAGCGCCACCATGCTCCATCCCCGTCCGCAGGGATTGCCTCGAGAGAGAATTCACCGCGGGGCCGACGACGGGGTCGAGGACCGTCGGCACCATGGAAATGTGGACCGCTTAGTGCATGCCGCCCTGACCGGAGAGTTCCTTCACCAAGTCCCCCACCACCGCTTTCGCGTCGCCGAACACCATCAAGGTGTTGTCGGCGTAGTACAATTCGTTTTCGATTCCGGCGAAACCGGGGTTCATGGTGCGCTTGATGGCCAGGCAAGTCTTGGCCTTGTCCGCGTCGATGATCGGCATGCCGAAGATCGGACTGCCTTTGTCGTGTCGGGCGGCGGGATTGACCACGTCGTTGGCCCCGATCACCAGTACCACGTCCACGCGGGGCATTTCCGGGTTGATGTCGTCCATTTCGGTGAGCTTGTCGTAGGGGATTTCGGCCTCCGCCAGCAGCACATTCATGTGCCCCGGCATTCGGCCCGCCACGGGGTGGATCGCAAACTTTACGTCAATGCCGCGTTTGGTGAGCTGATCGTACAGCTCGCGCACGCGGTGCTGCGCCTGGGCGACGGCCATTCCGTATCCCGGTACCACAACGACGAGCTGCGCCTGTTCGAGAAGCTGGGCCGCATCCTGGGCCGTGGCACTCTTCACGGTTCGCTGCTCGGCGACCGCCGCCGACGTCTTCACTTGCCCGAAGGCGCCGAACAGCACATTGGCGAACGAACGGTTCATCGCTCGGCACATGATGACCGAGAGGATGAACCCCGACGAGCCGTCCAACGCCCCGGCGGTAATCAGGAGCTTATTCTCCAGAACGAAACCCATGGCTACGGCCGACAGTCCCGCATAGGCGTTCAAGAGCGAAATCACCGTGGGCATGTCCGCCCCGCCGATGGGGATAATCAGGAGCACGCCGAAGGTGAGCGAAAGCAGGATCACAATCGGGAACAGCCACCACAGATACGGTTTGAAGATGATGATCACGCCGACGGCGATGGCGACGGTGAGTAGCGCGAGGTTGATGAGGTTTTGGTTTTTGTAGGTGATGGGTCGGGTGGGGATCCACTCCTGCAACTTGCCGCAGGCCATCAGGCTGCCGGTGAAGGTCAGGTACCCCAGGATGCACTCGATGACGATGGCGGTCATGCGGTACGAGGTCAGCGCCTCGGGCCCCTCGTTCAGCCAGAGCATGTACTTCGCCGTGCCGACCAGCCCCGCGGCCAGACCGCCGAAAGAGTGCGACAGGGCGGTTCGCTGGGGCACGGCCGTCAGCGGCACCCACGATAAGGGGACGCCGATGATCGTCCCGATCACCATAGCCAGGGCGATCCACTTGAACGTGACGATCTCATGGTGCATGAGCGTCCCGCCCACGGCGGCGGTCATGGCCAGCACACCCGCGACCACCCCGCGCCGAGCCGTACGCGGGTGGCTCAGCCACTTCAGCGAAAAGACGAACAGCGCGGTCGACACCAGGTAGATGAGCTGGGTCACGTGGAATTCGTAGGTCATTACTTGTTCGACCCCGGCTTTTTGAACATCTTCAACATCCGGTCGGTGATCAGAAACCCGCTGACGATGTTGGTCATGGAGGCCGCGACCGCAACCGTCCCCAGCAACGTCGTGAAGTCCATCTTCTCCTGTTCCCCAGCGATGATGATCGACCCGACCACGGCGATGGCCGAGATGGCGTTGGTCAGCGACATCAACGGGGTGTGCAAGAGCCGCGACACGTTGCGGATCAACAGGAATCCGAGGAAGGTCGCGAGCATGAACACGAACAACATCGACCACAGGTCCAACTGCTGCATTCCATCGCTCCTAGGGTTCTGTCAACGTTAATTCCGCAGATTGTCCTGGACGGCGGTGGAGGGCGGCTCGAGGGCCCTGATGAACTCGTCTGAGCTCGACGTCCAGCCAAGCAGCGTGCGAACGACCAACAGTGACGCATCGTAGTTGCTTCTCGGTAGGCCTTGACCAATTGGCTCGGCCGTACAATCCGCAAGCAGCACACAACGATAGTCTCGGAACATCGCATCTCGAATGGTCGAGTCCACGCAAACGCTCGTCGTGCAGCCCGTCACGACGAGGTGCCTGATGGCCATGCGTTTCAGAATGGCATCCAGCTCCGTTTGATAGAAGCCGCTGAAACGATTCTTGTAGATCACAATATCGCCGGGCTCCGGGGCGAGTTCTTGAAGAATGTCGGTGTTCCAGGTGTCTCGGATCAGGATTCGACTTTCCCTACCGTTGGGCGCCTTGATCGTCTTTCCGACATTCAAGCGCTCCAAGTGGTTGATCCAGGCCGGAGAATCATGCGGCCCGGCGTCAGACAGATCGGGGCGAAAAGCCATTTTCAGATAAATGACCTTGATACCAGCCTTCCGGGCCGAGGCTAAGACTCTTGCCGTTGGGCCGACAGCTTTTTGAATCCCGGAGATATCAATTCCGGCACCGTCAAACATGCCCCCTTTCGATCCGAAATCATTCTGCATATCGACGACAATCAGAGCGGTCCTTGCTGTATCTATGCTCATCGGCTCAGGCTGAGCGGGGAGCGTGATGCGCCGGCTCGCGCGAGGGTTCCCGACCCCGGCGCCTTGCCGTGGTGACGCGCAACCTGAGGAGATGGCCGAGAAAGCGAATGTCAGCCCTATCAACGTAATGCGTCGGAGTGCGGCCTGAGTTCTTTTCATGTTCACCCTGTGCCTCATTTCTTGCGTTGCCTTCGAGCGTTTCACAACGCTCATTCTACCGATTGTCGGTGGACCGTGGGTTCTACGCTCCGGGCTGCTGAAGCACGGCCTTCGTCGGCTCGTGCACGACCTGCCCGCCGTGGGTGATGACCGACCCTTTCTGAATCTCATCGTTCAGATCGAGCACAAACGCCTTGTCCTTCCAGAACGCCGTAACAAAAGCCGCCAAATTGCGCGAGTAGAGCGTGCTGGCGTGCAGCGGCATCTGCGAGGGCAGGTTCAACGGCGCACAGATCTTCACGCCGTATTTCTCAATCGTCCGGCCCGGCTCGCTCAGCGTGCAGTTCCCCCCGCCTTCCGCGGCGAGGTCAATAATCACCGACCCCGCCCGCATTCTCTTCACCATCTCCTCGGTGATGAGCTTCGGCGCTTTCACCCCGCCGATCAGCGCTGTGGTGATCACTACGTCGTTGACCGCGCAGCGATCACTGATGAGCGCCGCCTGCTTTTCGTAGAAGTCCTTCGATAGCTCCTTGGCGTACCCTCGTTCATCCTGTGCCGCTTCACCCGCCTCCACGCCGACGAACTTCCCACCGACGCTTTCGACCTGCTCCTTGACTACGGGTCGCGTGTCGGTCGCTTCGACGGTGGCGCCGAGGCGTTTGGCCGTCGCGATCGCTTGCAGCCCTGCGACGCCCGCTCCGATCACGAACACCTTGGCCGCGAACACCGTCCCCGCCGCAGTCATGAACATCGGAAAATACTTGGCCAACTCATTGGCCGCGATCACCACGCCCTTGTATCCGCCGATGTTGGCCATCGACGAAAGAACGTCCATCGTCTGTGCCCGCGTGGTCCGCGGAAAACAGTCGGCCGCGAAGCTGGTGATCTCCCGCGAGGCCAGTCGCCGAACGGCGTCGAGATTGCGAGTCGGATAGAGGGTGGTCAGCAGAATCGAACCGGACTTGAGCAGGTCGGCCTCATGTCGTCCGGCGGCCGATTGTGCGACCGGCGGCTGGACTTTGAGAACGAAGTCGGCCTCAGCCAGCAGGGCGGCGACCTCAGCGACAATCGTCGCCCCGGCGCTGCGGTACTCCTCATCGGAAAAGTAGGACGCCAGACCCGCGCCGGCCTCAACGGCGATCTCCGCTCCGACCTTGATCAGCTTTTTGCAAGTCTCCGGAACCAGCGCCACCCGCCGTTCACCGGCAACAATTTCCTTGGGGACAGCCAGTCTCATGGAACGTTCAGACTCCGGGGTTCGTTACGCCGCCCGCCGCGTGAAAACAACTCGTCCCCACGGGGCGCCGCCCCTTCGTAAGGGCTATGGCTCGCTGGTACCGCGTGTTCAACTCAAAACCGGCCTGACCGCTTGGCCGACTACGCCGGAAATCATAGCAAGTCGCGTGCCGCTGGGAAGGCGTTGTATTCCTGATTCCGCCGACTTCCCAGGTACTTCGCGTCCGGCTCCGCAACCCGCTTTCCAAGGGGATCGGCGGGGCTGACGGGCCTGCTTTCCACTCGCTCCGGGCGGCGAGGCTACGGGCGTTCAAACACCGTAGCGACGCCTTGGCCGACGCCGACGCACATGGTCGCCAGGCCCCGTCGCGCGCCGCGGCGCTTCATCTCGTGCAGGAGCGTTGTGGCGATCCGCGCCCCGCTGCATCCGAGAGGATGGCCCAGGGCGATGGCCCCGCCGTTGACGTTGACCCGCGAGGCGTCCATTCCCAACTCGCGGATGCACGGAAGGCACTGCGCCGCGAAGGCTTCGTTCATCTCGATCACGTCGATCCCGTCGATTGACCATCCGGCGCGGGCGAGCGCCTTTCGCACCGCCGGGATCGGGCCGAGTCCCATGCACGATGGATCGACGCCCGCGGTCGCGGACGGTCCCACGCGGGCCAGCACCGGCAGTCCCAGTCGGCTTGCGGTCGATTCCTCAGCCAGCAACAGCGCGGCCGCCCCGTCGTTGATGCCGGAAGAATTGCCGGCCGTCACGGTCCCATCTTTGGCGAAAGCGGGCTTCAGCTTGGCGAGGGCTTCCAACGTCGTTTCGGGGCGCGGGTGTTCGTCCCGATCGACGAGGACCGGCGACCCGTTTCGCTGCGGAATCTCCACGGGCACGATCTCGTCGGCGAATCGTCGCGCCTCCATCGCGGCCTTGCACTTCATCTGCGACTCG
>CAYQZH010000296.1:0-5068 GCA_964421865.1 uncultured Phycisphaera sp. | reverse complement strand
GAAACGGAAAACGACTCGTCGTCCACGTCAAGAATCCGCCGAATCTTGTTCCCGAATTTTTTCATGGCTCCTGACTACTCCAGCGGGCGAACGCGCGGCGGAGTGCGCTGCTGTCGGGCGATTTCCCAGGCCTTCGTCACCGCGGAGCGCCGTGCCCTCAACCACTCGACGAGAATGCGTTTGACCCGCGGCGGAAGACGCCCGCCGAGCATCCGCCCTGTTGAGATCTCAACGATCGCCTCAAACTCCCCGTATTGGACGTGGATATGGGGCGGGGCGTGATCGTCGTGGTAGATCCGGACGATGATGCCCAGAAAGGTCGAAATGACCGGCATCTCACACCGTGCCCCCGGAATCTGACGTCCCTGTCCAAGTCCTTACCGTACGTCAGATTATACGGGCGCGACCGTTCAACGACAACGTCGCCCTCGATTCCCCGCCCGAGCGCCGTTGCGACTGCCGGATGCCCCGCCGCCCTCTAATTGACAATCGCCAATCGGCAAGCCCCCATTTCGGCGTTTTTTCATCCGCTTCCCGCCGGTCGCGGCTCAAATCGAATCCGGCGCGTGAACGCGACGGCCCGGGGTTTGTCCGGTCGCTGGCGCTTCCGGCTCGGATTGCCCGCGAGCTTGCGCTCGCGGGTCGGATTGTCGGCGGGCTTGCGCCATGGGGCAAAGGCGATTCACTACCGATTCGGGTCGACGACCATCTCGCCCGGCGCGACCATGTGATACTCAGAATCCTGCTCTTCGCCCTCGTTCGCACGCTCCGTAGGGCGACCCTCGTCGCGGTAGTCGTACGTCCGCACGGACTTATGTGAGGACGTCTCACATCCCGCCAAGCCGACGAGCGCCGTCAGTGCAAGCATCGTACATCCCAAGAGTTTTGGAACAGTTCGCATAGTCGTATCCTTTTCAAGGGTCCCCGTGCCGCGTCGTGGGCCTGCAAAGGGAACCCGTGCCCTACTGAAGAGAAACACTATCCGCGGTGCTGCAACACCCGCTGATACTGGTTGACCACGGACCAGACGTTGGCGGCCGGGATCGAAACGGTCACCGTGGCCGTGCCGTTGGCGAAGGTCGGCTCGCCCGACACAGCGCCGGAGAGAACCGCGTCCACTTGTGTGCGGATTTCGTCGTGCTGGGTGACGAAATCTCGCACCAAGGTGCCGGAGTTGATCTCCAGCCCGTACACCTGTTCAGCCAGCTTCCGCATGGCGTCGAGGGTCGCGGCGCGAGCGGCCTTGAGCTTCCCCTGCCCCGTGTCGATCGCCGGGTCGGTGCCTTGGCCCGTTGCATCAACCGTCCGCGCCATCCAAGTCGGGGCGTGGAAGCCCGCGCTCGCCGCTTGGCTGACCATCTCCGGTCTGGGAACGCCCGATCCCGTCGCTCGGATCATGTCGCGTTGTACGGTCTCCTTGATGTTCTGAATGTCGGTCGTCGTCACCTTGTTGCCGTGGTAGTACTCGCTGTGAAGCTCCTTGATCCTGGTGACGATTTTCTCGACGGGAACCTCCATCGTGACTTCGACGATCAGTTCATCCTGATGCAAGTATGGTCTTCCGACCTGCGACGCCCCGACGATGATCCCCTCGGCCTTGGTGCGGATTTCGTCCGATTCGGTGATGAAGTCGCGGACCAACGTATCGGAGGTCAGCCGCAACCCCTTGATCTGCTCCAGAAGCCTGCGCATCGCATCCATCTGCCCGGCCCGCTCGGCAAGAAGCCTCCCCTGCGGACCCACCGACTTCCAGATCGGCGGCACGGTCATCGTCGGCGTATACCCGTTCGGCAGCGGCGTGATCGCGCCCTCAACGCCCGCCGGGAGGTTGGGCGGCAGTTCCGGACGCGGCGCGCCTGAGCCCGTCGCCCGGATCACATCCGTCTTGACGGTCTCCTTGATCTGCTCGATGTCCGTGGTATGGACGACGTTGCCCTTGTAGTGGGCGGCGTGAAGCTCCTTGAGCGTGGTGACCAGCTTGGCGACGGTCACCTCGCCGTCCACTTCGCAGGTGCCGTCGTCGTAATAGCGCGGTTGGCCCAGGCGGACGCCCTTGACGAACGTATCAATCCCGCCACGGATTTGATCACTCTCCGTGACGAAGTCGCGTACGTACGTGTCCGCGGTGAGCCTGAGGCCATAGACGCATTCAGCCAACTTGCGATAGCAGTCGGCCTCCGCGGCGCGCTTGGCGAGTAACTTGTTTTGCGCCTCGGCGGCCGGGTTCTGCCCCAACGCGGAATGGATCATTCCGAGTGCCGCCACGCCCGCGAGCCACAATCCAACACGACGTCGATTCAGCATGGTTCATCTCCTCAACCGCCCGAAACGGACACAGTCCCGCGCTCTTACCGCGCACCGGCGACACCGCGCCGTCCGGGGATCGTCCATCACTAGGACAACCCAACCCTCAAAAGGTTGGTGACGCGTTTTCGCCTATTTTCGGACCCGCGTGCCGTAGGTCTTCATCCGATCCCGAGCGTCCGCGTAGGCCCGATTATCCTCGCCCGCACAAGCCTGCTTGTAGTACTTGAGCGCCGGCTCATACTGCCCCGTCGCCTCGCAGGCCACTCCGGCGCCGAACGCGGCGCGGTGGTCGTTCTGATCCTCCCCAATCGCCGCTTGGAAGGCGGAGATGGCCTCGCGGAAGGACTCGGCCCGGAGCAGCTTCACGCCCTGGATGCAGTTCTTGTTGCCGCTCGACTCGACCTCGGCCTCAACGTCGATCCGGCAGGGCATGAGCTGGCTGACGAACTCGCGTGCTCCGAGTTCAACCAACGCCCCGATGAACTGGTCCTGCGGAGTCAGTTCCGCTTCCGTCTTGCTCGAACCGAAGATCGGGCTGGCCTTCGTCCGGTCCGTCGCCCGATAGGTCTTGGGGCTGAAATGCTCCCAAACCCGCCCGTTAGCCGAGTCGACCAGCTTGAACTCCGTCTGCACGGTCATGTTGCGCGTGACGGTTTCCACTTCTTCGGTTTGGGCGTTCACGCGCCCGCCGCCGGAGCGGTGTCCACCCCAGCCCGCGATGTCCAACCCGGACAGGGTTCGCTGCTTGCCCACATGTTTTTCGACCTTCACGTTGATGTTGCTCAGCAGCAACCCTTCCGCCCCGATCAGCTTGGTGTCGCCGCCCTTGCCCGTGGCCATGCCTGCGGCCTTCATGTCTCCTTCGTCGAAAACGGCCTTGGCGTCGCGCCGCTCGGTCACCGTCACCTCCGTCCCGAACTTGCTCCGCGACTCGTTAATCAACGACGCGAGCACCGTGGTGGAGAGCTCCTGCCATTTCGGATCGGTGGTCTCGCCCACCTTGGCGGGCATGATGGCGATCGTCTTCATGCCCGGCGGCAGACCCTTCTCCTTCTCCACGACGTAGCTGAAGCTGACCGCGGCCATTTCCTTGGACGCACAGCCCGTGACCACCGTCATCGAGCACACCGCAATCGTTCGTCCGATAGTACCGACACGCCTAGACATCGAGGAATCTCCTGTCGTTTCGTAGAACCCTTCACTCCGCACACCCGGGTCGCCGCGCCAAACCGCGTCCCGGGGCCAACATGGAACCAGCCGTCGGAAAGTCCCCGACGACCCGTGTAGCAGAACATAGACCGATAGGCCCGTCAAGCTACCATCGGCTCGTTTGACACTTTTCCAAAGCCGTTTCTACAATGCCGGGCAAGGCGGCCTTTGTGATTTCACGAAAAAAGACCCATCAGGTGCTTGTCGGCGGCGTCCCCATCGGGGGCGACGCCCCGATCGCCATCCAGTCCATGACCAGCACTTATACGTACGACGTGGACGCCACGGTCCGCCAAATTCGGCAGCTTGCGGAGGCGGGTTGCGACATCGTACGGGTGGCCGTCCCCGATAAGCGCGACACCGACGCCCTGCCTGCCATCCTCGAACAATCCCCCGTTCCGATCGTGGCCGACGTTCACTTTCACTTTCAGCGGGCCTTGGAGGCCGTCGAAGCGGGCGTCCACAAAATCCGCCTCAACCCCGGCAACATTAAGGATCGCAAGCAGGTCGATCGCGTGATCGCCGCGTGCCGTGAACGCCGTATCCCCATCCGCGTCGGCGTCAACGAGGGCAGCGTGGTCGAGCGAAAGGACCAAGACCTTCGCACCGCCCAGATGGGCAGTCTCGCCTCCGACCGCCGCTCCACCCTGATTCGACTGATGGTCGAGACGCTCGAAGACTACATGCGCATGTTCGACGAGAACGATTTCCACGACGTGGTGCTCAGCGCCAAGAGCATCGACGCGGGCATGGTCATCGATGCGTATCGCGCGCTGAGCGAGCGGTTCGACCTTCCGCTGCACCTGGGCGTCACCCACGCCGGCCCGCCGGAGACGGGCCGCATCCGCTCCATCGCCGCCCTCGGCTCGCTGCTTTCCGTGGGTATAGGTGACACGATCCGCATCTCCTATGCTGCGGATCCGATCTACGAGGTCGAGGACGCGAAGGAACTGTTGTGCTCGCTGGGTCTGCGCAACCGCGTTGAGCCGGAGTTGATCGCCTGCCCCACCTGTGGGCGAATCGAGATCGACCTCATCAAACTCGTGGCCGAGGTGCGACAAAAGCTGGCGACGATCAAGACGCCGGTCAAGGTCGCGGTCATGGGCTGCGTGGTCAACGGCCCCGGCGAAGCCGAAGGCGCCGACGTAGCCGTTTTCGCCGGCAAGGGCCGCGGCATCATCTACGTCCAGGGCGAACAAAAGCGCACCGTCACGGAGGCCGAGATGCTCGACGCCCTCTACGAAGAAGCCCTCGCCTTCGCCGCCCGCGTCGAACGCGGGGAAGCCACGCTCACCAACGCCCGCGTCTCCATCGTTCCACCAGACCCGCTACCGCGAAAGACGGATGGATCGGTGCCCTTGGTCGTGGTTCGAGAACGGTAAGGCAAGCCCGTCCCGCTTGAAATCGTCACCGAAATCACGGACATTCAGACGATTGCAACCGGGGCGTCGATCCGAGACCTTGCCCGCCTGCGTAGAACGTACGGTAAGGGTGGGTGAGTGCTACGCTTAGTTGAAATTTAAGACGAACGGCCCCATGAATGATGGTTGTT
>CAYQZH010000295.1:0-5079 GCA_964421865.1 uncultured Phycisphaera sp. | reverse complement strand
CGACGAGGACTACGGCAAAGTGCCGACGTTCTGGTTCGAGCTGGACGCGATGGGGTCGAGGGACGTACGCGCCTGCAGAAGATCGTCCATCTGCTTGGCGAGCGAGTTCCGGCAAGGGTTCACCCTGCACGATTTCGGGCCGTTTTCTCGGGAACTCGCAGGCGAGATGGATTTTCTCATTTCGGCCAGACTCGTTGCGGAAGATCGTCCTGTGGACGGAGCCGATACGCCGTACCGCTATCGGGTGGCAAGCGACCCGGCTCGCAGACGCATCGAAGAAGCATCCGGACCCAAGACGGCGGAGTGGGTTGGTTTCGCCCGGCGACTCCACCAAGAGGACAAGCCCACTCTTGAAGGGTTGTCTACGCTGGTCTTCCTAAGGAACCGCCCGGGAGGCACGGATGACTTGCTACGGCGGGAGTTCGGACGCCTGAAGCCACACCTGACGCATAAATTCGATACACCTATGAAACTGGCGGATGAGTTGCTGCCAAGCCAATCGCCTTAGACTGGCAGACGGGTTCGGCTCACCGTGACAACATCGCCCGCCGATCGAGCAGCGTCGCCTCGGCCTCCACCACGACCGGTGACTCGATAAGCCTTTGCACCGTCGCCGCGATCCCCGTCGCGTCGATCCCGCATTCCGCTAGTTGTCCGGCGCGCGATCCGTGGGCGATGAACCGGTCCGTCGGCAAGCCGAGACGAACAACCCTGGACGAGCCGAAGCCCATGTCTTGCGCCGCCTCCAGCACCGCCGATCCGAACCCGCCGCTCAGGGAATGGTCCTCGACGGTCACGATCGGACCGCCGGCGGCAAACGCGGCCTCCACCATCTCCCGGTCGATCGGCTTGGCGAAGCGAGCGTTGACCACGGCGATCTCGATCCCGTTTTCCGCGAGCATCTCCGCGGCCGCGAGCGCCGCCGTCGCCGTCACTCCGTAGCACAGCACGGTGGCGTCGTCGCCTTCGCGCAAGCGGCGCGATCGCCCCAACGCAAACGGCGGACAGTCGGCCATCGGCAGAGGAACCGTGTCACGAGGGTAGCGGACCACGCACGGCTGATTCAGCGTCAATCCGAACCTCAGCGCCTCGTGCAACTCCGGCTCATCCATCGGGGCCATCAAGACCATCCCGGGGAAGCCGCGCAAATAAGTAATGTCGAGGAACCCGTGATGCACCGGCCCGTCGCCGCCCACCAGCCCCGCCCGATCGAGACAGAACATCACCGGAAGACCTTGCAGCACGACCTCCTGGAACACCTGGTCGAACGCTCGCTGCAAGAACGTCGAATAAATGGCCGCTACCGGTCGCAACCCCGCTTTCGCCATTCCCGCCGCGATGTCCACCGTACAGCTCTCCGCAATGCCGATATCGCGGCAGCGATCGGGGAAGCGTTCCTGGAACTTGTTCAGCCCCGTCCCGTCCAACATCCCTGCGGTCATGGCGTAAATGCGATGGTCCGATTCCGCCAGGGAAATCAGTGCATCGACGAAGGCCGTCGTCCAACTCTTGCCCGCGCCTTTCTTGATGGTGACCTTTCCGTCCTCGACGACGAACGGCTTGGGGCTGTGGTATTTTCCCGGCTCGGCCGTCGCCCACGCGCACCCCTTACCCTTCACCGTATGCACGTGCAACAGGATGGGGTGCTGAGCGCGCTTGAGGATTTCGAGTATCTCGCAGAGGTGCTTGATGTCGTGCCCATCGACCGGGCCGACGTATTGCAGACCCAACGCCTCGAACACCTGTCCCGGCGAGAACGTCGCCTTGATCCCCTCTTTCAGGTGGGCGATCATTTCGAACACCGGCTTGCCCAGGAGCGGCAGCTTCGGCAGGACCTTCTTGGTCCGCGCCTTCATATCCTCATAGAAGTTGCTCGCCCGAAACCGCGCCAGGAACTCGGCGATCGCGCCCTGCGTCGGCGAAATGCCCCATTCGTTGTCATTGAGCACCACGAGGAACTGTCGCTTGAGCGTGCCGGCCTGGTTGAGTCCCTCCACGGCGACGCCATTGACGATGCTCGCGTCGCCCACCAGCGCCACGACGCAATTCTCACGGCCCAGGAGTTGGTCCGCTCGGGCCATGCCCACCGCCGTCGCCACCGCCGTCCCCGCGTGCCCCACACTAAACAGGTCGTACGCACTCTCGTGAATGTCGGGAAACCCGCTGACGCCGCCGGCCTTGCGAAGCGTATCGAACCGCTCGTGGCGTCCCGTCAACAGTTTGTGCGGATAACACTGGTGCCCGACGTCCCACAGGAGGCGATCCTTGGAAAAGTCGAACACGCGATGCAAGGCGATGGTCAGCTCGGTGACGCCGAGGTTGCTGGTCAGATGGCCGCCGCTGCGCCCGACGACCTCGAGAATACGGCTGCGGATATCCTCCGCGAGGGTCGGGAGTTGATCCATCGGCAACTCCCGCAGGTCAGCCGGCGAATGGATCCCATCCAACAGGCTCATCAAGAACTCCTCGAGGTCCGGTCGACTCCATCCGATCCCTATTGTAGCGGACCGCGCCGGGCTTCGGCACTTTCAAAAGTTTCAAAAACCACGCGACGCCACGTACCGGACAAGTTCCCGTAGATCGTCCGCCGCCGCCCCGAACCGCTCCAGTTCCGCGACTGCCGCCGCCGCCGCCGCACTTGCCGCCGCCCGGCTCCGCTCCACTCCTACGCACCGCGGGTAGCTTTGTTTGCCTGCGGCCACGTCCTTGCCCACGGTCTTGCCCGATTTGTCCGCCGTCGAGATCACGTCCAATAAATCATCGGCAATTTGGAAGGCCCGACCCAAGCACCTCCCGAATCCGCCGAGGGCCGTTATGGCGTCAGGTTGGCCGTGTCCAGCCATGGCCCCGAGCCGACAAGCCGCCTCAAACAGTGCCGCGGTCTTGCGCTCGTGAATGAACTGGGTGCGCTCCAAGGACGGACTCTGCGATTGACCCGCGATGTCGGCCGCTTGACCGCCGATCATGCCCGCCCAACCGGTCCGTTCCGCAAGCTCCAGCACCATCTCACCGGCAAGGCGTCGATCCGCGACATGATGCGCCAAGAGTTCAAACGCGAGAACCAGGAGGGCGTCGCCCGCGAGGATGGCCATGGCTTCGCCGAATTGTTTATGCGTGGTCGGCCGCCCGCGGCGAAGATCGTCGTCGTCCATCGCTGGCAGATCGTCATGGACCAGACTAAACGTGTGGACGCACTCGACCGCCGCCGCCACCGCCCAGGCATCCTCCCGCGAACCGCCCGCCAACTCGCAACATCGCACCACGAGATAGGGCCGAATGCGCTTCCCCGGCGCCAACGCCGAATACCTGACCGCTTCGAGCAAGTCCCCTGGAACCTCGGTTCCGCTCCGTAGGCATTTGCTGAATTGAACATCGAACAGTGCGGCGAAGGTTTGCAAACGGCGTGGGAGCGGCTCGGTCATCAGTGCACGGTCGGCCGGTTTGTGCGCTCCGCGGCCGGAGTCGGTCAGCTCACAGGCGTCCGATCGCGGTTTAAGACGAGCACGTCGGCGACGGGAAGCGTTGCGACGCATCGGGTTCGCCCGTCGCGATGCAGGAACTCCACCTCGACGGCATCGGGCGGCAAAAGCTCTACAACCGTCCCAACGTCGCCGACCTCCACCGGCGCATCCGACGGCGCGCTCAGCACGGCGATCATGTCCAACAGGGCCGGGCTGCGGTGATTTAACATGGTAACCCTCGATCCTCGTTTGACCCCCTAGAGTATATAGCAGGTGACCAGACGGGGTACAGCCTCACCCTCCGCAACGATCCATACGGAACGGACGACGGCGCGGCCGACGGGCCCGGAGAAGTCGAAATCGATTTGGTACCGCTGACCGTATCGGTCGCGCCGCCCAAGCGTCGTGTCCCGGTGGGCTGCGGCCTCGTGAAGTCCCTCGATAAGCCGGTCGGCTGTTTCTACTGTGATTCCGAGCAGCTCGCGAAAGAGCGCCGCCTTGTGCTTACCATCGTCGTGGTCGAAGCTGAGGGCGTAATTCAGCCACTTGCGCAGGTCAATGATAGCATCGACGCCTTGGGGCAGTTTCATGAACGAGTCTGTCGGGTCCCTCGTTGGTCAGGTCGGCACCGGTGGTCCTCTCGGAGCTTCACCAACACGCGTCCGGCCAGCCGGTCGACCATGTCCGGACAATTCGACTTCGCCGCGTGCCTCGCCCGGCGATCAAGCGGGGTGACGCGGGGATTTCGACCGAACCATACGCGCTGGCGGTCGGGAGAACCGCCGGCTTGCGTTCCTACGCCTGTTTTCTCTTCGCGAACGCTTGCTTGGCGGACGCCTTCGTTTCCGAATCAACGCTCGCGGCGGGTGCGGGCTGCGGAGTGCGCTTGACGATGACCGCGGCGCGGATTTCCTCGAACAAATCGGGGTTGTCGCGGAGGAACTGCTTGACGTTCTCCCGGCCCTGTCCCAGGCGAACGTCCTTATAGCTAAGCCACGCGCCGCTTTTCACGATCACGTTGTCGGCGACGGCGAGGTCCAGCAGATCCCCTTCGGAGCTGATCCCGCTGTCGAACATGATGTCGAACTCGGCCTCGCGGAACGGGGCGGCCACCTTGTTCTTCGCGACCTTCACCCTGACGTGGTTGCCCACCACGGTCTCACCCTCCTTGATCGAGGAAATGCGGCGGATGTCGAGCCGCACCGAGGCGTAGAACTTCAACGCCCGCCCGCCGGGGGTGGTCTCGGGGTTGCCGAACATGACGCCGATCTTCATACGGAGTTGGTTGATGAAGATCACAATCGTCCGGGTCTTGCCGATGGCGGCGGTGAGCTTGCGCAGGGCCTGGCTCATCAACCGGGCCTGGAGTGCCACGTGCGCGTCACCCATCGCCCCCTCGATCTCCGCCCGCGGGATGAGGGCCGCGACGGAGTCCAGGATGATCACGTCCACCGCCCCGCTGCGGACGAGCATTTCGGTGATTTCCAAGGCCTCTTCGCCCGCCTCCGGTTGGCTGACCAGCAGCTTTTCGAGGTTGATGCCGCACTTTTTGGCCCAAACCGGGCTGAGGGCGTGCTCGACGTCGATCATCGCGGCCACCCCGCCCTGGCGCTGGGCC
>CAYQZH010000294.1:0-5145 GCA_964421865.1 uncultured Phycisphaera sp. | reverse complement strand
TTGGGACATCCCAGCGCTAAATCCCAGGGGGTTCGGGGGCCAGAGTCCCCCGAGCATTCCGCGGCTCTCCGTTCTTTTGGTAAACCGGCGTGCACGTCGTCTTGTACATGCCGACCAGCATGGGCTCCTCGTCGGATCATGCCTTCACCGCTTTTCCCGCTGATTCGTCCGGCGGCGGTCGTCGTCGCCGCGGTTTGGCGTCTTGGAGTCGGTAGCTCTCCCCGTTGCACTCCATGATGGGGCAGCGATGCGTGAGGCGATCGAGTGCGGCGCCGGTCAGTCGCTCGCTGCCCAAGACTTCGACCCCCTGCTCGAAGGGCAGGTTGTGTGGTCATGATGAGGCGGGTACGTTCAGAGGCGGTGCTGATCACGTCGAAGAGGAGCTCGGCGCCGAGCTTACGGGCCGGGACCTATCCGAGTTCATCGAGAATCAAGCGCTCGAGCTTAGTCGGTTGACCTTTCCGGCGTGTCCGGGTTCGTTCCTCGCGGGCTTCCATGAGCTGGGTGATCCGTTCGGTCACCCGCCAGAAGCGGACTTTCTTTCCCCGGCCGCAGGCGGCGATGGCCAGCGCCGTGGCCAGGTGCGTCTTCCCGGTTCCGCTGTTTCCGACCCACAGGATGTTTTCCCGGTTGTCGATGGAGGCGCAGGGCATGAGCTCGGTGAGGAGCGTCCTGTTAACCGAAGGTTGGGCGGCGAAGTCGAACGATTCCAGCGTCTGGTGGGTGGGGAAGCGGGCGGATGGGAGTCGCCGCTCCGCGGCCCGACGTTCCCGGTCGAGGAGTTCCATCTCGCAGAGCTGGAGCCGGAAGCCGAGGTGGTCGACGTTGTCCTTGGCGCAGCGTGCGGCGACCTTCTCGCACTCGGCGTGCAGGGTCGGCCTCTTCAGGGCTTGGAGATGATGCTTGAGCAGAACCGTGCTGGGGGTCTCGGTCTTGTTCATGCCCCACCTCCCGCCCGCAGGCATGGATAACCGGAGAGGTTCGGCGGTTGGACCTGCACGAGGGCAAGGTGCGGGCGGTCCTCCAGTCGCAACAGGGCCACCGGCTGCTCGCCGCGGGGTTCGAGGATCAGGCGAACGGCATCGTCATCGTCGACTCCGATAGACCAGGCGTGTTCGACGGCGTCGGTCAGTTGAGCAAGCGTCGCCGATTCGAGCAGCCCAAGGACTTTGATGAACCGGCGGGTACCTTCACCCTCCCCTTCGTTCTCCAGCCTGCGGCGCAGAACGGCGAAGCCATCCGGTAGTGGCCGCTGCTCCAGGGGCCGGGCCACGTCGAACGCCCCCGGCTTACGTTCCAGCAGGGCCAGGGAAGGCACGGGATCAAAGGTCACGGGGTGTTTGCCCCCAGGCCGTGCATGCCTGGCGATCACCGGGTCGGTCAAGAGAATCCGCACCTGTTCGATGTCCCCGAGGACGGTCACGTCGTGATGGGCGTAATCCGTCGCTACGGAGTAAGCGTTGCGATGGGGGAGTGCTACGCTTAGTGCCGATCAGCGGTTCTGCCCCTTCGCAGAACTTCAACACCTGATTGGGGCTTCTAGACGACCGCACTGTAAGGACCGCAACATCAGCGGAGGGGTCTTCGACGACCACCGTAACCTGGAATGCTGAGCCTGGTTCCAGGGTCGGAGACAACACTGCGATACTGACGGCGGGATGAATAACGTGGTAGTTTGTAATGACCGTAGACTTGAACTGACGCCCGCCGGCCCCGACCGTTTCCTCGAACGCGATGACGAAACCGGAAGCGGTCCCGATTTGTCGATAGTCTTCGTCTTCGACGGTGAGCTTTACGACGGCGGGCGATGCAGCCGCGAAGAGCGCATCGGGGCTCGTCTGAGCAAACGCACATCGGGTCGTCAGCCCGCAAATGAGCAACAGCATGGCCACCGTCCGTGCCATGGACTTAGCCATGACCGTATTCAGCACGGTTGGGCCCTCCAAAGTCACGGCTATGGTAACAAACCCGGGTCAGCGTGGACATTCTGGTTTTTGCCGCCTTCCCACGCGGCTGACGCACCCCCGCGCTAAACCCCCGATCGCCCCGGTCCGAGATCCGATTTCGACGTTTTGACTTTCCCGTCGATCGCTCTCACCTTGCCCCGCCGAACCGTGCCCTCCATTCTTGGAGACGTTGCAGGGCCTCCAAGGGGGTCAGGCGGTCGAGGTCGAGCGACCGAAAGAGGTCGAGAAGCTCCTCCGCCGGCTCGCGGAAGAGTGTCAACTGTGTGTCACTGCGGGTCTTCTTACAAGCCAGCTGCGGGGAGTGGGATTCCTTGGCGAATCCGCGTTGCAGTTCGTCGAGGACTTCGCGGCTGCGCTGGATGACGGCGGGGGGAATCCCCGCGAGGCGGGCGACGTGAATGCCGTAACTCTGGCTGGCGCCGCCCTCGATGATCTTGTGCAGGAAGATGATCCCGGCCTCCCGCCCCTCGGTTGCGGGGTATTCGCGGACGGCGACGTTGTAGTTGCGGACGTTGCGGAGCAGTTCGGCCAGTTCGGTCAGTTCGTGATAGTGCGTGGCGACGAGGGTCCGGCACTGGACGACGTTGGCGAGGTGTTCCGTAATGGCCCAGGCCAGCGACAGGCCGTCGAAGGTGCTCGTCCCGCGTCCGAGTTCATCCAAGACGACGAGTGACGCGTGCGTGGCATTATGCAGGATGTTCGCGGCCTCGGTCATCTCCACCATGAAGGTCGATTGCCCGCGCATGATCTCGTCGGAGGAGCCGACGCGGGCGAAGATGCGATCGACAAGGGAGAAGCTCATGCTTTCCGCCGGGACGAACGAGCCGACCTGGGCGAGTAGCGCGAGCAGCGCGACCTGTCGAATGTACGTGCTCTTCCCGGCCATGTTGGGACCGGTGATGACGAAGACGCGGGCGTCGGGACCGATCATCAACGCGTCATTGGGAACGAAGGCGTCGCCGAGGGTTCGATCGAGGACCGGATGCCGGGCGTCGTGAAGCTCCAACCGTCCGTCCTCGACGATCCGCGGGCGAACGTACCGTCGCTCCACGGCCAGTGCCGCCAGCCCGGCCACGCAGTCGAGCCGGCCGAGGGCGTCCGCCACGCGCATCAGCGGCTGCATCCATTCGCCGACTTGCTGACGCACGCGCTCGAAGAGGGTGTACTCCAACTCATTGGCCCGTTCCTGGGCGGTGAGCACTTCCGTCTCGTAGTTTTTCAGTTCCTCGGTGATGTATCGCTCGGCGTTCTTGACCGTTTGCTTGCGAATGTAATCGGGCGGCGCTTGGCCACGGGCGCTATTCGGGATTTCCAAGTAGTAACCGAAGACGCGGTTGAAACCCGCCCGGAGGGATTGGATTCCGGTCCGCTCGATCTGGCGTCGTTGGTAGTCCGCGAGCCATTGCTGACCGTCCGCGCCGATCGCTCGAAACCGGTCCAGCTCCGCGTCGTATCCTTCGGCGATGAACCCCCCCTCGCGAAGCCCCGTGGTCCGATCGCTCCCTCCTCGGTCGCGATCGGCGTCCCGAATCGCTCGGCGCAGCAGTTCGGCCAGCTCCGTCAGCCCCGAAAGGTCGGTAGAGACGGTCTGGAGAAACAAACCGCCCGTCTCGGGTAGCTCCTCGACAACGGTGGGGAGCACCGAAAGCGTGCGGCCCAGCGAGTTCAGATCGCGCGGCGACGCCCGCGCGAGAGCGACCCGCGCCGCAATGCGTTCGATGTCGGCCATTCCCTTGAGTCGTTGGCGGATCCGGTTGCGGGCGAGTGCATCGGCGACGAACCCGGCGACCGCGTCCTGGCGACAGAGGATTTCTTCAGGATTGGTGAGCGGCGTGCGAAGCCAGTGGCGTAGCTTGCGACCGCCGATGGGGTGGACGGTGCGATCGACGGCGTGCAGCAGGCTTCCTTCATGCGCGGCGCCGCGAAGGGTCCGCTCAATCTCCAGAGACCGCCAACTATTGTGGTCGATCTGCACATGGTCGGTCGTGGCCCGGCGAAGGAGGGATGCGATGTGCGAAAGGGCCGTCTTCTGGGTTTCGCGTAAATACTGCAATACAACGCTCGCGGCGCAGAGCGAGGCCGTGATGCCGTCGAACCCAAAACCGGCGAGGGTGGCTACCTGAAAGTGCTCCAACAACGACTTCTCCGCTTGAAACGCGGAAAACTCGTGCAACGCGCGGCGCGTGGTCGCGGTTCCGCAAAGCTGGCGCAACTGCTCCGCGATCGACTGGGCGGCGCCGCCGCGTTCATCGTCGATCAGGACCTCCGCGGGCCGCATCCGCACCAGTTGATCGAGCAGTTCCTCGCGCGAGACGTCCACCACCTCGAATCGTCCGCCGGCCAGTTCGACGAACGCCAGTCCGGCCTCAGTGCCGCGGATACAAATAGATGCCAGGACGTTGTCATCACGATCGTTCAGCAGCGTTTCGTCGGTCAGGGTGCCGGCGGTGACGATGCGCACGACGTCGCGCCGGACCACGCCCTTGGCCTGCTTGGGGTCTTCGAGTTGTTCGGAAATTGCGACCTTGAATCCGGCGGCGACCAGTTTACCGAGGTAGCTGTCGAGGGCATGGTAGGGAATGCCGGCCAGGGGAATCGCGTTCTCGCCCCTGGACCGGCTGGTCAGGGCGATGCCGAGAACCTTGGAACAGAGCACGGCGTCGTCGTAAAAGGTTTCGTAGAAGTCGCCCATGCGAAAAAGGAGGATCGCGTCGCCGACCCGTCGCTTCTGCTCGGTATACTGGCGCATGGCCGGGGTGAGGGCGTCGGACAAGGTCGCCGGCGTGGTGGTCACGGCCTGGTTGGAGACGTTCGGCATGGGGCGTAGTGTAGCTGAGGACGGGCGAATGGCGAGAAGATCACGCCCACGTCGGCGCGGGCGATGGAGGCCGCGGATTGACGGCGGACGACGTGGGAGCCCCAACCGTTCTCGGCCGGGTCCGTGACAGATTAGGCGGCCTTGGAATAGGCCGGTCGGGTGTTCCAATCCTGTCCTGAGCCTCGAAGGAACCGTTCCCAGCGCCCCTCCTGCGATAGCCATAGGGCGCGGAGCGACAAGATCGACTCGACCCCCGGCACACGCCAGAACGGCGCGGTGCCCTTCACGCGTTGGTTGAACTGTTGGACGGCCGATTCCGTGACCCCCGATCCGATCGGCCAACCCTTCCGCCGGAACGTC
>CAYQZH010000293.1:0-5151 GCA_964421865.1 uncultured Phycisphaera sp. | reverse complement strand
CGTCCGGGAACCGGGCAATGATTGGTTCGAGATCGGCGAGGGTGCGCTGCGGTTGGCGATCGATGTCCACGAGGACGGCCGCGGTTCGGCTCGATTCGAGTCGCAACGTAAGCTGCAGGAGATTCCGGCAAACGCAACGTCCCGCGAATTCGCCGTTGGTCAACAAGGCGTCCGCAACGGCCGAAACCGTCTCGCGCTCGTCGGTGACGAGGAGAACCTGGTTGGCGTCAAAGGTTGGTTTAGGGTGCAACATATTCTGTGCCGTTCGGCCTTTATGAGGCTACTTGGGATTGGCGTTCGTGCCGGAGAAGGCGCGGCTATCCCAGATCCACTGGATCGCGTCACGCGGCGACAACTCGCCGGGCCGGCGGAACCGCAACAACTCAAGCTGCCCGCCGCGGTTCACCAGCATCTCCCATTTCGGATCTTCCAGCTTCTGGGCAGCGAGCATCCCCGCAGGAAGCGGAGCGTTGTCCTCGGCGCGTTGTTCGCGCTCAGCCTTCGTCAAAGCGGCTCTATATTGTTCGGCCCGATCGGCTTGAGGGCCCGGGCCGGTCTGAGTTGGATTCGACGGTTGGCTGTGATTATCCACTTTTGGCTCGCCCAACTGTGGAGGCGAAAGGGCCGCCACGATTCGCGTGTATTCGTCGGCCAGGTCGCTGAGCATCGTGGAGTCCGTCTCAACGAGCGCGGTGTCCAGGGGGTTTCGCAGAGCCAACGATACAGCCCCGTACTGAGCGGCAAGCTGGAAGGCCTTGGCCTGGTTGGAGTTCACCATCAGCGTGACCAGGCGGTCACGTCGCCCCCGCCGCGTGCTGGCCGCCGTTTCGGCCGCCGAAGGTTCCGACGAGGCTGGGTCCGACATGACGCTCGTTTCGTCGATGGCAAGGACCTCCACGCCCTGTAGCAGGGTCATGGACATCGCTTCCTTGGTCCCCGAGCCTTCGGTCGACGGCCGGTTGAGCGAAACGAGAACGTCGACGATGCAGCCGGCATACAGCAAACCTGCCTTGTCGGGCGTCAGCGAGACGCTGACGGCGCGCATGCCGTGGACCAAGGCCGACGCCAAACGCGCCCCGGACTTTTCATCCGCGAAGCAGGTGGAGGTTAACACCTGACCTTCGACGATCGGAACGGTCAAGAGCTTGCCGATGACGTCCGTCGGCCGGCGCATGGAATTCGCCGGTGCTTCGTTGGCCGGCATAGTCTTAGTCATGACCGATCGGGCGTCGACGATGCTCATGGCCGGCATGGGCTTGGCCGCCACCATGATCTGCATTTCCCCCGGAGTATGCGGGGCGATGGCGACCGTCGGCCCACCGGCTTTCAATGAGACGACCAAGATCGACGCAGCGACTGCCGCCCCGATCCCCAACAACAACAACCCCGCGATAGACCATTTCATAACTAGCTCCTTTGGACGCGACTGGCCATGCAGCGTCGCGGCCGATCTTGGTTTACGACGGTCCTTCCTTGGCCATGCTGGCCGCCGCATGTAACTGGGCGGGTACCGGAATAAGACTCGTACGGATGAGCGCCAACTGATCGGTCGGGACCGTGATTTCGACCTTGATTGGCAAACCTGCGTTAACTCTGGGATCGAACGGGGTCACGGTGTAGTTCGCAATCCCCGCCTCCGCCATCCATGCGTCGACGACGGCCTTTGCGCTGTCCCAAGTAGCGTCTGCGACCACAGCCGCCCGCGCTCCCGCACGAGCCGCCTGCGTAATCTGCTGGACTTTCACAAAAATCCATCCGTAATCAATAAGGCCGATTAAGAGCATGAAGAGCAGTGTGACCACCAGGGCGAACTCAACGGCCGCCGCTCCCCTCCTTCGTGGCTTCGTGGCTCGTCGTTCCTGCGTTTCTGTTTTCTGCGTTTCTGCGTTTTCCTTCGTGCCTTCGTGCCTTCGTGCCTCTCGTCTTACCATTGCCATAGCCACCGTCCTCCCGCCGCGACCCACACCCCCAGACAGATGGGAACTCCGTAGGCCATGGGCTGCATTTGCTTCTCCTCCGGAATCAAGATTTGGGCATCCCGGACGCGCCGCGTTGCGAACGCCAGCGCGAAACCCCGGCCCATTTGGGCCAAGTTCGAAAACAGGATTGCGGACCGTCGCCGAAGCAAAGCGGTGATGATCCCGCATACGACTCCGGCCAGCGCCACGCACAGAAGCACGGGAACGGCATCGTGGATGCTGAGCCACGCGCCGAGGGCGCCGAGGAGCTTCACGTCCCCGGCGCCCCCGCCCGCGTATACAAACAGAACAAAACACGGAAGAGCCAAGAGAATCGCACTTCCCACGGCCGCAACGAGACCCGATCCACCGCCGTGCCATGTGGACCAGAGTAATCCGGCCAGAAAGATCGGGAATGTCAACAGGTTAGGGATTCGCCCGGTGCGCAAGTCCCAGCACGCCGCCGCAACAGCAGCGGGCAAGACGACGCACCAAGCCAGAGTCGCGCTTGACGACTCAGATCCACCGCCCGAGGTCATTCCGAACATGGGAGAGCCTCTCCTAGCTTTCGGCCAACTGTGATCGCACCCTAACTATCGGGTGACAGTGGCAAGGTCGGTGTTCAGGGTGGTGAACTGGTCTTTCACCCACTTGCCGAGCGTGCTGATCGCCGTGAGTGTGGCGACCACGATCAGACCTGTGATGACCGCGTACTCCACGGTCTCCAGACCGCGCTCATCCGCGATGAGTCTTTTGATGGTGTCCATCGTACAACTCCTTATGAAAAAAGGCGGTGTGAAGCCCAGCGTCAACATAGACACCGGTCACGCGTCACACAGCCCTCATCATTACACCAGCGTTCGCAAACCCTCCGGGCGGCGCAACTCGAGTCGTGCGCATGCGCCCTGAATCAGCGAAGGTGCGTGGAGATCATCCGTGACTTGCACCCACCCATAACCTACCGGGCGGTGTCTGAGGCGTCCGTCCCCATAAGACGCCTAGCGTAGCTTACCGGGCCTGCCTCGTCAAGGGCGCGGACCGATTATTGGGTTTTTTCATCAACTGGTCGGAAAACCTCGTACGCGTGCCGAAAACCTCATCAGTCACGCCTCGATGGCAACTTCAGAGGGGGTCGCCCGATCGACGGCTATGCGAATACCCGATGAATGTCCGATAAAAGCGGTCCGTTACTGCGCCAAATAGCTTCAACGGGTCGGGAGATGTTTTCTGGGCTTGCAAGGGTCGTTCTCGGCTTTTCATCGATTCTCTCCCGTAGCCGACACACGACACCTCAACGCTTGTTCCGGTTGTTCGGCGGGAACGCAGCCGCTGCCCGCGTGGAGGACGCTAGTGCTCCATCGCATCTAATTCTGCGGGGAGGTGTGGCCGAGCCGGGGGCGGCTGGGCCACAGGGCACAGCGGAGGGCCGCTGTGCCACAAAACACCGAATCCGACAGTTTGGCTGCGACGGAGCACTAACGCACATGCGCGCGGCTACCCGGACAAATCCACGCTGGCAACGGGCTCGCGAAAAAATCGCCGGCTCGCGCGCCGCCGAGGGAGCGAATCGCGAACCGGCGAAGGGAGATTCGAATCGAAAGTCGTTAGTCCGAGTTACCGTCGTTACACGTAAGGGCGTCGGCCGAGCCAAAGAGCGTCGCGCCGGTCACGGTAGCGCCGTTGGACTCAAAGAATTCGACGCCGAGCAACTCATATCGACCACCGTCATCCCAGGCGCTGAGGTCCGGCTTGACGGCCGTGGCAATTTCGAAGGCCAGCATATCGCTGACCGCAAGGTCGTTGGGATAGCCAAGTCCCGCGGCCGAATTGACCGGCAGTTCGATCACGATGTAGACGCCGCCGGCTTGACCGCCGAGCAGCGACTCGGCCGCCGTTTTGTTGGCGACGGACTTGTTGGCCGGATCGATGCGAACCCAGAGTCGATCGCCGAAGGGTTCAAGGGTGTCTCCGCTTCGCAGTCGGAGCGAATCGAGCGTGAAAATGAGGCAGTCGCCGGGATGAACGTCTCCGGTTCGATAGAAGAGCAAGCGCATGGTGATCTCTTCGCCCGGCTGATAAATCTGGGGAATCTCGAGACGATACGCGATCGCACCGGCGTCGCCGATCTGACCGTTCGGCACACCCAGGGCCGGCTCGCGGATCGAAACGATGTTGATCGGCAACGACCCCGGAACGTGGTCCGCGTAGGTGAAGAAGTCCTCGATGAACTCGTCGAAGAAGAGCCCGCCCGGCGCCCCGGCGGGCCCCGCCGGGCCTTGCGAGCCCGGCGCACCGCTGGCCCCTTGCAAGCCCTGCGCTCCGCTGGCGCCTTGCGCGCCCGCGGGTCCAACGTCTCCCGGATCACCCTCCGGACCGACTTCCCCGGGTTCGCCCTGCGGCCCCGCAGGTCCCTGCTCACCCTGCGGACCGGCCGGTCCCTGTTCGCCCTGAGCCCCTTGCGGCCCTTCCGGTCCGGGCAGCGGCTCGCCGGCCGGCGGCTCATGGGCCACTTGATCCTGAAGGTCGTTGACCTGATCTTGCAGCCGATGGATTCGTTGCTGGAGTACGTAATAGAGCAATCCGTGGAACAATAGGTCGCGCTGATAGTCTTGCAAGCCAAGGAAAGGATTGCCGCATCCCGTCGCCTGCAACGTGAGGGCGCCGACCAGCGCGGCGGCGCCGATGCGAAATCGAAGTCGATATCGAAGCGTCATTGTGACTCCCTGCCGTCCTACGGCCGTTTGGTGATCGCGTCATCCATTCGTCTGATCCGTCGATGCCCGTCGGAATCGGGTGACGACGTGCTGGCACCGATTCCGCTGGTTTCCCGAGGGAGCACTTACGGTCGAACCGCGTTGGACGAGCGCACGCCTGATGCTCAGAATGCCCATGCGACGCCGCGGACGGTTGAACTGCACCCCCCCTTGGGGATTCATAGCTGCGTTCACGTGGTTCAGACAAGGGCCGGGCCACGAAATCGGCATGTTTTTCCAAGCATAAACGGGGCCCCGTTCGCAAAAGGCGGCTTGCGCAAGTCCCGCGAAGTTAAGGGAGGTTGTACTGTTTCATGGCAAGTGTGACATTCTGCATCGTTGAGTAACGGATGGTTTCAGCAGTTTGTGTGAGGGGGGAACCAGAGTTCCCAGGTTCCCCCTCACGCTCCCCCTCCTTCCTTCATTCCCCTCCGCCGGGG
>CAYQZH010000292.1:0-5174 GCA_964421865.1 uncultured Phycisphaera sp. | reverse complement strand
AGGAAACCCGCATCACCACCATCGACGCCGACGGCGTGGCCCTGGCGGCCATTCAGGGGTTGTACGAGATCGTGCGGGAGAAGGATTGCAAGATCGAGGAACTCGGCTCTGAAATCTCAAATCTCGAATGTCAGATGGCTGATCTCAAAACACTCGTGAAAGCGCTGGCCGCGCAGCAGAACGGGGGTGGGAGATGAAGGGACAGGCACGAAGGCACCCTTCCAGGGCAGGCTCCGGCACTAAGCCACGAAGGTACCCTTCCAGGGCAGGCTCCGGCACGAGCGACAGCCCCGTAGGGGCGATCGAAAATAGCCCAGGGCGTAAGCCCTGGGAAAGCGGTGCCACAACGTGTCACCAGCCCCCTAGGGGCGGCACGTTCAAGGTTCTTTCGCCCCTCCGGGGCTTATTCACCGCGGGGCGTTCGTGTCCCCAGGGCTTGCGCCTTGGGCTACGATCTTGCGTCCCTACGGGACTAAAAGGAACAGCGTCGCGCCTCGCTCGTCTGGAGGCGCTTTGGGAAACTCGCCAACACCTCAATGTAGCCTCACCCGTCGTGGGTGACGCCGAAAGTTTTGATGGGACACAAAAGGGAGAAAAGCCATGAAGAATCAGTACCGCGACAGCCTGCCCTTTACGCGAAGCGTCAAGGGTCATGGAGCGGTTAGCAAGCCGCTCTATATCGTAGGCGCCGCCCTCTTAGCGGCGCATGTAGCCTTGGGGGCCGACATGGGAACGGCCTTTACCTATCAGGGGTTCCTGGAGAAAGGAAGCCCGCCCGCGCCGGTGACGGACACGTGCGACTTTCGCTTCGGACTGTGGGACGCGGCCGCGGGCGGCAATCAGAAGGGATCGTCGCCGCAGACCGTCTTGGCCGTCCCGGCCCCCGGCGGCGTCTTTACCGCTACCGTCGACTTTGACGTGGATGCCATCGACGGCACGGCCCGCTGGCTGGCGATCGAGGTGCAGTGCCCTGGCGATCCCGTCTTCGTTCTGCTCAATCCACGCGTGGAGCTGACCCCCGCCCCGCACGCCCTGGCCCTGCCGGGCTTGTACACCCAGCAGAACGGGTTCAGTCCCAACCTCATCGGCGGCTACTCCGGCAATACGGTCACGGCAGGAGCGGTGGGCGGGACGATCGGCGGCGGGGGTGACGTTACGCGCCCCAACCAGGTGACCGACTCCTTTGGAACGGTCGGCGGCGGGGTCGGAAACGTCGCGTCCGCTCTCGCGGCGACCATCGGCGGAGGTGGATCACGCGCAATGGGTTTTTTCGTATGCAACGACGGCACCAGCTTGGGTATGCCGTGTACATTCTGCGTCGGACAGGGGGTTCCACCGGGCATTCCTTGTTCCTTCGACTACGAATGTTTTGGCGGCAGGTGTGAACCGGACAATTCCGTTTGTGCTCCGCCCGGCATCTGCAGCGATGAATCCCCCGGTAATCGCGTCTCGGGCGACTATGGGACCATCGGCGGAGGTTCGAGAAACACCGCAAGCAATGACAGTTCCACCGTCGGCGGCGGGGACTACAACACCGCCAGCGGGCTCAGTTCCACCGTCGGCGGCGGCAGCGGGAACAACGCCACCGTCGACTCCTCCACCGTCAGCGGCGGATACGGGAACACCGCGAGCGGCCAGCTCTCCACCGTCGGCGGCGGGGTCATCAACGCCGCTAGCGGGGCCTTTGCCACCGTGCCCGGGGGGTATTCGAACGAAGCCGGCGGGGACATGAGCTTTGCGGCGGGGAGACAGGCCAAGGTGCGTACGGCCGCCCAGGTTGGCTCTGGTACCACTGGCGACCAAGGAACGTTCGTCTGGGGCGACAGCACGGGGCCGGACTTCACCTCCAGCGGGCCGAATCAGTTCCTCATCCGCGCCGCGGGCGGCGTGGGCATCAACAAGAACACTCCCGCAACGGGCGCGCTGGACGTGGCCGGGAATATCCTCGCCAGCGGGACAATCAAAAGCGGCAGCTCGATCACCATCACCGGCACTGCGGGGAGCGAAAACATTGCATCCTCGGCCAGCCTGGACCTTCGCACGGCGGCGGGGCGGGCCCTGCGACTTGAGGACAACGCGATCAGCCCCAACCTCATCGGCGGGTACAGCGGCAACACGGTTACGCCGGGAATGTGGGGCGCGACGATCGGCGGCGGGGGTTTTAGCGGCAACCCGAACACCGCTGGGGGAAAGCACGCCACCGTCGGCGGCGGGGCTTACAACACCGCCAGCGAGTACATGTCCACCGTCGGCGGCGGGCACACGAACCGCGCCATCGGGACCTACTCGACCGTCGGCGGCGGCAACACCAACATCGCCAGCGGACAGGAGTCCACCGTCGGCGGCGGGCTGAGCAACACCGCCAGCGGCCACTGGTCGACCGTGCCCGGGGGGTATTTTAACGAAGCCGGCGGGGACGTGAGCTTTGCGGCGGGGAGACAGGCCAAGGTGCGCAGGAACGACCAGGGCACCTTCGTCTGGGCCGACAACATGCCCGCGGACTTCATATCCAGCGGGACAAACCAGTTCCTCGTCCGGGCCAGTGGTGGGATGTGGTTCGGGATCACTTCCGCACCGAGCATTCCCGCGGGCCGGTTCATCAACACATCCACTGGAGGCTATCTCAGTACGGGCGGCACATGGACAGACTTATCGGACCGCGAGGCCAAAGAAAACTTCGAGCCTTTGGACGCCCGGGTCGTATTGGAACGCCTGACCGGCATGCCCATCACTCGATGGAACTTCAAGGTTCAAAGAGCTTCCGCCCGGCACATCGGGCCGACGGCCCAGGACTTCCACGCTGCCTTTGGCACCGGAGAGGATGAGAAACACCTGGCTCCGCTGGACACCGCCGGCGTGGCCCTCGCGGCCATCCAGGGATTGTACGAGATCGTGCAGGAGAAAAACTGCGAGGTCGAAGAACTTGGTTCTGAAATCTCAAATCTCAAATCCGAGATTTCCGAGCTCAAAGAGATAGTGAATGCACTGAGCAAGCAGAACGGAGGTGGGCAATGAGACGCGGATTTTCGATTGTCGATTTTCGATTGTCGATTGGAACGAAAAGGCACGGAGGGACACAGGCAGGGAGGCACGAAGGTACGGAGGGTCATGATCCAAAGATGGGGGCGATGAGCCGACGCAGAGCCGAAGAAACCCGTGGAAGATCGGCGGGAGAAAGCGTGCCCACATGGCGCTCGACGACGGTGGCGGAGAGCGTGGCGAGGAGAGGTTTGAGCCAAGTCGCCTTGGGCAGGCCGGCGATTCGCCAATCCTTCAGGGCAAGCTCCGCATCGGGTTGCGGTTGGCTGGTGAGGGCGAGCACGACGACGTCGCCGTACCGACGACGGAAGTCGCCCGGGCTGACGATCAAAGCGGGCCGTTTCTTGAAGGTCGTTGCATCAGTGAACGGGAACCGGACCAGAACAACGTCACCCGGTTCAAAGGGTGTCATAGACCGAGTCCTCGTCGTTCGTCCAGGCCTTCGCCAGGGCGGCTTCCTGAATCCGCGCCCAGGCTTGGCGCTCTCCGTCCCGGTCTGCCCCATTCTCGAAAACGACGATGACCTCGCCCGGAGGCAAACCGCGAACGTCGGGGATAACAACCTTCTCCCCGTCGAAAGTGCCTTTCATCACGTGCATGCCATACGCCTCCCGCCGTGTTCAACTCTAGCCGAAACCGTCGCCGCAGGCAATGGGCTCGTGAAGCGTTTGTTGGCCGGTCGCCACCAGATTTCGTGCGGGCCGGCCGCAGGGCGTACAAATTCGCATCCCAGACGGCGCAACTTCTTCGAGAGCGCGCGATACGTCATGCCCCGACCAGGACCTGTACGCGCAGGGGAGACTTGGCCGCGGCCAAGCCGCGCGGCGGCGGCACACCCTTGGCCCGCATGGCCGCCAGCAGCGACCTCGCCACCTTTGGCGCCAGCCGAACCACCTCCGCGATCGAATCGCCCTGCACGTTCAGGCCGGGCAGTTTCGGGCTACGTCCCAGGAAACGTCCGTCCTCTACCTGCTCGACGTGCAGCGGCAGGACATACCCCGCTTGTTTTGAGTGTCCGTTCCTCACGCTTGGAGTATAGCAAGACGACGCCGCAACCGGCAAGGTCCTTGAGGCGGAAGAATCAAACAGGGTCCAAAGATTCCCGAAGCACCCTCACCCGCACCGTCGCTGCCGGGCGTATTCTCGGAGCGCTGACGTTCCCGGCTCGGTTGACGGTCGTTACGCCGGTTTGGCAATCGGCAATCGACACTTGTCCTGAGCCTCGAAGGAATCGACAATCGGCAATCGGCAATCGTCGCGCCCCTTCGTGGCTCCTTGCCTTCGTGCCTACGTGCCTGATGCTCGCCTCAGCGAGCATTGCCTTCGCCCAATCCGGCGGCGGATACAACATCAAGAAGAGCACCATCGACTCCGGCGGGGGAACCTTCCTCACCGGCGGCACGTATCGACTTGGTGGAACCATCGGGCAACCCGACGCCGGAAACCTCGCGGGCGGAACCTACAAACTCACCGGCGGATTCTGGTCTCCGGCGGCGACTACGGGTCAGGACGCAGGCGTCATCGAGTGGGATGCAGGCCCGACAAGCACGGATCGCACCACTCGGTCCCTCAGGTTCAAGGTGACCGACCACGTGCCACCCGTCCTGGGAGCGCCAAACGCCATCAAGGTGGAGTTGGTCGAGTTGCAGCACCCCGACCCCAGGAACAATCCGGCGACGACGGCACTGCCCGACCCGCCGGGGCTTACGGTGCCGCAAAACTTCGCCAAGTTCGACACCAACAGCAACGGGATCTGTTCGGGTGCGACGCTAAAACCGAACTATAACAACCACCCCTGCGACCCGTTGAAGGTACCCCCCGACCCCTTGGGCCCCGACGCGGATTGCCTCTGTAACAATGCGGTTTGCCCGGGCAATGGTGACCCGGCGCACGATGGTCATTGTGGTGGCACTCCTACGCCACTCCTCTTCGCGTGCACCGGGGAGTCTCCAGCGAACGCAAGCGGGGAAGGCGGTTGCGCCCGCTGGGTGGGCAGGCCGGCGATGTTCCTCGAAGCCCAGGAGCAACCGACCTGGGGCAAATACCGTGTGGCGCGGCTGCAGTGCACCCCGTACTACGAGACGGACTGGGTGGCGGAGACGGCGGGCAAGGTGTGCGCCGGACCGCTCACACCC
>CAYQZH010000291.1:0-5215 GCA_964421865.1 uncultured Phycisphaera sp. | reverse complement strand
GAGGCTCAGGGCATGGCTGGATGGACCTTGAACAACCATCATTCATGGGGCCGTTCGTCTTAAATTTCAACTAAGCGTAGCACTCCCCCGTCGAGCCAACCCATTCGCACGTGCCGATGGAAGCTCGACCCCAGCCGGTCCTCCGGGCGCGCCACATCCCCGTGCCGAACCGGATTGAGGTGGATGTAATCGCGATGCCGGAAGTAATAAGCGTCCCATCAAATAACCGCGCTCTGCCTGCTACCGCACTGGCGGACAAGCCGCCAGTGGCACCCTTCACGAACGCTCGGCTGGTGGTCCGCAGCATGCCTCCGCCCCATCCGGGGCGGGCTTGGCCGATGGGCGACACCTTACCGCGGGTTGCGCTGCGCTACACCCGTAGCTACATTCCACGGCCCCTTGGGGCCTGGATGCAGTGACGGAGGTCCGGCAGGAGGACGAAGGCGAACGAACGTCGAAGGATTCGCCGCGACATGTCGCCGGTCAGGATGCGCTGCCTGCGATACGTGACGACGGTGAAGAAGTAAGCGGCTCCCTGCTCTCGCCAGCGGACATACGTGGGCATGGCCGCAAACTATGCGCCATGTGCACAAGCGGCAAATGGTAAAGGCAGGTGCGAGCACCTGCCCTACCCTGCTGCGGTCGCGTAGCGGCACTTTTCCGTGGCCTTCGAATCCGGTACAGTTCCCGGCAGAGCACGGCGGCGGTCGGATTGAGAGAATAGTGGTGGCCCAACTTAACATGGTTTCAGCGGTGAATCGGGCGCTCGACGAGGCCCTGCGCGCCGACGATCGTGTGGTGCTCCTCGGTCAGGACATCGGCAAGGACGAAGGGGTCTTTCGCGTCACGGCCGACCTGCTGAAGCGTTACGGCGAAAACCGGGTTATTGATACGCCGCTGGCCGAGGGGGCCATCGCGGGCGGGGCGATCGGGATGGCCATCTACGGTCTGATCCCCGTCGCCGAGATGCAGTTCTCCGGCTTCTTCTACCAGGCCTTCCACCAGGTCGAACAGCACGTGTCGCGCTTCCGCAACCGCACTCGGGGCCGGTTCGGGTTACAAATGGTCATCCGAATGCCCTACGGCGGCGGCATCCGCGCCGTCGAGCACCATAGCGAAAGCCGCGAAGCGTATTATGCTCACACGCCGGGCATCCAAATGGTCATCCCCTCCGGCCCGCGGAACGCCCGTGCCCTGCTGCTCGCCTCGATCTGGAACCCCGATCCGGTGATCTTCTTTGAACCCAAGGAAATCTACCGTAAGTTCAAGGAGGAAGTCCCTGACGAGCCGGAGACCATGCCCCTCGGCAAGGCCCAAGTCGTCCGCCGGGGAACCGACCTCACCTTGATTTCGTACGGAGCGATGATGCGTCCGACGCTTGAGGCGGCTGAAGAGCTCGGCGAGACCGACCGTGCCTCCATCGAAGTGGTGGACCTGCTGACCGTTTCACCGATGGACACGGAAACGATCACCGCTTCGGTTGAGAAAACGGGCCGCGCGGTGGTGATCCACGAAGGTCCGCGGACGTGTGGCATCGGGGCCGAGGTCGTCGCCCGGATCGTCGAAAACTCGCTCATGCACCTGGAGGCCCCGATCCGACGGGTTACAGGGTTTGATGTCCAGTTCCCGTATTTCGCGCGCGAGCGGGCCTATCTGCCCAATCCGGAGCGGATCGCCCACGCGGCTAGGGAAGTGTTGGCGTTTTGAAATGGCGAATGCTGAATTCGGAATGCGGAATGAACCGAATCATAATGATCACTCTATTCAGCATTCCTAATTCCGCATTCCGCATTCCTGCGGAGCACGTTTATGCCTAGACAGTTCATCCTACCGGATTTAGGCGAGGGGATCAGCGAAGCCCAGATCATTCGCGTGTTGATCAAGCCCGGCGATCGGGTGGCCCTCGACCAGTACCTGATGGAGGTGGAGACCGACAAGGCGGCCGTGGAGATTCCCTCACCCTACGCCGGAATCGCCAAGGACGTGCACGTGAAGGAAGGCGACACCGTGAACGTCGGCGCGGTGATCGTCACCTTCGACGACGCCGACGGCGCCGCCGCCAAGTCGCCGCCCAAGGCCGCCGCCGCGGCGACACCCGCGCCACCGGCGATTGCCGGAGGCGCGATCCGAGCCGGGAGTCCGCCTTCGGCGGACGACCGGACCCTGCCCGCACCGCAGACGTCCCCCGCGCGGTCGCGCGGCAAAACCGTCGCCGCGGCCGCACCGGCGATACGCAAGCTGGCCCGCGAGCTGGGCGTCGATATTGACTCGCTCGCCGGCACCGGCCCCGGCGGCCGTGTCACCAAGGAAGACGTCGAACGCGCGAAGGGCGGTGCGCCGGCCCTAGCGCCGGCCGGGCATCCCTTGCTGCCCGCTCCCCCGCTTCCCGGAATCGCCGACGTGGACAAGTACGGCAAGGTCCGCCGCGAGCCGCTCAACCAGATTCGCAAGACGATCGCGACGCAGATGTCGCGCTCGGCCTTCACCGCCGTTCATGTGACGCATGGCGATGAGGCCGACATTACGGAACTGGATCGCGTACGCCGCAACCTTAACGAGACCACCCACGGCGACCCCAAGCTGACCTTCATGTCCTTCCTGGTCCGGGCGACGTGCCTGGCCCTCCGCAAACATCCCGTCTTCAACGCCAGCTTCGACCACGAAGGCTGGCAGAGGATCTACAAGGATTACGTCAACATCGGCATCGCCGTGGATACCGAGCGCGGCCTGATTGTGCCGGTGATCCGCGACGCCGATCGGTTGACGCTCCGCGGGATCGCCGCCGCCCTTCGCACCATCGCCGACCGTGTCCGCTTAAACCAGTTCGCCGTGGAGGACCTGCGCGGCGGGACGTTCACGATCACCAACGTCGGGGCCTTGGGCGGGACGTTCAGCACGCCGATCATCAACTACCCCGAGGTCGCGATCCTCGGACTGGGCCGATCGCGCAAGGTGCCGGTACTCCGCGACGGTCAGTTGGCCGAAGCGCTGATGCTCCCACTCAATCTCTCGTTCGACCACCGCGCCACCGACGGGGCCAACGCCGCACGCTTCACCAGCGAGATCAAGAGCTACCTGGAGACACCGACGAAGTTCCTGTTGGATTGACGATTGTCGAATGTCGATTGTCGAATGACCGAAATGAGGATCTGAGCCGCGACCGTCAGGGAGCGGGAACGAGGGGGATCAACGCGAAGGGAGCATAGCTCGAAGAAGACGACGGGATGAGGAGGCGTAACGACGATGATTCGTCAGGAGATTCAGGATTTGCTGCACCAGCAACCTTTTCAGCCGTTCATCATTCGTCTGACCAGCGGGGACCACTACGAAATCCGAGATAGCGCGCTGGCGGCCCTGCTCAAGAGCGGCCTCTTCATCGCCCAACCCAATTCCGACCGCCGGGTCATCGTTCCTTTCCTGCACATCGCCGCCGTTGAGACGCCCAACGGAAAATCAAGGCCGACTTTGCGTCGAAGAGGAAGCTGATTGAAGCGTCAAACCGGCGACGCCATCGCACTGCTCAAGAGCAGTGGCACAGATGGGGTCGACAGTGCCACCCTGCCGATGCAAACACCATCCAGAACACGATCCTGAGCCTCGAACCGCTGCGGATGATCTCACTGAAGGCGACCAAACCGCCGGAAGGTTTTCCCTTCAAAGCCGCGATCGGGAGCATGTGGACGGTGGTCCGCTTCGAGGACCTGGGCGTGGACCGTACGCGGGTCACGGTCACCAGTATGGGTTTCGGCGATGACGACGAGTCGAAGAGAATGCGCGAGCACTTTGACAAAGGCAACGCGTGGACGGTGGAGAAACTGCGGGCGAAATTCGCGCGCGACGATGGCGAACCGGGAACCGCGGATGCCGCGCCGAAGGTCAACGTATTGGGGACACGGAGCGACAATCCCGCCGGCGGGGAGGCTCATACCATGCCTGTGACGCGAATCGAAAAGGAGATCGTCGTTCCAGCGTCGTTGAAGGACGTCTGGGACGCATGGACGACGACGGCGGGCGTATCGACGTTCTTTGCCCCGGCGGCGAACCTGGAGTTGCGACCGGGAGGCCCCTATGAGATGCTCTTGGGGCCTGAAGCGCCGAAGGGTCTTCAGGGCAGCGAAGGATGTACTATACTGACCTATCGTCCCATGGAGATGTTGTCGTTTACCTGGAGCGCCCCGCCCCAATGGCCTGAAATCCGCAAGGAGCTGACCGTGGTCGTCGTACAACTTTATGATTTGGACAAATCCGGGACGCGGGTTACACTGACGCACCTCGGGTTCGGAGAAGGCAAGGGTTGGGAGGAAGTTCATCACTATTTCACCGAGGCTTGGCCCGTCGTGCTGGGTCGGCTGAAGGACCGTTTCGTGAACGGTCCGTTGGATTGGATCGCCGTGCAACGCGCTCGCGAGGCACAGGCAGAGACCGAAGCAACCAAGAAAGGAGCAAACGATGGCCGGTAATGTGAAACCCATTCCCGATGGATGTCACACGGTGACACCTCATTTGATCGTCCGCGGGGCGGACAAGGCGATCGACTTCTACAAGAAGGCGTTCGGGGCCACGGAACTGGGCCGCTGCCCCGGTCCGGGCGGCAAACTCATGCACGCCGAAATCCAGATCGGCGACTCGCACGTGTACCTGGCCGAGGAGTTCCCGGACATGGGATGCAAGTCGCCGCAGGCGTACAACGGATCGCCGGTGACGATCCACCTCTATGTTGAGGACGTGGACGCCTCCTACAATAAAGCCGTCGCCGCCGGGGCGCAGGCGACCATGCCGGTGAGCGATATGTTCTGGGGCGACCGGTTCGGGAAGCTCAAGGACCCCTTCGGGCACGAGTGGTCGATCGCCACCCACAAGGAGGATTTGACCCCGAAGGAGATGGATAAGCGAATGGCCGACGCCTTCGCGCAGATGTCCTGCAAATAGCTCACCTTGCGTTCGTGTATAGTGTCGCCCCTTGCGGGCGGCGCAAGCCGCATGTGGAATCCCGACCAATCGTTCTTCGCCAAGGTCGATCTCACTTCCCGATGCAGAAGTTGGCGAAGACGCGGCTGAGGAGATCGTCGGTCGTCACTTCCCCGGTAACGGCGCCGAGGGCGTCCAGCGCCTCGCGCAGCTCGAAGGCCACGAGGTCGGCGCAGTCCACGGTTTCGGTCGCCGTCTCGCTAAGGTTCATCGCCCGCCCGATCGCGCTGCCGGCGTCGGCGATCGC
>CAYQZH010000290.1:0-5279 GCA_964421865.1 uncultured Phycisphaera sp. | reverse complement strand
GGTACATGATTAACTGGATCGCCGGGAATTGGCCAGATCGGTTCCGCTGCCTCGTGTGCCACGACGGCAATTTCGATGAACAGATGGCCTATTTCGACACCGAGGAACTATGGTTCCCCGAATGGGACCATTCGGGAACGCCGTGGGAGAATCCGCAACACTACGACAGACAGAATCCCATTAACTTTGTCAAGAACTGGAAAACGCCGATGCTGGTGATTCACGGGGCACTGGACTACCGAGTCGTGGATACCCACGGAATGTCGACATTTACGGCCTTGCAGCGCCGAGGAATACCCAGCAAGCTACTCCATTTCCCAGACGAGAATCACTGGGTTCTGAAACCGGCGAATAGCATCCTGTGGCACGAAACGGTGATCGGATGGCTGGATCAATGGACGAAGAAATAAGACGAGAATTAGGAATTACTAATTACTAATTACAAACCACACGCTTCGGACCACGGAGTGGTATTTTCCCCCGGAGAGTTATAATCAACGTAGTCTGCATTGCGGAGAGTGGAGTGGGCATAAACACGATTCAAAAACTGCATTCTCTCGGTCAGTCGGTCTGGTGCGACAACCTCAGTCGCAAAATGATCGACTCGGGCGAGTTGGGACGGTTGATCGACCTCGGAGTCGTGGGGATCACTTCGAACCCGACGATCTTCATGAAGGCGATCACCGGCGGCGGCGACTACGACGACCTGCTGCAAAGCCGGTCGGACGAGGACTTGGACGTGGTTTCGACGTACGAGCGGCTGGTGCTGCCCGATATCGCCGACGCGGCGGACCTCCTCCGGCCGGTGTACGAACGGATGAACGGCATCGACGGATACGTCAGCCTGGAGGTCAACCCGAAACTCGCCTACGACACCGAGGCGACCATCGCCGAGGCGCGGCGTTTGTTCGCGGAGTTGGATCGGCCCAACGTTTTCATCAAGGTGCCCGCGACCGAGGTCGGAATCCCGGCCGTCGAGACGCTGATCGGCGAAGGGATCAACGTCAACGTGACGCTCATCTTCTCGTTGGCGATGTATCGCAAGGTGATGCGGGCGTACATCGACGGGTTGAAGCGCTACGACGCAGTCGGCGGAGACCTATCGCGAGTCGCGTCGGTCGCGTCGTTCTTCGTGAGCCGCGTCGACACGTTAGTCGACAAACTGCTCGAAGAGAAACGTAACACACGCGCGAGCGTCGAGGGCCTACTCGGCACGGCGGCGGTGGCCAACGCGAAGCTCGCCTACGCCCGGTTTACCGAGGTCTTCGATCGAGCGGGCGAGTTCGGGGCGTTGGCCGCACGCGGGGCCCGCGTGCAGCGTCCCTTGTGGGCCAGCACGAGCACCAAGAATCCCGCGTATCCCGACACGAAATACGTGGACGATCTGGTCGGCCCGGATACGGTCAACACCATGCCGCCGGAGACGCTTGCATCGACGCTCGACCACGGGCGAAGCGAAGTGACGATCGACCGCGACCTGGAGGGCGCTCGGGCGGCGCTCGCGGGGTTGGCGGAAGTCGATATCGACCTCAAGGCCGTCACGGATCAACTCACGATCGAGGGCGTCAACGCGTTCGCCAAGTCCTTTGATGAACTGCTTGCGAACCTCGCCGCCAAGCGGGCGCGACTCAAAACCGCTGCGCGCTAACGCGAATTACGAGTTACGAATTACAAATCACGAACGCGACCGGCGGTCCATCCGTCGCGGACGATCACTCAACCCGCGAACGGGGCGGGGTCGATCTGGTCGAGCTTAGCCTCGACCTTGGCCATTTCGTCAGCGGTGGGGAGGGGCTCCTTCTGCGCGTCGATGACCGGCCACAGGGGCGAGAACTTGGTGTTGATCGCCACGAAGTCCTTCCATTTTTCGGGAAGATCTTCCTCGGCGAAGATCGCCGTCACGGGGCATTCCGGCGGGCAAAGTCCGCAGTCGATGCACACGTCGGGGTCGATCACCAGCATGTTGGCCCCTTCATGGAAGCAATCCACGGGGCAAACCGCGACGCAGTCGGTGTACTTACATTTGATGCACGGCTCAGCGACAATATGGGACATCGGGCGAATCTCCGTATTAGAACAAGCCACGCTCGCCTACGGCGAACCGTAGGATTCGTACGTTCTACCACGGGTTTGTCAATCGGCAAAATGCCGAATCCGCGCGAACCGGGCGGGGGGGGATTCGCCGCCGTTCTCGGCGTTTTCGGCGGTCAGGGCGGCTTGTCACCGTGCTCGGCGCATCCTATCGTGCGGGGGATGGCGACGTCGGGTCGATTCGTACCCTCCGCGTGGCTGATCGCGGCGCTCACCTTGGCCTCCCGGCTGCTCGGCTTGGTTCGCGAGTCCATCTTCAGCTATTACTTCAGCACCAGCGAACTGCTCTCGGCCTTCCGCATCGCCTTTCAGGCGCCGAACCTCGCCCGCCGGTTGTTCGGCGAAGGGGCGCTTTCCTCAGCGATGATCCCGGTGCTGACCGAGAGCGTCCAACAACGGGGTGAGGAAGAATCACGCCGCTTCGTCGGAACCATCCTCACCCTGCTGGCGACGGTGCTGGGACTCGCGGTGGTCGGCATTGAGATCGTCATTGCGGTGTGGCGGACGTTCCATGACGACCTCGCGTTGCGGCTGACGGCGGTGCTCATGCCCTATATGGCGTTGATCTGCACGGCCGCCGTCGCCAGCGGGGTGCTCAACGTTCGTCAACACTTCGCGGTGCCGGCCGCAGCGCCGACCATCCTCAACGTCGTGATGATCGTCGCGTTGGTGGGTGGAGCGCTCCTCGGCGGGCTGACTCAGGCGTCGTTGATGTATCTCGTGTGCGGCGGGGTGCTGCTGGCGGGCGTGATCCAGGTCGGGATCACCGGCGTCGCCCTTCGCCGGGCGTCATTTTTCCCCACGTTCGGGGGCACGTGGCGCGATCCCCAGCTTCGTCGCGTCTTTGCGCTGATGGCGCCGATGGCGTTGGGACTCTCGGCGGTGCAAATCAACACGCTCATGGACAGCGTGATCGCCTATCTGTTCATCCGTGAGGGCGGCGAGCGCGTGGGACCGGCGGTGTTGGGATATGCCCAGTTCCTGTATCAACTGCCGTTGGGAGTGTTCGGGATATCGCTGGCGACGGCGATCTTTCCCGTACTTTCGAGCAAGGCCGCCGAGGGCGATCGCGTCGGCATGGCCGACGTCTTTGAACGCGGGATCCGCATGAGCCTGTTCCTCGCCCTGCCGTCGTCGATCGGGCTGATCTTTGTGGCCCATCCGCTGGTGGCCACGCTGTATCAACGGGGGGAGTTCGACGCGTCGGACACGCAGCGGGTCGCCTCGACTCTCGTTTACTACAGCCTCGGCCTCGCCGCGTACTTCGCCCAACACATCGTCATTCGTACCTTTTATGCCCTCCAGGAAAGCAGAACGCCGGCTCGGGTGGCGGTGTACATGGTCGCGCTGAATTTCATCCTCAATCTCACGCTTGTGTTCTCGATGGAGGAGCGGGGGCTGGCCCTGTCCACGTCAGTGAGCGCGACCGTGCAAGTCATCTGGTTGCTCGTCAGACTCAGACGCGTGCTGCCGGAAATCGGCTGCGTTCGCCTGGGCCTTGGGCTGACGCGGACGGTCCTGGCGACGGGAGTGATGGCCGTCGTGCTATGGATTCTGACGGCGCCGGCGCTGTCGATTCATCGACTCGTCGGAAGGTCGGTGTTCGAGCTCGCCATCCTCGTCGGCGCGGGCCTGGCGGTCTATTATCTCGCCGCGCGAGTGCTCAAGATTGAAGAGCTGGCGACGGCCCTCCAATACACCGGCGACGGGGGTTAGGGTCGACGGTTAGTGGTGCGCGCATCGCCGAGGTGATTGGAGTTGGCAGTAGCGATCCGAGCGTTGCGTTGGAGTCCGGTAGGGTCCGCTCCGCGGACCATCCCGTGGTGCCACAACCGCCGATCGATGGTGCCACGACGTGGGATGGTGAAAACAAAATGGTCCGCACAGCGGACCCTACGGAACTGCCCTACAAGGCCTCGTCGGCAACTCTATTCAACGGTAACCCGGAATTCGTAGCGCCCGCCGATTAGCCCCGCTGTTGCGGCGTCGTCGATATCGTAGCTCGGCGCGTTGCTAACGGGAGCTAGAAATGGAACGGACAAGACTCCCTCCAACGTGACGGTGATATAGGAACCACACCTTGGATCTGAAACCGGGCCCGGGAGATCTCGAATCCCGATGTTCCGCCGTAAAATTACGTTGCCATCCTCGTCAACCAAGTCGACCTCCAACGGGCGAAATTGTGGCTCCGTGCGTCGTCGGAGCACGAAAAGGAAGACTCCATTGCGCTCTTCAAGCTGGTACTCTCGTAACGGCGCGGGCACGAAGACGTCGATGGCTTCCTCCAAATCAACTTCGATCCGGGCTACGTCGCAGGGCACTCGCCATAGGTCCCGATCATTCCCAACCAGGTCGGGGAACACCTGGGAATCGAAATGTTGGTCGATCAAGCGCGAACTACCGTCGACAAATGTCTCTTTGGACGTGCCATCCAGCGTCGTTGCCTTAACGGAAAACCGCACGCGCGGCCGAAGCGACGCGCGTTCTGCTTCGGTCAAGTCGAGATCGCCGCCCGTGGGACTTTCGAGCCAGCCCACAAGAAGCTCATCGACTTCAGCATTGTTTCTGAACGCAACGGTCACACGCCCTTCGCCGCAGCGGTGTTCGGCATTGCAAAAAAACGGCGGGGTGGGGCAATCGAAAGGAGAAGTGCAAACTGGAGACATCGCACGGTCGAAGGCGGCGAAATCCTCAAGGTCGACATCGCCGTCTTTGTTGAGGTCGGCCGCCTGAAACGCCGCACTCAGACAAGGGTACGGTCTCCCTTCTCCAGGACCTGCCATGCATGTAGCGAAGATTTGATGATCGTGCGAATCAACATCCCCGTCGTCATCAAGGTCACCGGGTACGACGGCAATGGCCCCAACGCCGCCGCCAAGAACCGCGCAAAGTACGACAAATTGGTACGCTGATACAGGAATCACCGACATCCCCTTTCCAAGAAAGCCTGGTGGGGCAGGTCCTTGGGACCTGCCTTCACCATCATCGTGCGGCGGCAGGTCAGAGACCCGCCCGACTACCCTTCACGTGCGCGAACCGCGAATGGCAAATGCAGGTGCGAGCACCTGCCCTGGATCATGAGCGCGCCGTCTCGCGCTGCAAGGCGTGATGCGCCTCGTAGCGCGCGATCTCCTCCTTGAACTGGTTGATGGTCCCCTTCAGCGACCGCATCGTCAGCTCGCGCACGT
>CAYQZH010000289.1:0-5293 GCA_964421865.1 uncultured Phycisphaera sp. | reverse complement strand
TGGTTCGAGGAGTTCCGTAAGCGATGAATCTCCAGCCCGGAATGCGTCTGGGACCGTACGAAATCCTTGCCCCGCTCGGCGCAGGCGGGATGGGGGAGGTCTATCGCGCGCGGGACACCCGCCTGGATCGCGAGGTAGCGATCAAAGTCTTGCCGGAGGCGTTCGCGCGCGATGCGGAACGGGTGGCCCGGTTTCAGCGCGAGGCCAAGGTCCTCGCCTCGCTCAATCATCCTCACATCGCCGCCCAAGTGAAGCTCCGCGACCAGGGGCTCTCCGACCGGCAGCCCATCGCGCTGGAAAGAACGGTCGAGGCGGGCGAGAACCGCATCGACGAAGCCGTATGCGCCCTCTACGGGGTCGAGGGGCTTCCGCAGTTACTCGGTGTTAGGGACGCCGGAGAGGGAGACCGGGCAGGCTGAACTCTTCGGCAAGGTCTACACATGGATCGGATCAACGCGCGTGATGTGCAACGGATCGCAACGTACCCACGACTCCGGCACGTCGCCGTTTTCTCCGCCGAGGGCGATGAACACCAGGGACGTGGTGACCAGCATCATTTCAGGATGCCTGACTTCCTACGTGGCGCCGTCCGAGACATGCACTCGGATCGGAACGAATAGGCCGTTCCCGCTGAATGGCTAGCCCCAATACGGTTCACTTAAGAATCACAACTGCCTGTTCCAACGAAGTTTGTGGATGTTGGACGTGGCAGTGTTCGGCGCGTTTTTTGGGGAAGTTGGACATCTTCTTTTTTACGACGCGGGGGTTGATGCGGTGGTCGCGGAGCGGCAGCCACCCCTGAGCGAGGTGAGCAATCATGCCGGCATAGAGCGTCGGCAAGGGGGCCGCGGGAGCGGGGCGCATCAGCGGGGCGGTTTCGCGGAGGACGCGGACGGCATGGAGGAAGCTCAACCGTCGCGGGTCGATGTACACCGACAGGCCGGCCTCAGGCCTGAAGTCACGCACGGCGTTGCAGGCCAGGAGGATGCCGTAGAGTTCCTGCAACCCATCGCACGGTGTGCGACTGCGGAGATCGACGAGCCGACTCCGTGGATGCGTTTTCAGTTCGTCGTTGCCGATTTCGATCTCCCAGCGCTCGTGATCAAGCACCACGAGTTCCGTGGCCGAGTGGGTGTTGGCGTCGAGCCAGGTCGTCACCGCCCGGTGACGCTCGCCCTGACCGGGGCGGTTGGGGTCGTCGAAGGTGTACTCGATGACGCGAACGAGGAGGCCGTGGGTGCGGTGTCGCCGATCGCGTCCCGTGGGGTAGATCGTGGCCAGGCCTGCCCTGAGCCTCGAAGGGAAGGAGCCGTCGTGGAGTGTACGAACGACTTGGAAGACCACACGGTCGGCCACGCGACCGACGACGTGCGCGCCACGGCGTGACGCTTGAACCCAGGAGGCCTAGCCGTACAACCCGCGGTCCCACAGCACCAGCGAGCCTTCGGGGACTTTCCTCAGCCACGAACCGGCCAGGGGGAATTCGCTCTTCTTTCCTCGCTGGACGAAGACCTCGAGGATGACGTGCGTGCCGGTTTCGGAGAGAACGATCACGTGAATCTGCGGATACCCGCCGTCCACGGCTTCGCCGTACCGTCGTGTTTTCGGTCGGCCGAAGGCGGTCCCGGCGCGGCGGGATTGCCCGGCGTGTCGGGCCCTGCGGATCTCGACCCTGCTCCGTGGTTGCTTGCACGACTCTCGTAAAATTGATGGGCGGTCGGAGCCGACTTCGTGCGAGTAAAGCCGAGAACATCTCCTGGAGCGGGGTCGAGAAAATCAATGAGCCCTGCGACCTCTCCAGGCGCGCGGAAGCGGTCTGCGTCCGATCCGGCGGTCGAAGAACGGCCGCGGCTCATGGATCGATCCGACTCTTACGGACAGACGTTGGTGATCGTGCCCAGCGGCTGCTGGTCGTCGCAAGCGCCGGGGACGGTGCACCCAGGATCGACGCAATAGTCGCCGACCTCGGCCCGGTTCACTTCAAAGTCGCCGGGAGCGCAATTGGCGAAGATGGTCCCGCAGGGATCAAGGTAACGAGTGTACCCGATGAGGCGATTGTCGCAGTCCTCGACGAATCCGGGAATGGCCGCCCCGCTGACAAGGACCGGGGCGAATCGAATGAGCCGTCGGACAAAGGCCGGACCGATTCGGCGTGTGATCATCGTTTTGTTCCTGTCCTTCCTCGGCCTCGAGACGGCTGGCGCTCCAGCGTCCGACTCGAGTCCATGTCACGTTTGAAGTTCACGGCCCCTGGTTGGTCGGGCAATCCGTAAACAACGGCGGTCGGGTTTGGCCCTCGACCGTTTGATCGCCGCTGCCGATCCCGCTGCACGGGTCGACCGTGCCGCCGAGGATCCCGTTTTGGCAATCGAAGATAAAACACCAGTCCGTCGCGACCAGCGCGGATTCGCCGACGTAGCTGCTGCAGCCGGTGCCCGGTCCGGAGGTCACGAACCCGGAACCGGCCAGAAGGGTCATCGCCGCGATCGCTTTTCGGGCGCGAGAACGCATGTCGGGTATCCTCTTTCTATCACGGAGTAACGGGTCGGACGCTTTCCACGGCCGCGCCGCCGCGTCGTTCGGCACCAAGCTGTTGCGGAATATACCGGCCTGGCGCCGGCAACGCAAGCTCGCTCAGATTATTGACCCCGACAAGTGTCCGGGCGAGACGCCTCTTCAGCGACAGTGGAAACCTCTTCCGGACACCGAGATGCGCGGCCAGCCGGCGACGGAATGGATGCGCAGCCGCCTTCCGCTTGGGTGCCCCAGCCCTTGGGCTGGGGGACCGACTCTGCAGACCAGGGCAACCGCTCCTCCGGACATTCATGGGACGATCACGGAGCTGAACATCAGTCCCCCACCGCAAGCGGTGGGGCACCCACCTCTTCGACTTTGCATCATCTTGGCGGATTCACTCCGTCCGGACGAGTTTATGCAGCCGCGCCTCGCATGTCGCCGGACCGATCGCTACAATGCTCGGTCTTCGACGGTGGGCTGTCGAATTGTACCGCTGGTTGTGGCACACCGCTTGCTGCATGGATTCAAGACGGCGGATGTGGAGGATCGGGTGGGTTCGGCCCACCCAGGGGAGTTTTGTTCGAGGAGTCTTAGGAGATGTCAACGTTGAACCCGTTTGCGATTGCCCAGCAGCAACTCGACGAGGCCGCCAAGCGGCTCGGTTTGGACGCCGCCACGCACGAACTGCTCCGTTGGCCGATGCGTGAATACCATTTCACGATCCCCGTGAAGATGGACAACGGCGCGACGCGGATCTTCAAGGGCTTTCGCGTGCAGTACAACAACGCCCGCGGCCCCACCAAAGGCGGCATCCGCTGGCATCCGGAAGAAACCGTCGACACGGTCCGCGCCCTCGCCGCGTGGATGACCTGGAAGACCGCCGTGGTGGACATCCCTCTAGGCGGCGGCAAGGGCGGCATCGTCTGCAACCCCAAGGAGATGTCCAACGGTGAGAAGGAGCGGCTCGCCCGCGGCTACATCCGCGCCGTCGGACGCGAACTCGGCGTCCATCGCGACGTGCCCGCGCCGGACGTCTACACCACGCCGCAGATCATGGCTTGGATGATGGACGAGTTCGAGGTCATTATGGGCTACTCCCATCCCGGCGTGATCACGGGTAAGCCGCTTCCCGTCGGCGGCTCGGAAGGCCGGGGGGACGCCACCGCTCGCGGCGGCATCTACATCGTCCGTGAAGCGGCCAAGGCCCTCAATATCAACCTCAAGAACGCTAGTTACGCCATCCAAGGATTCGGCAACGCCGGGCAGTTCGCGGCTACCTTGCACCCGGAGATCCTCGGCGGCGGTCGGCTCCTCGCGGCCACCGACTCCCGCGGGGGCGTCTTCAACAGGGACGGGCTTGACCCGCACGCTCTCGTTAAGCACAAGCTCGAAAGCGGCGCCATCACCGGCTTCCCCGGCGGCAAACCGATCTCCAACGACGAAGTCCTTGAGCTGGAGTGCGACGTGCTCTATCCGGCCGCTCTCGAAGGCGTCATCACCGCCAAGAACGCGGCGAATATCAAGGCCAAGGTCATGTGCGAACTGGCCAACGGCCCGACCACGCCGGAGGCGGACAAGATTCTGTTCGAGAAGGGGGTCTACGTCCTGCCCGACTTCCTGGCCAACGCCGGCGGCGTGACCGTCTCCTACTTCGAGCAGGTGCAGAACACGTACAACTACTACTGGTCGCTGGCGGACGTGCACCAGCAACTCGACCGCAAAATGACCGACGCATACAAGGCGGTCCACGACATGGCCAAGAAGACCCGGGTCCACAACCGCCTGAACGCCTACATGGTGGCCGTCTCCCGCGTGGCGGAGGCCTGCAAGATTCGCGGGTGGGTGTAGAAGCGGCAGGCTCGGCCGTCAACCCTTGTCTTCGTACCGTAGGCGTTAGGGGTTACGTTCGTAGTAACCCCGTCGCCCGGTAGGTTGGTGCTGGGCGGCGGGAACGTAACCTTATACTATTCTTCAATTCTCGCTTGGGTCTTACCCAAGACGGTAGGGAGTCTTACGCCATGACGACGACCAAGACCATTACAGTAATCGGCGCGGGGACGATGGGGCGGGGGATCGCCCAGGTCTTCGCGCAGCACGCGTACGAGGTGTATCTCAACGACGCGATCCCCAAGGCGCTCGATGAGGGCATTGGGTTCATTCAGAAGATGCTCGATCGGGCCGTGCAGAAGGGAACGATGCGCGCGGAGGAGGCGGTTGGCGTCAAGAACCGACTGCATCCGCTGCGGAGCATCAGCGAGGCCCCGAAATGTCCGCTCATCATCGAGGCGGCCACGGAGAAGCCCGACATCAAGACCGAAATCCTGAAAGCAGCCCAATCGACGCTGACCGACGACGGGATTCTGGCGACGAACACGAGCAGCATCAGTATTACTCAGCTTGCGGCCGCCACGAACCACCCGGATCGGTTCATCGGGATGCACTTTTTTAATCCCGTGCCGCTGATGAAACTCGTCGAGGTGGTGAAGGGTCTGCAAACCAGTGACGACACGGTCAAGCGCACGATCGCCTACGCGGAGTCGGTCGGCAAGACGCCGGTACCGTGCAACGACCACCCGGGATTCGTGTCCAATCGCATCCTCATGCCTATGATTAATGAGGCGATCTTCTGTCTCCAGGATGGCGTCGCGGAGGCGGCGGCGATCGACGAGATCATGAAGCTGGGGATGAATCATCCGATGGGTCCGCTGGCGCTCGCCGATCTGATCGGGCTGGACGTGTGCTTGTTCATCCTCGAGGTGTTGCACCGCGACCTGGG
>CAYQZH010000288.1:0-5362 GCA_964421865.1 uncultured Phycisphaera sp. | reverse complement strand
AGCGACCGTCCTTGGAGAACCATTGCAACCGATTCCCCTCGTACTCGCAAACCAGCAAGGTTTGCTGCGGCGAGACGCATAGGTCATAGGGGTAGCGCATCTCGCCCGGCCCGGTCCCAAACCGCCCGAACGTGGTCAGAACTTCCCCGTCCAGCGAAAAACGCACGATCCGGTGGTTGCAGGCATCCGCGACCCACAGCGTCTGCTCGTCGTCAATGTCGATTCCTGCGGGGCGACTGAGGGGTCGGCCCTCGATTTCCTTCTCCCCGAAAGCGGCCACAAACTGCAAGTCCGGCGACCACTTCGTGATCCGATCGTTTTCGTGATACTCGCTGACGTAGATGAACCCCTGGGCGTCGAAAGCGACATCCGTGGGAAACTGGAACTGGCCGCCGCCGAAACCCTCGCTCCCGAAGGAACCGAGGGTTCGTCCGTCGCGATCGAAGATCATCACCCGATGGTAGTGCGTGTCGGCGACGAAGATTCGCCCATCGGGGTGGATCTTGAGTCCCACCGGCTTGCCCTGCTCCGTCTCGGGCATCCGCCAGAAGGTCTCGAACTGTCCGCCGGCGGAGAAGCGCTGGACGCGTCCGTTCTTGTCCACCACGAAGACCGAACCGTTCGGTTCCGCCGTGATCGCCCGCGGGTAACTGAACTCCCCCGGCCCCAGCCCAACCCCGCCGAAGACGCCGACCACGCCGGTGTCGGTGATGCCCGGTGGGTCGCAACCGCAGAGAAGCACGCAGACACTTAGAAACGAGCCGCAGGCGACAGTCAGGGTGCCCCACCGCTTGCGGTGGGGGACTGACATTTGCGAAACCAACATGAAACGCTCCACGCGTACCCCTCAAAGCAGCGGGAACCCGCCGTCCCAATCCATTGCGATCGGTACAGGGTCACCGAACTCGTAGTACCGGTAACTGCTCCACGTCCAATCCTCGGCACGCTCGACCAGTCCCCGTCGGAGCGGATTGCGGTGAATATAGTCCAGCTTCTGGAGCAGTGTTTCCTCGCGATCAATATTGAAATCATAGCCGCGCGGCTTCCAAAACGGTTTTTCGCCGTCCATGGTTGCCCAAGCATCCAACTTTGGCGTACCCAACGAATGGCGTTCGCGCCACACGCTGCGAAGCGCGTCCTTACACCATCGTCCTGTCCAACTCTTGAGTTCCTGGAGAATGAGAGAGATGGGCACGGGCGGCCGGTTTGAAGATCGTTGTGGGAGAACCGCAATATGAACGTGCTCGGGCATTACCACATAACCAAGCCACCGGATCGGATGGGTCATACGAATATGCGCAAGTCCCTCAACGAACGCGGCACAAACGGACGGGTAGGCGAAAAATTGGAAACGGCGGAACGTGGAGACGGTAACGAAGTGAACGAGTCCCGGTTCGTCATGACGGCGAAGTCGTCCGGGCATGATGTCATTCCGGTCAGAGCAGTCCCCCACCCCAAGGGGTGGGGCACCCTGTGCTCTCCCTCACGCCGCGATCGCTTCCTTTCGCACGCTCGCCAGAAACGGACTTTCGCCGTGCAGCCAGTCGCTGGTTCGGACGAAAACCGTGCTGAGGCTCGCGGAGTATTCAAGCGAAAGACTCACCACGAGTTCCGAGGTTCGATCGACCTCGGCGCCGTAATGAGCGAAATCCTCGAGGACGATCAGGACGTCGACGTCGGACTCCGCATCCGCGTCGCCTCGAGCGTAGGAGCCGAATAGATAGACAAAGCGCAGTTGCGGGCCGTAAACCTGCACGAGACCCGCTTTCAACTTGCTCATGAGTTGTTGAGGAGTTCCACGCATGATGGCGATCGTAACACGCTGGGCGTCCGGTTCCAAGAGCTGGACGACCCCCGGGGTTTCCCCGCCCACCGACCCATCGCCGGCCTCATTGAAGGTCCCGCCCCCAAAACCCGTTAGCGATGTTCCTCTTTCCACTCTTCGAGCCAGGCCATCTGGATCGCTTCGAGCTTGCCCTCGGTGGAGGTCTGGGGGTCGCCCGTGAAGTTCTTCAACTCGCATACCCATTGATGAAGCTCGGTGAAGCGGACCGTGAGCGGGTCGAGGTCGGGGAAGCGCTCGAACAGTTGCAGGGCGATGTCCTCGGCGTCACTCCACGTCAGTTCGAGCATGGCAACTCCGATGGGTTACAGTTGAGGAATGCTGAATTGTGAATGCGGAATGCGGAATGCGAAAAATGCCCGGACATCGTTTCCGCCTTCCGCATTCACCATTCCGCATTGAAAAGGCCCTTAATGCCCCTCCTGCACGAGGTTGCGGTTCCATTGCGGGATTTCGACGACCACGTGGACGGTGCCGTCGGGGACGCACTGGCAGGCGAGGCGGCTGTTAGGCTTGATCGCCGGGGCGTTTTCAAGCTGGTCGTCCTCCTCTTCCATGGCCTCGTTGATCGTCTTTAGGCCTTCCTTGACGTAAATGTGGCACGTGGAACACGCGCACACGCCGCCGCAGGCATGGTCGATGTCGATGCCGTTCCCCAGGGCGATGTCCAGGATGCTGCCCGGCAGGCCGTTGTGCTCATAGGGGAACTTCTCCGGATCGACCTCGATGGTGACGTTCATCGGCAAGTACGTGATCTTGTACTTGGTCGTCGGCATCGTCACGTCGGGTTGTTGGATGTACGGATTGACGCCGCCCATGCTAGGTCTCCGCGCTTCCTCGGGGCGGGGTCGGGGAGCCCGCCAGGGTGGTCTCGGCGGGTCTGATGACCCGCCCTACGTTTTGGTTCCGTTGCGATTCCCGCGCCGCCGGCGGTTCCTGATCCTTGAGCGACGCGGTGATGGCAAGTTCGGCCAGGGGGATGGTCCTACGGTTAAAGGCCTCGCGCCGCTCGTTCAGCGCCCGAGGGTCCGTGCAGGTTGTGGCGAATTCGCGAAGACCCTGGATTTCAACGATGAGCAAGTCCCGTTCGGCGGAGTCGAGCAGGCGACCGTAGCGCTCGATCATCTGCTCGGCCTTGTGCAGATCAAACTCCAACGTGGTTCGTACGTCAATCAGGTGATGGGCGGTCATGTCCTCGTGGGCATGCTCAAGGGCTTCGGCCTGCATACGCCGCACTTCCTCGCGGGTCAGGCCGTGCGAGGGGACGATCTGCACGCTGGCCGTCTGCCCGCTGCGGCGCTCCGTCGCCGAGACGCTGAGGATACCGTTCTGGTCAATCAGGAACGTCACATCGATCTTGGGGATGCCCGCGGGCATCGGCGGCACGCCTTGAAGCTCAAAGACGCCCAGCGATCGGCAATCCTTGACCAGCTCCCGTTCCCCTTGGAGCACGTTGATCTTCACGTTCGTCTGCCCGTCCTTGAAGGTCGTGAAGGTCTCGGAGGCCCGGCAGGGGACGCGGGTGTTGGCGGGGATCAGCCTGCCCATCGCTCCGCCGAGCGTCTCGATGCCCAGTGACAATGGTGTGACATCGAGCAGCAGCAGGTCGCGTTGAACGCCCGCCAGAAGCGACGCCTGCACGCCGGCCCCCAGAGCGACGACCTGTTCGGGGTTCAGGGCGGTGTAGGGCTGACGCCGGAACGCTTCCGCGACGCGTCGCCGGACGTAGGGCACGCGGGTTGAGCCGCCGACCAGCACCACCTGTTGAATGTCATCGGGCGTGAGCTTGGCCGTCTTCATCGCACGCGAGCAGGCCTCAATCGTCCGATCCACGAGCGGCGCGATCATGCCCTCCAACTCCTCCCGCATGACCGTGCGGCGGTAGACCCGCTGCGCCCCGATGGCGACCTCCACGGAGGCGGTGTCGCCCTCGCTGAGGCGCATCTTGCTGTTCTCGGAAAGCGTGCGGAGTTGTTGTTTGATCGTAGGCGTGGTGATGTCCACGCCGAACTGCTCGCGGATTTCGCGGGTAAAAAGGTCGATCAGCGTTTGGTCGAAGTCGTCGCCGCCCAGGTGCGTGTCGCCGTTGGTGGCGAGGACCTCGAACACGCCGTCCTCGAGGCGAAGAATCGAAATATCGAAGGTGCCGCCGCCGAGATCGTACACCGCGATGGTGGCGTGCTCGGTGCGATCAAGCCCGTAGGCGAGAGCGGCGGCGGTCGGCTCGTTGAGGATACGGACCACGTCGAGGCCGGCGATTTGTCCGGCGTCGCGGGTCGCCTGACGCTGGGCGTCGTCGAACTGCGCCGGCACCGTAATCACTGCTTTGCTCACCGCGCGGCCGAACTGTCGCTCGGCTCGCGTCTTTAGCTCGCCCAAGATCATGGCGCTGAGTTCCGGCGGCGTGTAACGCTTGTCGCCGATGACCACGGCCGCAACATCGCGACGATCCTCACCGCTGCGACGTTCGATGCCGTAGGGCAAGCGGCGAAGGTCTTCCGTAAGGTCCGCGACGCCCTTCCCCATGAGACGCTTGATCGAGTAGACCGTGGTCGTAGGGCGCTCGACGGCGTGAGCGCGGGCTTCGCGGCCGATCCGGGCGACGCGCCCCGCGTCGTCAAAGGCGACCACCGAGGGGAGCAGCACATCGCCCTCGCCGGCCGGACCGGCGATGAGACGCGGTCCGGCCTCGTCGGCGTAGGCCACGAGCGAGTTCGTCGTGCCCAGGTCGATGCCGATGATGATGTCGCGCTCGTCAGTCACCGGTGGTCCTCACCGGAACCGCCAACGGATCGGCGGCAAGCTCGACTAGCAGATTGTCGAAATACTTGATCGAGTTCAACAGCCGACGCAGAACTCTCCTCCGCGGCTCGTCGAGTCCGGCGATAGATCCGGCCAAGGCCGCGATCTGTCGAAGCGTTTCCTCTCGGCGGGCGGCAATGATCTCACGTTGGCGCTCCAGGGCCGCATCGTCGCCGATCGTCCTGGCCTCGTCGATCTGCTCCCGCAGGATCATAACGTCCGTGAGAAACTCGCTGGGGACTTCACGCATCTCGGCCGGACTCGGTCCTCCGGCAAGCTCCAACAGGTAGCCGGCCCGTCGTAGGGGATCGGAAAGCACGTGGAACGCCTGGTTCACTTCGGCGCTGAGCCGTGTGGCCAGCGATCGGACCTCTTCGGGCGCGGCGGCGAACCGATCGGGATGGACGCCGCGGGCAATGGCGCGGAAGGAAGTATTGAGCTTCTTGTCGTCGATGGCGTACGTCCGCGGCAGGCCGAGGAGGGCGAAGTAGTCGGCCCACGGTGGCGGCGGATAGAGTGAGTGGCATCCGTCACAGACAATCGGCGTGGTGAGCGCGGACTGGCAGTTGAGGCACTTGGCGGGAAGGCTCTGTCCGTCGGCGGCCATGGGTGGCGGTGAACTCCTGTTATCCGGTTCCGGCCCCGACCCGACGTGGAGGCCTACGCCGAGAAGCTCGATCCGCAGCCGCAGGAACTGGTGGCGTTGGGGTTGCTGAA
>CAYQZH010000287.1:0-5385 GCA_964421865.1 uncultured Phycisphaera sp. | reverse complement strand
AGGCCGCCGGATTCGGCCACGGCGCGGAGGTGTGACATCGGAGTGGCATTGACCAGCAAGGCGACTCCTTCGCACTGTCGGGCGGTCTGTTTGGCATCCTCCAGGGATTTCACGTAGTGCACGGTCGGCGCGGCCCCAAGCCTCTTGGTCAATAGTTCATCGATCAGATAGCGGTGCAGATAGGCGTAGTCGAGTTTGTGCCAGGCCGGGCATTCGTTGGGTTCCAGCGTCGCCAGTCGTGCGCGGTCGGTGAACCGCAATGGGATCTCCTTGCCCGATCGGCCATCCCAGAGCACGACGTCGGCGCCGCCACCCTCACCCCGACCCTCTTCCTGGGAGGGAGAGGGAGGTTTCGTCTCAACCCTGGTAACTCCTGCTGACCACGACCGCGCCAGCGTCTCCGCGTCGATCCGCTCCAAGACGCGATAGTAGGGCAGAATGAGGCAGCCGGGGTCGTCCATACCGGCGAGAACGAACATGACATAGTTGGCCGGGTGGTCGTCGGGGAACGTTCCGCTCCTTCGAGGCTCAGGACAAGCCTGTCGTTCGCGCAGCCAGTCGCGATACATCAACGCCGTCCCGTACCGGTGATGACCGTCGGCGATGTACACCTTTCTGTTCGACATACCGGCAGCGACGAGGTGGATCACCTTGGGGTCGGTGACCCCCCACAGACGGTTCTCGACCTTCTCGAGCGTTCCGACGGCGTCAGGCGACTTAGCGGCCGTCGGAGCGAACAGGGCGCCGATTTCGTCCCGTGGGTCGCAGTACAATCCGAAAATGGGCGAGAGATTGCACTGTGTCGCCTTCATCAAGGCGAGGCGGTCTTCCTTGGGGCCGCCGAAGGTGCGCTCGTGCGGCAGGATCGACCCTTCGCTGAACGGTTGCAGACGCACCCGGGCGATGAACATCCGGCGGGAGTATCGCTTGCCGTTGTGTTCAAACCGCTGGTGGTAGAGGTAGAGGGCGGGGGCGGGATCGCGGATCAGCGTGCCGTCGCGCAGCCAGTCCTGCAACGTGCGCGCGGCCCGTTCGTAGGCCTCGCCCGGTCCGGCCGATTTCGGGGGAAGGTACGGCAGGTCGATGGCGACGATGTTGCGGTCGCTGCGTGCGAGCAGGGCTTGCTTGTCGGCTTCGTTGAGCACGTCATAGGGTGGGGCGAGGACGGCCGACAGATCGCCGCCGACGCGTCGGAGGTCGTAACGGATGGCCGGAAAGGGGGCGACTTCAGGCATCTTCAAACCCTCGAGCGCGGGGAACCCACTACACCGGTTTTCAAGCTATCCGTAGGCGGCGGCGGTCGCAAGGTTCGCCGGTGGTGTATGTTTCGGCGTGCAGACGGGGGTCTTTCCGCCGATCGTTTCACGGTCAAGTGACGATAAACAGGAGGTCGGACGAGGAGTGACGCATGACACCGATGGTGGTGATGAGCGGCGGGGGGATCAAAGGGGCGGCGGCGGCCGGCCGGTACGCCAAGGACCACGACCTCGTCCTCCTGCACGTCAACTACGGCCAGGTGTCGGCCGCGCGGGAGATCAGCGCCCTGGAATCGCTCGCCCCGACGTTCCCCCGCGCGAAAGTTCTGCGGATCGCCCTGCCGCATTTCATCCAGCTTCAGCGAAGTCCCACCGAGACCACGGCGCAGCCCGGTTCACGGGCCAGGCCGCCGACGGGTGGTACGGAGCCTGCGCCGGGGGTGTCGCCGGCGGTCCTTCGTGGACTCATGCCCATGGTGCTGTCCGTCGGCGTGCAAGGCGCGCTTCGCGTCGGGTCGCCAACGGTGGCGATCGGACTGATGCGGAGTTGCGACGCCACGCACTTGGGGCTGCCCGGGTTGGAGTCGGCGACGGACCAGCGCCGCGAATTCCTCCACGCCTTCAACATCATGCTGGAAACGGCCCTGCGTCCGCGAGCCCCGGTGCGGCTGGAGGCGCCGCTCATGGACCTTAGCTATGCGGAGGTGATCCAACTGGCGGTTCGCTTCCACGTGCCGCTGGAGAAGACCTGGACCTGCGACGGCCTCGGCACGCAGGCGTGCGGACAGTGCGACGCCTGTAAGGCACGCAGCCAGGCCTTTGCGGCGGCCGCCCTCGTCGACCCCGCGGTGACCACCGTGGCGGCGGCTCAGGCGATGGGTCCGGGAGTTGTCGCGACGAGCCGCAGTCCGGGGACGCCGCGGTAACCCTAGTCTACACGGAGGTTACGGCGGGTTGGGGCGCTCCGGGCGCTTCAAGATCCACACCTTATACGGTCCGACGAAAAGCACGGGATCATAGTTGTCCAAAAGGCGGTTCCATTGGTCGTGACACTTCGCGTCACACCATTGCTCGAACTCGGGAGCGGGGCGTTCGGGAATGAGCAAGGCGTAGGCCTTCCCGGCGGCGAGGTCGGAGAGGGTTTCCTGCATTTGCTCCGTCGATCGCGGGTACGTGAAGCGGCAGGCCGGGCGGCGGTCGGCGTGAACATAGACGCCCGCGTCGTAGGCCGCCACGTAGAGGCGCTCGCCCTTGGGAACCAACGCCTGGATTTGGTTCCCGAGGTCGGCCAGGCGCTCGCGCTCGCTCGGTTCCTGCGTATACGCGAGGAAGGAAGTCGCCACGCCGTGTTTGTAGTGCTCGAGCAGGGGACGTGCAAGGAGGATCATCGCCGTCGCCGAGACAAGCACCAGCGCCGTGCGATAACCTCTTTGGAGCTGCCGGTAGGTCTCCTCCAAGTGGTAGACCCCGACGGCGGCGAGGAAGATCATCGGAGGGAAGGTCGCCTGCCAATAGCGCATCGAACGGCTCGGACCCATGAGGGCCGGCACCACGGCCCCGAGCCACCAGAGGACCATCGCGCCGACTGAGGTCCGTGATAGACGATGGGCCTGTCGGGTGGAGAGCGTCACGACGATGCCGACCAACGCCAGCCACAAGGGAAGCTGCAACGGTTGCAAGTCCGCCTGGAGCCGTAGCCACGAATGCAGCGAACTCCACATCGCGCCCCACGTCAGAAAATCGTGGTTGAAGGCAAAGACCGCGTCCCAAGCGGCTTGATGGGTTCCTTCCCGTGTCAGCATCACGATCACCGCCGCCCCGCCGAGGGCGAAACCGAGCCAGGCGCACAACGCGGTGATCAACCATCGCCGACCGTGAATGTTCTTCGCGGCGAGCAAGGCCAAGGCGACGAGGGTGACGGCGAAGAGGCCCACGCAGCCGGTCTGCTTAACGCACGTGGCCGCCGCCCAGAGTAGTCCGGCGAGCAGTCCGAACGCGAAGCGGCGACCCGCAAACGAAGCAAAGACCGCGGGCAGCCACAGGGCACACGCCGCCAGCTCCAGGATGGCGGAGTAGAAGTCGGGGTTGATCGACGGCGCGTCATACAGTCGCATGGTGAAGAGGACGGCCGCCAGCACGGCGGTCCGACGTGCAGCCGTGGGGCTGAGCAGCCGGCCCACGGAATACCAAAGGGGGACGATACAGAGTAACGCCGCGACGCCGGGGAGTAGCCAGACGCCGAGCTGTCCTCCGGGGGTCAGCACGAGCCCCAGGACGTTGATCCAGGCGAGGCCCGGCGGCTTGTTCTCCCAACAATCCTGGTAGAGCTTTCCACCGTGATAGACGCACTCACCGAGGTTGATGAGTTGGTACTGGTCGTTTCGAAGCTCAGCCCAGTACGAGGCCCACGTCCCGACCGCGAGGAACGCGACCACCAACACCGCGGCGGTGAGGTCCATCAGGGGTTTCCCCGCGGGTGGGGATGCGACGGCGTCCGGCATGGGTTCACTCATGGTTCAGCACTCGGGGGCCTAGGCGTCCAATGCCACACTTCTGGCACTCCGTGCTCATGGGGGCCTCGCGGCCAGTATACCACAACGGCGCCGCAAGCCATTCGCAAAGCCCCAAGCCTGCGGTTGGGCAACGTTGCAGATCGCCGCACGGTGATTTAACATCGATCGGGTGCTCGGCTTTGAGATCAGGGAGACCGACGGATCAGCGCGCCGAGGCGTGATGAGTACCCCCCACGGGCCGGTGGAGACGCCCGCGTTCATGCCTGTGGGGACGGCCGGGTCGGTCAAGGGCGTCACACCGGAACAACTTCGCGGGACGGGCACGCAGATCATTCTCGCCAACACGTATCACTTGCAACTTCGCCCCACGGCCCAGGTCGTGCGGGACCTCGGCGGCCTGCACCGTTTCATGGGTTGGGACGGCCCGATCCTCACCGACAGCGGCGGCTATCAAGTTTTTTCCCTCGGCCCCATCAACCGCGTCACCGACGACGGCGTCGAGTTCCGATCGCACATCGACGGGTCGCCCATGCGTCTTGACCCGCGCCTCGCCACACGGGTGCAGAACGATCTCGGCGCGGACATCATCATGGTTCTCGATCAATGCCCGGCCCTGCCCTGCGACGCGGAGGCGCTGGAAACGGCCGTCGATCGAACCATCCGCTGGGCGAGCGTATGCAAAAACGTTCACGCCCGCGACGACCAGGCCCTTTTCGGGATCGTCCAGGGTGGGCTTGACCGGGAGCTTCGTCAGCGGTGCGCCGCGGCCCTGATCGAGATCGGCTTTGACGGGTACGCGATCGGCGGGCTTTCGGTCGGCGAGTCGCACGAGGAGATGACCGCCATTTTGCCGCACATCACGGAAGGCCTCCCCGCCGACCGGCCTCGCTATCTGATGGGCGTGGGGATGCCGCGGGATATCCTCGCCGCCGTGCAGGCGGGCGTGGACCTGTTCGATTGCGTGCTGCCCACCCGCAACGGTCGCAACAGCTATGCCTTCACCGCCGCGGGCCCGCTGCGGATGCGCAACGAGGCCCACCGCCTCGATGACGCCCCCCTCGAACCGGGCTGCGATTGCGAGGCGTGCCGCCGTTTCACCCGCGGGTACCTGCGTCACCTCTTCAACGCCGGGGAGATGCTCGGCCCGACCTTGACCTCGATCCACAACCTGCGGTTCTACCAGCGGTTCATGGCCCGTATCCGCGAGTTGATTAAAGGGGGCCACCTGGCGACAATCACGGACGAGTACCCGATACTTTCGCTCCCGTCCCGTCCCGGCGCGCCGGGGTCGGACCGGCAAGAGGAGGCCCCATGGACGTGTTGATGCACCTACTCGGACAGACGACTCCCCCCGGCGGGTCGGCCTCGCCGTTTTCGCTCTTCCCGTTCGCCCTCCTGTTGGGCGTCATGGTCTTCCTCCTGCTCAACGGGCGAAGCCAGCGGAATCGAGAGAAGCGCGAAAAGGAGAATATGCACGCCAAGATGGCCAAGAACGACCGCGTCCTCACCATCGGCGGGATCATCGGCACGGTCATGTCCGTCAAGGACAATGAGGTGGTCGTCAAGGTCGATGAGACCACCAATACCAAGATGACCTTCATCAAAACCGCGATTCA
>CAYQZH010000286.1:0-5389 GCA_964421865.1 uncultured Phycisphaera sp. | reverse complement strand
CGGATGATGACTTGCTCCGGACGGTTCTGCACGTCTGCGCGGGATTCCGAACTTTCCGACAAGTCGAGGAGAAAGTGCGGTTTCTGTTCGTCGCCGACGATGCGATCGAATACGAACCCAAGGCCGTGCAGAAAGTCCTGGCCAAGAATAACGGTGAGGGTTACGCCGCGTTGACCGAGCTGCTCCCCGCGCTGCGTGAGCTGCGTGATTGGTCGGCGGAGTCGGTCGAGAGGTTCATTCAGTCCGCTTGTGAACGAAAGGGTCTCCCGCTCGGCCAGATCGCTCAGCCGCTCCGCGTCGCGGTCACCGGCACGACCATCAGCCCTTCGATCCACGACACCCTCAGCCTCCTGGGCCGCGAGCGGACGCTATTGCGGGTTGACCGATGTCTCTCGCAACGTGCGCTCGGTTGACACGCGCCGGCGGGCGGGAACCCCCGCGTAGCCACCAAAAGAGAACGGTCGGGAGGCCGGGCATCCAGCCTCCCGACCGATTCATTGTTATCCTCACGCGCCGTCAGGCCCCCGACGGACACCCGGGAACTGAGGTGTAAACTCGACCTGACGTGCGCCTACAAACCCACGAGGAACATCGTCGCAACGAGGAGCGTCCACGCCGACCCCGGTTGAGCGGCGCCGGAGGCATCCGCAAGATCGGAACCCGCCGTCTCGTCAGCTACATCGGACACCGAGTCACCGTCGCCATCCGCAGCGTCGGGCTGCTGGATCATCGGCGCCAGAATATAGCATTGCCGGCACGAGGTGGCCGTCCAACCTCCTCGGAGCTCGCAAGCTCTCGGCGACAGCGCCGACACGCAGGTCCCCGACCCAACGGTGCCCTCACGCGTCCCCGAAAGGCAACAGGGCACGGCGGCGGCCTGGACGCTCGTCACGCACAGGACGAACGCCAACGCCGTCGCGCCGACAGATCCGCGTCGGATCGCCGCAGTCATCAACTTCCTCTCGTCATTCGTCTTCATTGACCTCATGCTCCTTACTTGTCGCAACCAACCTTAACCCATTCGACCGGGGGACACGAATCCCCCGGTCCCGATCGAAACCACGTTTCTGGAAGGCACCCGCGTCCGCCCCGCAGACCGTGCCGATTGAAGTTTCGCCGCCGACGCGACCGCGCGTCCAAGCGGGCGCCCCGTCCGTGGGTCAGCCGTCTGACCCAGGCCCACGCGCAATCGGCGAACGCGCCGATCCCCGGCGCGCGAACCAAATCTCCGTGTGCACCCGTGAATGAATGCGCCGTTGTGTGAAAACCTCTCTACCCTCCTAACCTCCCAGTACGGCATGGCCGCCGAGACCCGCCGGACTGCGATGGCGCCGTCGCCCGAACCACGGCAGCGCAGCGTGTGCTTACCCGCCTCGGGCCGCCATGTCAAGCGGCCTTTTTGCTTTTTTTAAAAAAAACGGAGTACGGCGCCGTCGATTGTCGCGCGCCCCGGCGCACGTGAGGAGCATCGTCGAGCGGCTTCCACCGCCGGTACAGCGAAGTCCGCGTAACCAGCATGCCGACAGTTTTGTACATCCCCATGTGTGGAACCGGTGCGCCCTCCCGACCCATCGGAGTCGCGTCCAAGTAGCGACGAATGCTGAGGTTACGGAGCTTCGGGAGTCCTACGGCCCCCCACGCACTGTCACCGCGTGGTGACCGGTGTTCGACGATCCGCTAGGATCGCCGAACGATGCCTCGTAAAGGAACGTTGCAAGCTTCTCCGACACCACCCTGCGGGCTATACGTGCACGTCCCGTTCTGCGAGACCAAGTGCGGCTACTGTGATTTTTATTCCGTCGCTCTTAAAGATCGGGACTCGCGCCCGCTCGCGCGTGGCCTCGCGCGCGAGCTGCGCGCCAGGGTTCGGGAGTCCGTACACGAAGTGCGAACCGTCTTCTTCGGCGGAGGGACACCCACCGTCCTGCCATTGAACGAACTCGCGGGGCTGCTAGAGTCTCTGGCGGAGGTGGTCGCGGTTCCGCGGCTTGAGGAATTCACCGTCGAGGCCAACCCCGCGACGGTCGACGACGAAAAGGCCGAGCTGCTCGTTTCCGCGGGCGTGAACCGCGTCTCGATGGGTGCTCAGTCGTTTTTCCCCGGCGAACTGGCAACCTTAGAGCGGCTGCACTCACCGGAGGACATCGCGCCGTCGGTGGCCACGCTGCGACGGCATGGGGTTACGCAAGTCAACCTGGACCTGATCTTCGGCATTCCGGGCCAGACGCTCGACACCTGGTCGCGGTCGCTGGCGCGGGCCGTCACCCTGAACCCGGACCATATCGCCTGTTACGGCCTGACCTACGAACCGGGCACGCGGCTCACCGCCATGCGCCGGCACGGTCGACTGAGGCTGTGCGACGAAGATCTCGAAGCGGACATGTTCCTCCTGACGATGGACGCGCTCGAAGCCGCGGGCTACCGCCAGTATGAAATCAGCAACTACGCCAAACCCGGCTGCGAGTGCCGACACAACCTCATGTACTGGCGGAATGAACCGTACATCGGCGTCGGGCCGTCGGCGGCGGGATGCCTCAACGGGCGGCGCTATAAGAACGTCGCCGATGTCGCGGGCTACGTGCGCCGGATCGACCGCGACGGACGCGCCGAAGCGGAGTCGGAGACGATCGACGCGGAGATGCTGATCGCCGAAACGGTCATGATGCAGCTTCGGCTCAACGAAGGCCTTTCCATCGCCGCGTTCCGTGGGCGGATCGGCCTCGACCCCCGCGAGTTCTTCGGTGACACGCTCGAGCGGCTCGTCGATCTCGATCTCGTCGCCGTCACGGGGACGCACATCGCCCTGACCCGTGCGGGTCGATTGGTCGCCAATACCGTGATTTCCGAGCTTGCCACCGCTTCCCGCCCGCGGGAAGTCGCATTGCACGTTCTCTAGCGGAGCCACGGAGGGAAAACATTCAGAGCCGGGAGCGAAAGCGACCGGACCAGAGCGTGGAACGGGAGCGACACGACCAACCCGAGCCGCCGGATTCATCCGGCGGTTGTCCGACCGCAATACGAGGCGCGAGTCCTGGCGCGCCGGGATCGGTCGATCGGCCCATCTCAGCCGTCGCCTGCCCCATGGTCTGACTCCCGAACGGTCCTGAGATTGACCTGGAACCGGGCGCCGTTTCACCGCCGCCGCGCACCGGCGTCAAGAACGCTGGTCCCGCTCGGCGGGTGCTCCCGATGGTAATGGGCGATCTCGGCCAGGAACCTCTCGCCCAGTTCGGCCAGTTTTCGCTCCCCCACCCCCCGCACGCGACGCATTTGCGACTCCGACGTGGGACGGATGCGGGCCAACTCCCGCAGGGTCGCGTCACTGAAGATGACAAAAGCCGGGACGCTCCGCTCCTGAGCCAGTTCCCGACGGACGCCGCGAAGGTGCTCGAACAGGCCCCGATCGACGCCCTCCCAGGCGTCCTTCTCGATACCGCTCGACACCACCGGCTCCGCCTTGGGCTTGATGAGGCGAACCGGACGCTGCCCGCGTAGAACAGCCCACGAGGCATCGTTCAGACGCAACGTCGGGTGATCGTCTTCGGTACGGATCAGCAATCCCTGATCGACCAGTTGAAACACCATGTTCGTCAGTGCCTTCCGCGGCGTGCCTTTCATCAGCCCGTAGGTGCTGAGCTTGTCGTGTCCGCGGGCGAGGACGGACTCGGTTTTCGCCGCAAGAAGCACGTCCACGACGTGCGTCGCGCCGAAACGCTGCTGTACTCTCGCGACGCAGGAGAGGATTTTTCGGGCCGTTTCCGTGGCGTCGGCGACACCCTCCACTTCGTCGAGACATACGTCGCAGGCCCCGCAGTTCGGTTTTTCATAGGTTTGCTCGAAATGCTCGGATAGGAACCCGTGCCGGCATTCAAGTCGGCTGCAGTACGCGCGCATCTGTTCGAGAAGCTGTTGGGCGGCCGCGATCACTTCTTCGGGCTGCTCGGCTTCCTCGGCGCTGCGGCGAATGAGCGACTGCCAACGCATCACGTCGGCGGCGGAATAGAGCAACGCGCATTCCGCCTCCAGTCCGTCGCGGCCGGCGCGACCGGTCTCCTGTTGGTAGTGCTCGATCGACTTGGGCATGGCCGCATGAATCACGCACCGCACGTTGCTGCGATCGATGCCCATGCCGAAAGCGACGGTGGCGACGACCACGTCGATTCGTTCCTCGGCGAAGGCATCCTGCGTGCGGCGACGCACGTCGGGCGCGAGCCCGGCATGATAAGCCTGGGCCTTGATGTGGTGTTCCTGTAAGAAGTCGGCCAGGGCCTCCGTGTTCTTGCGACTGATGCAATAGACGATCGCCGCCTCGCCGTGGTGGCGCCCGAGGATCTCCCGCACCTGTTGCTGTTCATCGACACGGGGTATGACGCGGTAGACCAGATTGGGTCGGTCGAAGCGGCCCACCAGCACGGTCGGGTTGGTGAGTCGAAGTTGTTGGACGATATCGGCGCGGACGCGGACGGTGGCCGTCGCGGTGTAGGCATGGACGGCGGCCTGCGGGAAGCGCTCCTTCAACACCGCCAGCGCGCGATACTCCGGTCGGAAATCGTGGCCCCAATGGCTGATGCAATGGGCCTCGTCGATGGCGAAGGCCTGCACATGGCTTTGATCGAGCAGTCGTAGGAAGCCCGGCGTCACCAACCGCTCCGGGGCCGCGAAAACCAAGGCGTAGCGCTTCGCGGCAAGGCCGGATTCCACCTCCCGCCGGGCGTCCGCACTCATTCCGCTATGCAGCGCCGCGGCCGGGTAGCCGCAGGCGAGCAGCGCGTCCACCTGATCCTTCATCAAGGACACGAGCGGCGACACGACGACGTCGGTGCGACCGAGCACAACCGGCGGAACCTGGTAACAAAGGGACTTCCCGCCGCCGGTGGGCAGGACCACGAGCGAGTCGCGGCGCTCACAGGCGGCCTGAATCGCTTCCGCTTGCAGCGGACGCAGGGCGTCGAAACCCCAATAGCGCTTCGCCACCTCGGCGATCTGACGCCTCCAATCGGAACCCATCATCGGCCCTGCCATGAGGATAGCGGTCGCCCCGGGCTTCGCGGGGTGCCCCACCGCTTGCGGTGGGGGACTGATGTTCAGCTCCGTGATCGTCCCATGAGTGCCCGGAGCCCCGCCGCGCCAGCATACTCTGCCGAGTGGGTCCCCCAGCCCAAGGGCTGGGGCACCCAACCTTCGCGGGTGCAGAATAGAATGGCCAATCAAACCGCCAGAGCAGAGAGGCGTCAAGGACCCATCCGTTCCCCGTGGTTTGTTGACCGGGGATGTCGCAGGGAGTATCCTGCCGAGACGGCGGCAACGTGCGGTAGGCTCCGGCGGATTGCGGATAGGCCCGTGCAACGACGATAACTCCTTTGGCTGACACACTCGAGGGTCGCCGACC
>CAYQZH010000285.1:0-5413 GCA_964421865.1 uncultured Phycisphaera sp. | reverse complement strand
GCATCCTCAATAATGCCCTTATGCCGCCTGATCCGACCGCCGGCCCATCGGATGACTTTCTCATCGCCGGCATGTTGGGCGGCGACTGGGCGGCCTTGAATAAACTCATCGAACGGTACGACGGCCTGGTGCGGTTCACCATCTTCCGTGTGTCGAAAACCAGGTGCCTTAAGGACCCCCAATGGCTGGAGTCCATCGCGTCCGCCACGTGGACGGGTTTCGTCAAGTCGATGCAACGCGGCTCCGGTGATCGGCCGCGATCGCTCCGCGCCTACCTCACTGCGGTCGCCAAATACCAGGTTGCGAGCGCCATCCGCGGCGCGCCCGGCCCGGATGATGGCGCACAGTCGATTGACAGCATAACTACAGAAATTGCATCTCCACTAGACGATCCGGCGAACACGCTTTCTCAACTTGAGCTTCTGCAAACCCTGCGGGAGTGCCTTGCCCAACTTGGCGACGATGATCGGACCTTGGCGACTCAGCTTACGGCCATCACGGAGCGGCGGTGGCGGGACGCGGCCGCGGCGTTGGGAATGAGCGAATCCACCCTCCGGTCGCGTTGGAAACGGACCCTGGATCGCCTTCGTGAGTGCGTGGAGGCCAAGACCGGGCTTGGGATCGCGCCGAAGCCCTCGGACGACGACTCCTAAGGGTGAGGGGCGTGCGCGTGCATCGCCCCCGGGCGGAAGCTGAACGATGAACGGTATGGATCATCTGGACCCCATCGAAGCATCCCTGGCTGAACTCGACGCGGCTGAACAGGCCGGATTGTTCCAGCGGACGCGTGTCGACGCACGGGCGCTGCTTCGTTCGGCGCCGGCGGTCACTCGGACGAGGTCGGGGTTTGCGACGTGGCGCCGGCTGTCGATTGCGGCCGTCCTGGCGATGGCGGCGACGATCTGCGGTTGGTTGTTCTCATCGCGCTCCGGCGACGTTGGGCGACAGTCACTGCCATCGGTCTCGGCCACAGCCTCGGCAACGGACGGTTGCGACGGGACGTTTTACCGCTGCCTGTCCGGCCCCAGCGGTATGGCTGCGGGCGGCTGCGCCGCGTACGACTACAACGCGGACGGCCACGTCGATCTCGTCGACGCCCGCACCTACCAACTCACCTGCAACGGAATCACGCGATAAGTACACGGCACGCACTGGCGGGCAAGCCGCCAGTGGCACCCTCGCTCGCAACGAATCGTCGCCGCTTGTCATTTCTTGTCGGAGATCGCACAAAATGCTCACCGCGACACGAATAAACGATCATACCGGACGAATTAGTTTATAATGGCGTCATCCTGCGTGCGTATCGAACGGTGCGCGCACGGTGAGAGAATAGCGTCGTGACTACCGTGACCCTACAACCTGCAGCGCCCGACCGGGACCGCGAACGCGGCCCACTTGGCGTTCGACATGCCCTCCTCGTCTTCGTCGCGCCGCGATCGTTGTTCGACCGCGTGGAGGACACGGGGGCGTACGGTTGGGCGCTGGTCACGCTGCTGGGTCTGGTGATGCTCATCGGCTACGCCGAAATCCAGACGGGACTCATCGACCGGGTCGTCGATCAGAAAACGGAAAAGCAACTCCAGCAGCTTGAGGAAACGCAGGCGAACCTCGTGGATCGGCTCCAACTGAAGGACCGCATGGACGCGGTCCACAAGGCGGCCGTGTTCAAGAAAACGATCACGAGGATCTTGGTGGTCGTGCTCGAGCCGATCTACCTGTTGGCGTCGTTCATGCTCATTGCTTCGGTGCTGTACGCGATGGTGGCCCTGACCGGCCGCAAGCCGGAGTATCACACGCTGATGTCGATCTGTGTATACGCGGGCTTCATCGAGTTGGCGGCGTTGGTCCTCCAACTGGGGATGATGTTGTATTTCAAGACGACGGAGATCGATACGTCGCTGCGGGTGCTGGGGCCGATCGGAAAGTTCAACCCGCTGGCGGCGATCGACCCGTTTCGGATTTGGTTTTGGGTTTTGGCGGCGATCGGGCTGACGGTTACGCAGCAGCTTAGCCGGCGGATGGCGCTCATCACCTGTACGGCGATGTGCGTGCTGGCGATCGGCGGGCGCGTCGCCCTTGGGTATCTAGGAGGATCCTGACTCGATCCCGGTGCGCCGGGACCGAGCGGACACCCTCGCTAGGGAGAACTCCATGATGAAGGGGCTTTTGACGTTGCTGGTGCTGGCCGCGATCGGCGGAGGCGTCTTCTACTTGGGTAGTTTCCGCGGGAAGTCGACCGACAGGTCGATCCTGCACGTGGCCGACGAGGTGGCCCTCACCGTGAACGTCGCCCAACCGGCGAAGGAGGAAATCATCCGCCTGGTTCAGGCGCCCGGCGACGTGGAGGCCGTGCTGGAGGTCGAGGTCAGCTCGCAGATCGTGGCCAAGATCGTCGAAATGCCCATCGAGGAAGGGGACTTGGTGAAGAAGGCCGACCTGCTTTGCCGCCTCGACGACAACAACCTGCGGGCGGAAGTGGAGTCGGGGCAAGCGCGGATCGCGCAGCTTCGGGCGGCGATCGTGCAAGCCGACGCCGATCTCGAAAAGGCGGAGCGCGACCTCGCCCGGCAAGTGACCCTCTCCGAAACCGAGTCCACGTCGGACCTGGAACTCCGTGACTACAAGACCCTGCGCGACAAAATGAAGGCGGTCCGCGAGATGCGGCAGCAGGAATTGGTGCAGGCCGAGGCGGGGTTGAAGCGCATCCACGAGGACCTCGCCCGGACGGTCATTCGCTCGCCGATCGACGGCGTCATCTCGAAACTGAAGGCCAAGCTCGGCGAGGTGGTCGTCACCGGGACGATGAACAACCCCGGCACGGTCATTATGACCATCAGCGACGTGTCGAAGATGCAGGTTCGCGTTCGGGTGGACGAAGTGGACATTCCGCTCGTTCAACCCGACCAGAAGGCCCGGGTTTATCTGCAATCCGACCAAGACAAACCTGTAGCCGCGAAAGTCATTCGCGTGGCGTCGAAGGGGACGAAGGCGATCGGTCGGGACGTGGTGACGTTCGAGGCCATTATGGAAGTGCTCTCCAACGAGGCGCGGATCAAGCCGGGTATGACGGCCAACGTGGAGATTGAGGTGGATCGACGGGACGACGCGATCACCATTCCCGTGGAAGCGATCGTCCATCGCATGAGAAAGGACCTGCCCGAGTCGGTCGTCGCCGAGTTCGACCGCAAACAGGCCGGTCTCGATCTGTCGGACCGGGTCCGTCAGGCTCAATACATCAAGGTCGTCTATGTCATGGAGAGCGACCTGGCCAAAGTGCGAGTGGTCGATCCCGGGATCGCCGATGCCCGGCGGGTGGAGATGCGCCACGGCGTGAACCTGGAGGACACGGTCATCATCGGTCCGTACCGCAGCCTCGATCAACTCAAAGACGGCAAGAAGGTCGCACTCTCCGACAAAGATAAGAAGAAGCCGGGGAGCGAGGCGAAGAAGGGGGACGACGTCAAGACGGCGGGCAAGGACAAGCCGAAGGACGAGGAGAAGAAGAAGGATTCGAAGGACGAGCCGCAGACGGCCGCCGCGAGTGCCAAACCGTGAACGGAAACGGCCTGCCTCTCATTGAACTGACCGACATTGAGAAGATTTACCGCGTCGGTACGGAGCTGGTCCGCGCGCTCCGTGGTGTGAGCCTCAGCATCGGGGAAAACGAATACGTCGCCGTCATGGGTCCCAGCGGATCGGGCAAGAGCACGCTGATGAACATCGTGGGATGTCTGGACGTGCCTACCACCGGAACATACTCTCTGCGGGGTAAGGACGTGTCCAAACTGTCGCAGTCGCGTCTGGCGAGAATCCGCGGACGGCAGATCGGGTTCGTGTTCCAGACCTTCGAGCTTCTACCCCGCACCACGGCCCTCAAAAACGTCCAGTTGCCGCTGATGTACACTCAGGTTCCGCACAAGAAGCAGCGGGCGATCACGGCCTTGACGCGTGTGGGACTGCTGGACCGGGCGGCGCATCGGCCGAATCAGCTTTCCGGCGGCGAGAAGCAGCGTGTGGCCATTGCCCGGGCGCTCGCCCAGGAGCCGGACATCATCCTGGCCGACGAACCCACCGGCAACCTCGACAGCCGGACCGGCGAGGAAATCATGAATATCTTCGACTCGCTCTACGCCGACGGGCAAACGATCATCGTCGTGACGCATGAGGAGGACATCGCCGCCCGTTGCCGCCGGGTGATTCGATTGCGAGACGGTTTGATCGCCTCGGACGAGAGGACGGGGAAGGTTCCCGTGTCGCACGCGCTGATTCCGACGGGAAGCCCGGTTCTGGTATGATCCGGCAGTTGCTTGGCATTCCTGGACGAGTCTGGGCCGCACTGATCGGCGGTCTCGCGCGGAGCGGGCAGAACGTCATCACCGCCCTAGTGCAAATCTGGGCCAACAAGGGACGGTCCATCCTCACGACACTGGGAATCATCATCGCCGTAACCTCGACGATCACCGTCGTCGCGTTTGTGAAGGGCTTCGGCGACTCGATGACCAACATGGTCCGCGGGTATGGGACGAAGTTCATGGTCGTGCGTCCCTTCTGGCCCGGACAGGAGCGGCGGCTGGGGATAGGGTCGGTGAGCCTGGATCTTCCGGACATCGAGGCGGTGCGGACCGAGTCCTCGCACATCCAGCGAATTACGCCGCTCGTTTACACCGCGCAGATGGAGATCGCCTACGCCCTGGAGAAGGCGACGGAGGTTACGATGCGAGGCGTCACCGAGCAGTATCAGGTCATCCGCAACTACTTCGTCGACGCTGGACGGTTCTTCGGGCCGATGGAAGTGGAGACGGCGGCGCCGGTCATCGTGCTGGGAAGGACGGTCCTGAAGCAACTGGGGTGCGACGATTCCATCATCGGGCAGCATGTCTATGTGAACGGCCATCGCTTCCTGGTTACCGGAGTTCTGGAAGCCAAAGGAAGTAGGTTTGGAGAGGATCAGGACAAGACGGTGATGATCCCCTACACCGCGGCGTTGAACCTTCTTCCCGACCGCCGCCGTTGGGTGTTTTTCCTCGCCGAGGCCACCAGTGAAGCCGAGCTCGATGAGGCGGAGGGGGAAATCCGTCGAGTCCTCCGGCGTCGCCACGGACTGCAACCCGGCCAGCCGGACGATTTCGAGATCGACCGCCAGGACCAAACGGTGCGGGAATTCGAGAAGATCAAGAACATCGCGTCCGCCTCGCTGGCGGGAATCGTCAGCATTTCCCTACTCGTAGGGGGGATAGGGATTATGAATGTGATGCTTGTGTCCGTCACCGAGCGGACGCGGGAGATCGGATTGCGGAAGAGCATAGGCGGGCGTCGGCGGGATATCCTCCTGCAGTTCCTCACGGAGGCCGTCGTCCTGTGCACGATCGGAGGTCTGATCGGCGTGATCTTGGGATACATCCTCACCTTCATT
>CAYQZH010000284.1:0-5440 GCA_964421865.1 uncultured Phycisphaera sp. | reverse complement strand
TCGCCTGCGCGGTCTTGTCTCCGTTGACCGCGCCGGTCACTTGCTCAATCTGCATAAGGTGGACCGATGCGAACAACGGCGCGGGTTGAAGAAGACCTAAAGCCGTGACCGCCGCGCCTGCGACCAAAATCCGAGTAGATGCCGACATGTTGCCTCCCCGCCCTTTCATGGGCTAACAGAACCAATAGCTCGACACGGGAACAGTTCTGCTTCCGGCCGATACCCCACAGGCCGAACGAACCGGCCTGTCCTACGTTGAGCGGGAGCGAGGATTCTACCACTAACGAAGGCCCCATGCAAGCCCTGCCCCCGCGGATGCACCCCAAACGGCGGAATTCGCTCGGAAAGGCCTTAATCCGGAGAAACTGACTCCGGTTTCATGGCCGCTCCGTCCTTCGTTCTCGCGTCGGGCGTTGGCGTACTTGTGGCGAACCGGGACGCCAAAATGGAGCTCCGTGTTCGCATGTCTTCGTGAGTCTACGGGTACTCGAGGACCGGAAGCATCGAGGAAGCCTCATCGAGAGCAGGGAGAAGGTCGAGCCGGAGCCCCTCTCGATCGCAATGGCAGGCTTGGGGGCTGTGGGGACAGCCGCGCAGCGGTATCAACAACGAAGGGGTCGTTGGCCTCTTCGCCCGCCGGAGGCAGGTGTAGTCCAGCCTCCCGTGACGTGATCGTCTCTATTTTTCCTGCAACGTCTCCGGCTTCGGCTCGGCGACGGGGTCGAGTTTTTCCGGATTGATGCCCAGGGCCTTCACCGCGTCGGCGAGCTTGGATCGCTCGAACTTGCCGATCCGGGCGAGTTCCTGGAGGGCGGCGAGGGCGGTATAGCGGGCGTCGATTTCGAAGTAATCGCGCAGCTCGGCCCGTGCTTCACTTCGCCCGAAGCCGTCGGTGCCCAGGGGACGAAGACCCCCCGGAACCCAACGGGCGATCTGGTCGGGCACGGACTTCATGTAATCGCCCGTCGCGACCACGGGGAACGGCTCGTCGGCGAGTACTCTGGTGAGGTATGGAATCCGCTGCAGCTGATCGGGGTGAAGCAGGTTCCATCGCTCGCACGCCAGGGCCTCCCGCCGCAGCAGGAGGTAGCTCGTGGCGCTCCACACATCCGCAGCCACGCCGAAACGCTCGGCGAGGATCTCCTGGGCCGCGACGGCCTCGCGCAGGATCGCCCCGCTGCCGAACAGATGGACGCGCGGCTTCTTGCCGAGCTTCGGAGCGGCGCGGAACTTATACAGGCCCTTGAGGATTCCCTCCTCGACGCCTTCGGGCATCGACGGATGCGGGTAGGGCTCGTTCTGGATGGTCAAATAGTAAAAGACCGGTTCGCGGGCGTGGTACATCCGGCGGATGCCGTCGCGCACGATCGTAGCGATCTCGTAGGAGAAGGCCGGGTCGTAGGTGATGACGTTGGGGATGGTGCTCGCGAGAACATGACTGTGCCCGTCCTGGTGTTGCAAGCCCTCGCCGGCCAGCGTCGTGCGGCCCGACGTGCATCCAAGGAGAAATCCGCGGCACCGGGCGTCGCCGCAGGCCCACGCCAAGTCGCCGATCCGCTGGAACCCGAACATGGAGTAGAAAAAGAAGAAGGGAATGGTGTTGACGCCGTGGGTGACCGTGGCCGTTCCCGCGGCGGCGAAGGACGCCATCGCTCCGGCCTCATTGATCCCCTCTTCAAGAATCTGGCCGTCCTTGCTCTCTCGATAATACAGCAGCAGGTGCGAATCGACCGGCTCGTAGCGCTGCCCGCGATGGGCGTAAATCCCGTACTTGCGGAAGAGCGCATCCATGCCGAAGGTCCGCGCCTCGTCCGGGATGATCGGTACGATCAATTTACCCAGGGTGGGGTCGTCCATCAGCCGCGTGAGCAGGCGGACCATGACCATCGTCGTGGCCGCGTCACGGTCGCCCGTGCCGTCGAGGAACTCCTGGAAAAGGTCGGGCTGGGGCGGGTCCAGGAGTGCCGCGCGAATCAGGCGCCGGGGAACGAACCCGCCCAGCGCTCGGCGGCGTTCGACCATGTACTGGAACTCGATGCTGTCCTCGGCCGGACGGAAGAACGGGGCCTCGTCCAACTGATCGTCGGGGATGGGGATGTCGAACCGGTTCCGGAAGTGGTGAAGCTCCTCTTCATCGAGTTTCTTTTGTTGGTGGGTGATGTTGCGACCTTCGCCCGCCTCACCCAGGCCGTAGCCCTTGATGGTCCGCGCGAGGATGACCGTCGGCTGACCGACGTGCTCAACCGCCGCCTTATAGGCCGCATACACTTTCGCCGGATCATGCCCCCCCAGCCGCAGCTTTTGAATCTGCTCATCGCTGAGGTGTTGCACCAACTTCAACAGACGCGGATCGGCGCCAAAGAACTTCTCCCGCGCATACGCCCCCGACTCCACCGTGTATTTTTGCCATTCACCGTCGATGGTCTCATTCATCCGCTGGGCGAGCAGTCCATCGGTGTCGGCGGCGAGCAGCGGGTTCCAATCGTCGCCCCAGAGAACCTTGATGACGTTCCATCCGGCCCCGAGGAACGCGCCCTCGAGTTCCTGAATGATGTTGCCGTTGCCGCGGACCGGACCGTCAAGCCGTTGCAGGTTGCAGTTCACCACGAAGATGAGGTTGTCCAACTCCTCACGCGAGGCCAGCGTGATCGCGCCCAGGGCCTCGGGTTCATCCATCTCCCCGTCGCCGAGGAACGCCCAGACATGCGACTCGGACGTGTCCTTCAAACCGCGGTCCTGCAGATAGCGATTGAACCTCGCTTGATAGATCGCCGTGATCGGCGAAAGACCCATCGAGACCGTGGGAAACTCCCAAAAATCGGGCATCAGCCAGGGGTGGGGGTAAGAGGAGAGTCCGCCGCCCGGCTGCAACTCGCGTCGAAAGTTCTCGAGCTGTCGCGTCTTCAGCCGCCGCAGCAGGTACGCCCGGGCGTAGATGCCCGGCGAGGAATGCCCCTGGAAGTAAATCTGATCGCCGACTTGTTCCAGCGTGTTGCCGCGGAAGAAATGCTCGAACCCCACCTCCAGCAGCGTCGCCGCGGACGCGAAGGTGGAGATGTGTCCGCCGATCCCCGCCGAACGCCGGTTCGCTCGAACCACCATGGCCATCGCGTTCCAGCGGATCAAGCTCTTGATCCGCCGCTCGATCGCCCGATCGCCGGGGTAAGGCGGCTGGCGCTCCGCGGGGATCGTGTTGACGTAGGCGGTATTGGCCGTGAAGGGTGCGACGATCTGGTTGCGCTGCCCCCATTCGATCAACCGCCCCAGCAGGAACGTCGCCCGCTCGCGGCCCGCGGTTTGGGCGACGGCTTGAAGCGAGTCGATCCACTCCTGTGTTTCGGTTCGATCGCTGTCCTGAATCGGCGTACCGGCCATAGGATTTTAGAATAGCCTGGTCCACGGTTGCCCGCCACCGTCGCCGGCGTGGGTCGATAAGGTCAAACCCGGATAACCCAGCGAATCGGGAGTAACGCTCCGGTCTTTCGGTTTGGCCGACGCCGCGCCGTATCTTAGAGTTGGGTATCGCGTTCGACGGCTGCCCCGATCGAACCGTCCGCCGCACGCCGCCGGCATCGAGGCGTGCACGACCGGAAAAACGGCCGAGCACATCGGCCCCGGCGTCACACCGTCCCTCGACGGACGGAAACGTCCCAGAACGAAAACGAACCACGATCGCCTCATCGCGGGGTGAGGTCGAAGCGCCGGATCGATCGAAGCGATCGAAAGGTGTCCAACCACTAAAAGCTCGCGTGCTTTCCGGATGGGGAAAGAACGCGAACCGGCCGGAGGATCGCTCGCAGCGCCTCCGGCCGGTGTTCTTTTGGACGACGCGATTCAGACCAAGTCGAGACGCGGAACTCTTTGCCCCAGCGAGCCGCAACGCTCGGATCGCGCGGGCGTCCGCGCAGGCCGGGGTCGGACGATTTTCAGTTTCGGACGGGACGCTTCGTGGGCGGCCTCCAACAACGGTTTGACGAGCCGTCTGGCCGATTCATCCCCATGGACATGCGTGGGCCACTCGTCGGCGTGGATTGTGGCATGGAGCGTTGTCGGGTCACTGAGCCGGTAGAAAGTTGACGCCTTCAGGCCCTTGCCCTGGAACCGGCGTCCGATGTATTTCACGTAGACAAACTGGAACCCGTAATCGAACTTGATGTAGTCAAGCTCCCAATTGCGCGAGTCGCCCGCGGCCTTGGCGAAGGCATCGACAAACGCCGCTGCGTCGTGAACGTGATAGCAGGATGCGAGCAGCGTGGAGCGCCCCTTCTTGTGTGATTACACCAGCTTTTGAGCGATTTCCTCGTCGAGGATTTCGCGGACGGTCAGGGCGACGATGACCTTGCCGCTACGTTTGAAGAACTGGCTGATCTCGGTCATCGCATCGGAGGAAAAACCGAACCCCACGATGAAGCCCTTGGTCGGCTTGATCCTCATCATCACCGCTTCGAAGCTATCCACGTCGGGGCGGCCGAGCTTGTCCTTCTGCTTGACCTGGATCGGATACCACACATCCATGAAATCCAGCTCGCCCGCTTTAGCGCCCGTCCGTTCGGGAAGGGCGCGAACCGGATAAATCCGCCCGTCGATGCCCATGTCGCCGACCTTGGTCTTGTTGGGAACCCCGCCCAGCGCGATGACCGCCCAGCCTTCGAACTCGAAAGGCGGTATCTTGTGAAGCTGTTCTTCGCTCCAAGGCAGATCCCGGACCACGAAACCGCGTCCCGCCCGCCAGAACGTCTCGCCCTCGCGGAGCTTACATACGTCCTTGAGACGCTTGGCCATCACCCGACAGGCCGTCGGCGAAATGTCCATTCCGATCCATTGGCGGTTGAGGTTCTGTGCTGCGACAAGCGCGGTCCCGCAGCCGCAGAAGGCGTCGAGGACGATGTCGTTAGGGTTGGTACTTGACTTCACGATGCGTTCCAAGAGGGCAAGGGGTTTCTGAGTAGGATAGCCTAGGCGCTCTTTGGCTACGGGGTTGATGGCGTTGATGTCGTCCCAGACAGAGTCGATCTGCACTGTTCCGCTGCTTTCGGACAAGTATTGCTTGTACGAATACTTGGCGCCGCTCCGGATCGGCTCAATCAAGCGCTTGTCCGCCTTGAGGTGCTCAAATGTTGCCTCCGAGTACGTTTTCAAGAGCGTTTTTCTGTAGGGACCACGCCCGTCTCCGTCATCCCATTTGAACCGCTTGAGATAGTCCTGCCCGTAGGGCTTGGTGGGGGTATTCCAGGTCCATCCATTGCCACCGGTGTAGAAGAAGATCGTGTCGTGCGAACGCGGATACTGCTGCGCACGCGCCTTGCTGCTTCCGGCAAAGGGTGTTCGCTTCCAAACGATCTCGTTCTGAAAGTAATTTTCGCCAAAGAGCTGGTCGAGCAGTATCTTGACGTAGTGGCTGGCGTGCCAGTCGCAGTGGTAGTAGAAGCTGCCGGTTTTC
>CAYQZH010000283.1:0-5450 GCA_964421865.1 uncultured Phycisphaera sp. | reverse complement strand
TTCCACAAGCGCAACGCCGGAGCTACAACCTGGCTCAGAAAGGGCCAAACCCCAGTGGTGCGTGCAGAGCACGCACCCTACCCGGTCACCCACGCATGGGCGATTTGCAGGGCGCTCAACATGCTCTGGGCCTTGTTGAGCGTTTCCTGGTATTCCCTCGCCGGTTCGGAGTCGGCCACGATCCCCGCGCCGACCTGGGCGTCGATGCGCCATTGACCCTCGCCCGCGGGCGTCATGACCATCGTCCGCAGGGCGATGCAGGTGTCCATGTTGCCGCGGAAATCGAGGTAGCCCACCGCCCCGGCGTAGGGCCCGCGGCGGACGGGTTCCAGTTCGTCGATGATCTGCATGGCCCGGATTTTCGGCGCCCCGCTCACCGTTCCCACGGGGAGCACGCTGCGCACCGCGTCGAAGGGGGTTTTATCGTCGGCCAGCGTGCCGGAGACGTTGCTGCAAATGTGCATGACGTGGCTGTAGCGTTCGATGGACATCAAATCGTCCACCTTGACGCTCCCCGGGCGGCAGACGCGGGCGAGATCGTTGCGGCCAAGATCGACGAGCATGACATGCTCGGCCCGCTCCTTCGGATCGGCCAGCAGTTCCGCCTCCAAACCCAAATCCTCGGCCTCCGTGCGACCGCGCGGCCGAGTGCCCGCCAGCGGTCTTGTAGTCACCGTGCGGTCCTCGATCCGACAGAGGATTTCCGGCGAGGCCCCCACCAGCGTCACCGACGGCGTCTGCACATAAAACATGAACGGCGAGGGATTGACCACCCGCAGCGCACGATACACCTCGAACGGCGCGGCGCGAGTCGTCGTCGAAAGCCGTTGCGAGATGACTACCTGGAAGATGTCCCCCGCGCGGATGTACTGCTTGCAGCGATCGACCGCCCGCTCGAATCCCTCGCGGGTGAAGCTGCTTTCAAAACGGACTTCGTTCGCTGTGGTCGGAGCCAGCGGTCGCAGCGTGTCCGGACGAACTTCGCCGAGTTTGGCGACGGTCTGTTCGATCCGTCGGCACGCGTCGTCATACGCGGCGGCGGGGTCGGCCCCGTCGCCCACGTGCGCGTGCGCGACGACGTGCACCAGCTTGCGAACGTGGTCGAAGATGACCATCCGGTCGTACAAACCGAACTGAAGATCGGGGAGCCCCCGATCGTCCCGCGGCGGCGTTCCGAGTTTCTCGTAATGACGGGCGATGTCGTATCCGGCGTACCCGACGGCCCCGCCCAGAAACCGCGGCATCCCCGACGGACCGGTCGTTCGATATTGCGCCAGCGTCGCCTCCAGCCGCGAGAGTGGATCGACCCCCTCGTACGTCCGGAGCCCCGCCAGGCCGGTGACCGTCGTGCGTTGGTCCTTGGCCTCGACGAGTACGATCGGATCGGCCCCCAAAAAGGAGTAACGCGCGATCTTCTCCCCGCCCACCACGCTTTCGAGCAGGAACGCATGTCCCGCCCCCGACGCGATTCGCTCAAACGCCGACACCGGGGTCAACTGGTCGCTCAGCAAGCTCGCGTAGATGGGGATGGTGTTCGCATGACGACACAGGCCCGCGAACTCCGCCCGCGTCGGTTGGAAAGACAGCATGGCGCGATGCTATCGGGACGTTGGTCAGCGGTCAACGGGAAGACACGAATTCAGCGCTGCGTGCCCCTGCAACCCGCAACTTTAGACTTGACGGAGCACTGGGGACAATCCGTCCCGCTTGACGATGGAGGGCGGGCTTCGGTGGGCTACTTGCACGCCAGTGCCGCGACATACCACTTCGCGATGTGCCTGGAAGGCATGTCGCCCGCAGACGTGAACGCGCCGCCTGCGTAAAGGGCGGGCCAGGCGCCGTCGTCGAAGACCGCGAGTGTTTCGACCGTGGCGTTGATTCCGGTTCCCAGCGGGGACCAGCTCGTCCCGTCCCATTTGGCGATGCAGCGTGCGGGGGTGCCGCCCGCGAATCCGAACCCACCCGCTACGTACAGGGCCGCCCCCCAACCGTCATCGAAAACCGCGAGGGCCTGAACACGGCCACCGACGTCGATTCCCGTGCCTAGGGGGGACCAATGCGTTCCATTCCATTGGGCGATACTGTTGGCAGGGACACCACCGGCGCTGCTAAAAAAACCGCCACCGTAGAGCGCGGGCCCGCCACCGTCATCGAAGACGGTCAACGCAGAAACCTTACCTGCCACTCCGCTGCCGAGCGAGGACCAACTCGTTCCATTCCATTTGGCGACCTTGTCGACACGCACCCCGCCAGCGAACGCAAACCGACCTCCCGCGTAGAGGGCGGGACCGCTCCCGTCATCGAAGACGCCCAGGGCCTCAATAGCAGAGTCCGTTCCGCTCCCCAGCGCGGACCAACTCGTTCCATTCCATTGGGCGATGTTGTTGGCACTGACGCCACCGGCGACGGTAAAATAGCCGCCTGCGTAGAGCGCCGGCCCGCCGCCGTCGTCGAAGACGGTAAGTGCGTCAACCAGACCGCTCGTCCCATTTCCCAGCGCGGACCAAATCGTTCCATTCCATTTGGCGATGTTGTTGGCACTGACACCACCGGCGACGGTAAAATAGCCGCCTGCGTAGAGCGCCGGCCCGCCGCCGTCGTCGAAGACGGTCAGAGAATAAACGTAACCGTTCATTCCTTCTCCCAACGGGTACCAGGCTGTTCCATCCCATCTAGCGACGTAGCGAACGTTCGTGCCACCGGCGAAGAGCAACGAACCCCCTGTGTACAGGGCGGAACCCGTCCCATCATCGAAGACGGCGAGAGCATAAACTTGGTAGCCGACGCCTTGCTGGTCGAAGCCGCTCGCCCAGGTAGGTGCCGCAACGAGTTCGTCGGGACCACCGATGCTGATGGCGCAGTGAACCCCTGCGAAGTCAGCGAGGTCGATATCGAGATCATCTTCCACGTCGAAGGCCGCGAGGCACGAGGAATCCGTCGGAGCCTCGAAGCCCGGCCCGCCGCCGGCCCCGGTGAAACAAAGCTGAAGGCGGGCCACGTCGCGCAGGTCCACGTCCCAGTCGGTGTCACTGTCACCCGACCTCGGGGCTGCGAAATTGGTCCCGAAAGCGATGAGCGTGCCCATCGCAACTCCTACCAGATCACGGTGGGCCATGCCCAGCTCTCTCCTCATCCGAGCACATCGCCGTGCAGAAGGGCAGGATCCCTAAAGGCGAACCGTCGGACAGAGGAAGCCATTATACCGTCACCGGCAGCCCTTTGTCAATTGTTTTGTTGGATGGACACACGGGCGGCTCGCGATGCGGTTACAATGGGCAGGGACGCACAGCATCGAGAGGAGCGCATGAGTGTATACCGTTGTAGTGGAAGCGCGGTTTTCGGCCACCCACGCGGTGCGGTATCCGAACGGTCCAATGGAGACGCCGCACGGCCACGACTGGCGCGTCCGGGCCTTCTTCACCAAGTCGCAACTCGACGACGCAGGCATGGTGATCGACTTTGGTGAAGCCCAGGCCGCCCTGAGGTCCGCCGTCGGCTCCTTCGATGGCACGGACTTGAACGCCCACCCGGCGTTGCGTGGTGCGAACCCGACCGCCGAGGTGGTGGCCAAACATATCTACGACGGCCTGTTCGCCGCCGGGCTTTCCTCGCTTCGTCGCGTCGAGGTGACCGAGGCCCCGGGTTGCGTGGCGATCTTCGAGCCTCTCCACCCTGCGGCCACGGGGCGTTCAGAATAGCCGCGTGGTTTGACGATGAAGGCACGGGTTCGTAAAATCCTTTGGGAATCGTGAGCCCGCAGGTTGCGGCTCGCTGTGACGAAGTTGGGGCTTGGGTATGGTCTGCCAACACTGCAATCAAGCCAAGGCCACGGTGCACATCACCGACACGATGCCCGAAAAGCGCGAGCAGCATCTGTGTGAGGACTGCGCCGAGAAGGCCGGCGTCATCATCAAGCAGACCCACCATACCACCAACGAAATCCTCCAGCAGTTCATCAAACACAAGACCGGCCTGGGCGGCGGCGACGACTTGGCCTGCCCCAAGTGCGGGCTGACTTTCAAGGAGTTCCAAGTCAAGGGACTCCTCGGCTGCCCCCACGATTATGTCGCCTTCGCGGCGTTGCTCACGCCGTTGATTCAACGGGCCCACGAGGGCGGCACGCACCACGTCGGCAAAGTGCCTCCCACCGCGGAGGCAACGGTCAAGAAGCAGACCGGCCTCCTTCGCCTCCGCCGCGAACTCCAGGAGGCGATCGACCAGGAAAACTACGAGCGCGCCGCCCGCGTCCGCGACCAAATCCGAACCCTGGAAATCGGATGACCATCGACGATCTGACCAAGACGACGGGAGAGTGGCTTCGCGGCGTGGGACCGATGTCCGACATCGTGGTCTCCTCGCGCATCCGCTTGGCCAGGAACCTCGCCGAGCATCCCTTCCTCACCACCGCCGACGCCGGCGAGCGGACGGAGATTTACCGTTGCCTTTCGCAGGCGATCACCTCCACCTCCCCCGGCAAGGATGATCTGCTGGTCGACCTTGAAACGGCGGACCCGATCGACCGCAACGTCCTCGTGGAGCGGCATTTGATCAGCCGTCAACACGCCGCCGCCGAGGGCAGCCGCGGCGTGACCGTCTCGCCGAACGAAACGCGGGCCGTGATGATCAACGAAGAAGACCACCTGCGCATGCAAGGTCTGCGCAGCGGGTTGCAGTTGGAGGAGCTTTGGGCGGAAATCAACGACGTTGACGATTCTTTGGCGAGGGATCTGGCCTTCGCCTTCGATCGCCAGCTTGGTTACCTGACCGCCTGTCCGACCAACGTAGGCACGGGGATTCGCGTCTCCGTGATGCTGCACTTGCCGGCCCTCCGGCTGACGAAGGAGATTGAGCGGGTCGCCCGGGCCGCCCGCGATCTTCGACTCGCCGTCCGCGGCCTCTACGGCGAGGGGACCGAGGCGATCGGCGACCTCTACCAGGTCTCCAACCAGACGACCCTCGGCAAGTCCGAGGAGGCAATCATCCACACCTTCAGCGAGACGATCATCCCCAACATCGTCGGGTATGAACGGACCGCGAGGGAAACCCTCGCCCGGCACCACGAGTCGCAACTGGATGACCGGATTGGGCGGGCCTACGGCGTGCTCTGCAACGCCCGCCGCATCAGCAGCGGCGAGACCCAATCGCTTCTATCTCCCATCCACATGGGCATCCAGATGGGTCGCTTCAAGGAGTTCGACCTGCACACGCTGCACGAATTATTCCTGTACACTCAACCGGCGCATCTTCAGAAGATGCATGCCCGCTCGCTCGACGAGGACCAACGCGCCGTCGCCCGCGCCGACTACATCCGAAAACGCCTCGCGTCGAAGTGATCCGCCCAAGAACGCTCTAGTCGCTGGAGCGTCACCCTTGCAGGTGGCGCTAACCCCTCTATGACGACAACGCTAAGTTCGTCCCGAGGGGTTGGAAAGGGCGTTTGCGATTCAGGC
>CAYQZH010000282.1:0-5492 GCA_964421865.1 uncultured Phycisphaera sp. | reverse complement strand
GGGCTTGGCAGCCGGTGGCTGAGCGGCCGCGGGCTTATCACCCGCGGGCTTCTTCTCGTCCTTGGCTTGTGAAAAGGCGCTGCTGTTCCAGAACGCCGTCGCGGCGCAGAACGCCGCCCCTACCAGTACACTACGCACTTTCATGGTCTACTCCTTTCAAGAGTAATCAGGGATTGTTCACGGACCGGCCCACCGGTTCGTTGCTTGGAATCATATCACAGGCAGGCGGAGAGGCAAATGCTCAACTTGACGCCCTAAAGGAAGCCCTCGGCCCGCTGCCACCGGGCGAGATTGTTCGCGATCCCCCTCATCGCCCGACCATCGCTCCCAGGGATCGCTCCAGACGCTCTAAACGCGCGGCGAGGTCGGCGATTTGGGCGTCGCGGGCGGCGACCGTAGCGCGGAACTCGTCGATCTGCGTCTGTTGGCCGGCCAGAGTCGCGTCGCGCTCGGCGAGCTGGCGGTCCTTCTCCTCGCGGAGATCGCGCAGGGCCTCCACCAAGAGCGCCGTCGCCCCGCGCTCGGTGAGATAGCGATAGCCGTCGGCGTCACGCTTGACCCAGCTCGGAAGCACCTTTTCCACCTCGTCGGCGACAAACCCGATTTGTTCGCCGGGAAGCCCCTTGTGATCGGCGATGGCTTCGGCGGTGTATTGGAAGGTTACGCCCTGTAGTTGAAGAACGGTGTCCAGCGCATCGCACACCGGCTCGATGTCGCGCTTGGCGCGAGCATCCGACAGCGCCGACCACGGGCCTCCGCCGGGCTTAAAGGCGTCGGCGTGGACGGAAAGGTTCCCATCAAAAACGGCGTAGGAGGAGTAGGCGTAAAGTTCCCCGTACACAGTCAGATTGGACGCTATCGATGCAGACTGCTGTGCATAAAGCTGATCGGCGATGACCAAGTAGCTATCAGGCCCTGAAACATCGATGGTTGCCGCGGTTGGATCATAGACGTCACCAAAATCCGGAGAGAAATAATAACCCGGAATGAATCGCAAACTGCAATCGTTGGCGGAGACGTGGAGCGGCGCCTCCGGGAAAGCAGTCCCGATTCCGACGTAGCCGGTTCCCCATTGAACGATGAACTCGGGGTCGATGCCTCTTTGCGTGTCGTCGATCACAAAGGAGTAACCGAAGCCGTAGAGGTCGTCGTCGGTCTCCGGCACGCCGATATCCCACGTCCGCTGGTTGGCGTTGTTGCCGGAGCGGGACGCCAGGCGGATCATCGCTTCGGAGTTGGGTCGATTCGGGTCGCCAAGTTGCAACAGTCTGCCGGGGTTTGTTGTTCCGATTCCGACGTTGCCGCCTGAATCCTGGAGAATGACCTTGCCGGCAGCGGCTGCGGAGCGGATGTACCAGTCCCCGCTAGGACCAAAATGGACATGACTATAATTCGGCCCGCGGTCGGACTTGATCGCGGCGCTGTCCAGCGCCGTCGTGCCTTGCAGGAAGAGTCGAACGCCGCCCGGCGGGGCCGCGCCCACGCCGAGGCTGTTCTCCGCGTCGACCAGCAGACCGCGCGTGTGCTGCGCAAACGGCGCGGCGGTGAGCGGCTGGCGCGGCCTGAGCAGGGTATAGTTGCCGGCGCCACCGGCGGGACATCGGACGTCGAGTTGCAGCCATCGTGCGTCGCCTTGAAACGCATTCGATCCGAACTGCCCGCCGCTGTTGAGCTCCACTTCGAACAACCCGTTTTTGATCGTCACGTTGCCAAGCGCCTGGTGACGCCAAGCTGGTTGCCAGGCTCGGCGTACAACGGGTCATTCCATAGACTGAATTGAAAATCGCAGGTGCCGTTGAGCGGCACGCCCCCTTGCTTGATCTGCGCTTGATAGCCGAACGCCGGTCCGAGCGGCGCGGCGTCCAAACGTGCCGTGCTCACTAGGATCGCAGACAACGTGAACACGACGAGACCCACAAGAACTGGCTTCATTTTTTGCTCCTTTCGACGACCTTCGTGAACGCGATAGAACCCATGGCGGCCCGATCAGCGCGGGCGCAGAATCAACGTCTAATGGCGCGGAAGCAGCAACGATCGCCCGCCCGCGTACTCCGGCCCCGGTTACGCGGAGGCGACGTCCTACTGCCCGTTGAACATGGCCTGCACCGTGGCGAAATCGAGCAGAGTGATCTTGCCGTCGGCGTCGAAGTCGTAACATTCGCAACCCGGCGACGGTGGGCCGCCCGCCGGACCGGTGAGACACGTCTGGAAGGTGTCGTAATCGAACAGGTTGACGACGCCGTCTTCGTTGCAGTCGCTGGCCACGACCTCGAACCAGAAGCCGCCGGTGAGCGTGAAGTTTCCGCCGCTCATGGCCCCGGCATCGGGCTGGCCGATGGTGCCGGAAAGCTCGAAGTTCCCGCCCGTGCTCCGCATCACTCCGCCGCCGTCGATGGTGTGCCAAGTCAAGTCGAACGTCGGGTCCACGGCGACAGCGAGGACGACGGGTAGGCCCACCGCCGCGACTGCGAATATGAGCGTCCTGATTCGTTGCTTCGTCATGGTTTACATCTCCGTTGATTCGCCGCTACTTTCCTACCCCTGTCGCGCTCCGGCCCCTCCGGGCTGACACCTCGCGATTGTACCGCAAAGCCGGGCGGCATTGCAAGGGGTAGTCCGTCCCCGAACCAACAAACCAGGCGAGAGGACGTCCGGAGGTTCACGCCGGGCTTATAGGCGGAGCCGGTTTTGAAGCCCTTGGAAGTCTCGTAGGTCGATGTGCCCATCGGGGTCAAAATCGAAGGGGCCGCAGGCGGGATCGTTGAACGCCATTATCGGTCCTTTCCAGCATCCGGGTAGACGGGCGAGGTCAGCCAAGTCAACGTCCCCGTCGCCGTCAACATCGCCTCGGACGGACGAGCATTCGATCGCCCGAAGGTGGAACTCATCCACGGCGGCCTCGGTCAGCGAGTCGCCTGGGAAGGGGATGTCGGCCGTCGTAAAACGAATTCGCAATTGATTCCCGATCGCTTCAGGAAATTCGCTTAGGCGGAAGGCGTGTTCGGCCCAGCCGTGCGTCGGGCCGACGGTCTCGACGAGTACCCAGGATGAGCCGCCGTCGCGGGACATCTCCACCGTCAACAGGTCCGGCGTTCCGGACGCGATGTAAGTGTAAAACCACCGCGCGTACGCGACTTCCGCGTCAAAGGGTGGGACGGGAATCACCGGCGAAATCAAACGCACCGGTCCGCCGTCCACGTCGTTGCTCCCAGGATCGACTCCGCCGAAGTGCTGTCCGGTGATGAAACAGTACCTCCCGTAGTCGGTGGAGTAGTCGTAAGCCGGCTGAGCGGAAGTGCCCACGGGGATCACCCGCGTCCACCCGCCGGTTGTGGACGCCCCTCCCTCCGTGACGACCTCCCAACCGAGGTCGTTCTCGAAATCATCATCAAAAAGCTGTTCGTATCGGATCGCGCGGACGGCGTGGAGGCTTGTCGGGGCGTCGAGTGGTTCCGTCACGACCGCCCCGCCGTCTCCCGCGGCTGAGAGGTAATACTCAATCGTCGTCTCACAAGGCGCCGCCGGAAGCTCTACGTCAAACAACCCGCCGCCGAGGGGTCGAAGCGGCGATGGTGCTGCGAATCCCGCCGTCGCTGTTCGAGAGCTCAGCGCGGCGGAGGTCGGCACCACCCTCTGTGCGGCGTCAGCGATGCGAATCCTGAACGTCGTCGGTGTGTCCGGCTGGATGGTGGTCGGAAGCGGATCTACATATTCGAACCGCAAGGCCGGCAATGGAGTAAACTCCAAGGCTCGTTGGGCGTTGAGTCGGCCCGCACCGAAGTACGGGTCCGAACCGGGTTTACCGAGGTCATCAGCCGAATCCATCAGAATCTGTCTCACCTCGACCGCAGTCAGTTGGGGAGCGTAGGAGCGGATGAGGGACGCCACGCCCGCCACATAGGCCGCGGCAGACGCGGAACCCGCCCGCGCCTCAAACCCATACCCCCCACCGCTCTGGGTCGACCAGATGTCCTGACCGGGGGCGGACAGATCGACCTCCGGTCCGTAATTGGAAAAGCTCGCTAACGTGTCGTTACTGGTTGTGGATGAGACGGCGATACACCCCTCGAAGGCGGCGGGGAAGAGGACCTCGTCGCGCCCCCTATGACCGACGGGCGCGACGATCACTACATCATTCGCTTCTGCATGGGCGACCGCGTCGGCAAGCCTTTGCGTACCGTCGTAAAACTGCGGCGGTACAACGATGACACTTGCGCCGTGCTCGACCGCCCAAACAATGCCCTCCGCGGCCGACGCTTCCGTTCCGACGGTTCCCTGTAACACGCGGACGGGAAGGAGCCATGCGCTGTCATTGATCCCCGCGATGCCGACCCCGTTTCCTCTGGCGGCGCCGATGATTCCCGCGACGTGCGTACCGTGTGAGGCCGTGTCCAGGGTGCTGTACGGGTCGCCGCCCGCGGACGGAGCTACGTAGCCTTCGAGAAGCCGGTCCGCAAACTCAGGGTGAGGATCAACCCCGGTGTCCACGATGGCGACAACGACGGAGGATGATCCGGGGTAGATATCCCATGCGGCGAGAGCGCGAATGTCGGCCTCGGGTTTTCCGATCTGACCGTTGACGGTCTGACCCGTATTCAGCAGCGCCCATTGGTAGACGAAATCGGGATCGTTGGGGATCGACGCCGGCCCGGCGGCGGCTGACACCGTCGCGGACAGCGACACAACGATCCCACAGACCCCCAAAACGGAAACCATGCCGAAATCCTCGGTATCCAATGTACCGAGGCCGTCGGGTCGTCGCAAATCCTTCGCCTATGATTGGGCCGTCCGCAGAGGTCGCGGCCGTCTCAGAGCCGCCCCGGCAAGCTGGGGTTCATGGGGCGCGTGCCCGCCCCAACGCCCCGAGTGTTTTTCTCACGCCATCCCCATCTCCCGCCTACTTGCACCGCCCGCACTTGTCGCGGCAGAATCCGCTGCCGACGGTCGGGGGAGTGATAGTGCAGCCGGTGCCGCAGCAGCCGCCCGGACAGTGCCCGTGACTGACGACGCTGTCGCGGCATGCCAGACCATCGTTCTCGCCGCCTATGCACGTCCTTATGCACTGACCGCCGCCGCACGTCACACAGGGCCCACTGGCGGCGTCACACGTGCAGGTCGTAGCACCGCAAAGCAGTGGGAGGCCGGTAACGGGATGCACCGGAGGACACGGGCACGGACCGGACTCGCTTGCCGGATAGGCGTACCCCTGCGCCGCCTGCAGCACCCGGCCGAGGTCACCAACGTCGAGGTCGATGTTCTCCTCCGGCAGGTTCGGGTAAATCTTCGCCCCCGCCTTCCTCAGGGGACCGAGCTTATTCAACCCTCTGAGAATCTCCGCCACGTCGGTGGAGCCAGGCGACCCGACCTCCGGCGGGGTAAACGTAGGGGCTACGTCGCCGTGACGACGTGTCAGCATCGTGACCGGACCCCCCGTGACCGGATCCCCGCCGAGGTCCAAGCACGTGCCCTCACTGCCGGCACAGGACGAACCG
>CAYQZH010000281.1:0-5501 GCA_964421865.1 uncultured Phycisphaera sp. | reverse complement strand
CTTCGACATTGGAATACGGCGGCGCGACATACGCTCCCGACGAGGCGGGCGGCGATGTCTGGGTCCTCAACCTGGGCCCGCAGCATCCGGCCACTCATACCACGCTCCGGCACGTCCTCGAACTCGAGGGGGAGCGGGTGCTCGGTTGCACCGTGCACATCGGATACCTGCACAGTGGATTCGAAAAGCTCGGCGAGCATTTGAACTACAATCAGTACGTCGTGGTCACGGACCGGATGAATTACGTCTCGCCGATGGCCAACAACATCGCCTGGCATCATGCGTGCGAAGTCTTGTTCGGATTGGACCTGACCCCACGATGCAAGGTCATCCGCACGATCATCGCGGAACTCGCCCGTATTCAAGACCATCTCCTATGCGTCGGTTGCGCCGGACTGGACCTCGGCGGCTATACGGCCTTTATGTATCCATTCAACGCCCGGGAGACGATCTACGACCTATTCGAGGAGATTTGCGGGGCGCGGTTTACGACGAGCTATACTCGCGTGGGCGGACTCATGCAGGACATTACTCCGGAGTGGCCTGCGAAGGTCAAGCGATTCTGCACACAGGTTCTTCCTCCGGCGGTGGGCGATCTCGAAAAACTGCTCACGCGGAATCGGATCTTCATCGAACGCACCAAGGGGATCGGATATCTGTCGCACGACGATGCGATCAATTGGGGATGGACCGGTCCCCTTGCGCGGGCGAGCGGCGTTCGGCGTGATCTACGCAAAGATGAGCCTTATCTCTGCTACGCCGACAACTGGGATGGGAAGGGCAGTTCGGCCGTGCAGTTCAAGGTGCCGATGAGTGAGGGTGGCGACTGCTTTGCACGGTATCTGGTCCGGCTTGCAGAGATGACAGAGTCGGTAAAACTTATTCTGCAATTGGCGGATAATATCCCCGCCGGCCCGGTGGACGTGCTCCCGGAGAGTAAGGCAACGCTGCCGGACAAGAAGGAAGTCTACTTCAGCATCGAAGGCCTGATTCACCATTTCGAGCAGATCATGACCAATCGGGGCCATCAGCCGCCGATCGGAGAGGCGTACGGGGCGAATGAGACTGCGAATGGCGAATTGGGCTTTTACCTTGCCAGCGACGGAGGAAACACGCCCTATCGAGCGCGGTGCCGCCCTCCGTCGTTCATCAATTATCAATGCTTCCCGGATTTGGTCGTCGGGCATCAGATCAGTGATGTGATCGCCGTGCTGAGCGGAATGAACATCATCGCCGCGGAACTAGACCGCTAGGACAGTTACGAATTGCTAATTACGAATTACGATGGACAAAGCATACCGGGAGGTGATTGACGGTCAATGGCGTGGCTAGCGATTAATCGGAACGAGCCGGTGGTTGATCCGACGGCGCCGCCGGTCCTCCATGACGCGGTGCGAGATAAGATCCGCTCCTTCTTTCACTGTTATGAGACGAAGCGGGCGGTGCTGTTGCCGGCCTTGCACGTTGTGCAAGACGCACTCGGATCTATTCCGTGGCAGGCGATGGTGGAAATCGCCGATCTGTTGGAGATTCATCCCTCCGATGTGATCGACACGATTTCGTTTTACACGCACTTCTGGACGCATCCCAAGGGCGAGAAGGTGATTACGGCGTGTCGAAGCATTAGTTGCGAGGTCATGGGCGGCGGAGCGGTATTGGAGGAGTTGAAGCGGCAGTTGGGGATTGACGAGCATGAAACGGCAAAGGATGGGAAATACAGTCTAGTGACCGAGGAATGCTTGGCCGGTTGCGACCACGCACCGTGCCTGCTCATCAATGAGAAACTGCACAAACGGGTCAAGCCGCAGGATGTGGCCAAGCTGCTCTCAGACCCGAGCAACGACCGCATTGATGTCGCGCGGAGTACGTTGTTCGACGCCCCGGCGGCGCCCGCGGGAGCAGGCGGTGGAAAGAAGGAGGATTGGGTCGGCGTCGGCGTCGGAAGCACGTCGGATGTGCGCGAGATGCACGAGGCGGATTGAAGGGGATTGACGATTGCCGATTGCCGATTGCCGATTAGCGAAGGCCGTGAAGTCTTGCGGAGGGAGAACTCCCGCGCCGATACGGCCGTGGGCCACGCGGGCCCTGATTTGTCGGACGGAGGGCGCAGACGACGCACGCTGATCGGTGGGGCAACGGTGCTGGCGGTCTTCGGCGTTCTCTGTGAGGCCAAGCTGTGGCGGTCCGGCGACGTCTTCACCGTCCAGGAGAACATCCAGATTGGTGAGGCCCAGGCGTGGTGGAGCGGGCGGCTCGATTTACCGGAACGACAATGGGACTCGGCGCTGTTCAACGGGCGGGTGTACAGTTACTTTCCGCCGATGTTCACGATCCTCGCGGCGGCGGTGGTGCCGTTTTTCGACGGCATTCCGCACGAGCTCATCGTCGCGATGGTCTGGCTCGTTCCGGTCTGCGCCTATGTTCTTTTCTTGCGGCTGACCGGGTCGGAATGCTGGGGGGCCGTCCTGGCGATCGGTCTGGTCTGCGGGACCAGTGCGTTCCCCGTGCTCGACAAGACTGTTCGCGGAGCGGCGGCGTATCCGGTCAATCACGCGCTTTCCACGATCGGATTGTTGCTGATTTTGATCGAGTTTTTCGGGCGTCGCCGGGTATGGCCGGCGTGCCTCGGATTGGCCCTGACGACGTTATCACGGCAGCTTACGGTCGCCTACGCACTGCCGATCGCGTTGATGAGCCTGATCGGCGCCCCACGCGAGGTTCGCGGGAGGCGGTTGGCGGTCCTGGGACTCACGTGCGTGGGACTGGCGGTCCTTTACGGCGGGCTGAACTTTCTCAAGTTCGGCCACCCCCTCACGACCGGTTACATGCTCAGCCACGAGGGGCGCGACGACGTCTTCGCCCGCGAGGCCCGCGAGCACGGCCTGCTCTCCTGGCACTGGGTGCCACGGAACCTGTACTATTCCAACCTCGGCCTGCCCAGGCTGCACCGGGTGGTGATCGAGGGGGAGGAGCGGGTCTTCGTTCGACCCAACACCATGGGCACGGGGATCTGGTGGACGACGCCGTTGTTGCTGTGGATCTGCGTGGAGGCGCGGCGGTTGTTGCGCGATCGGCAGGCGGTCGTTTGGTTGGGTGCGGCCGGGCTGGTCTACGGAATGCTACTGTTCTGGCATGCGACCGGAGCGGTGCAGCGCGGGTTCAACCGCTATTCGCTCGACTATGTACCGGTCTTGTTGGCCCTGGTCGCTCCGACGTGCTGCGTCGGGTGGCGACGCTGGGTAAGCCTGGCGATGGTCGGGTGGAGCGTGCTGTATTTTCGGTGGCTGATTTGAACGATTGTCGATTTGCGATTGTCGATTGCCGAATGGGAAAAGCGAGGGTCGCTCGAGATTAACGAATGGCGGCGTTTGAACCGGTACTGCTGCGGAACCGAGGGGTCGAGGGGTCGACGACCCTCGGCGTCTACGAATCGCGCGGGGGATACCGGGCGGCGCGGAAGGCGCTGACGATGGCGCCCGCGGAGATCATCGAGGAGGTCAAGAGGGCCAACCTGCGAGGACGAGGCGGCGCGGGTTTTCCCGCGGGGGTTAAATGGGGTTTTCTACCGAAGGATCGAACGAAGACGCTGCTGTGCGTCAACGCCGACGAGTCCGAGCCGCCGACGTTCTGCAACCGAGTGTTGATGGAGACCGATCCGCATCAACTGATCGAGGGGACGATCATTGCGGCCTACGCGACGCAGGCCCAGATTGCGTACGTCTACATCCGCGTGGAGTTTCACGAGCAGTTCCACATTCTTCAAAGAGCGGTTGAGGAGGCCTACGCCAAGGGCTACCTGGGGAAGCGCATCTTCGGCAGCGGTTACTCGCTGGAATGTTATCTCCATCGCGGCGCGGGGGCGTATGTATGCGGCGAGGAGACGGGGTTAATCGAATCCCTCGAGGGGAAGCGCGGCTGGCCGAGGATCAAACCGCCGTTTCCAGCGGTCGAAGGGTTGTTCCGCAGACCGACAGTGGTGAACAACGTCGAAACGCTGTCCTGCGTGCCGCACATCATCGAGCGCGGGGCCGATTGGTTCACGAGCATCGGGCCGCCGCATAGCACGGGTCCGAAGCTGTTTTGCATCAGCGGGCCGGTGAAGCGACCCGGCTGTTATGAGGCCCCCATGGCGATTACGGTGCGCGAGTTGATCGAGGGCGAGGACATGGGCGGAGGGATGCTGCCGGGCAGGAAGGTGAAGGCCGTGCTGCCCGGCGGAGTTTCGATGGGGATCCTCTCCGCGGACGAACTGGGGATGAAGATGGACTTCGAGGATCCGCGAAAGTACGGTCTGCTGGGTCTGGGCACAGCCGCCGCGGTGGTGATCGACGACGCGACGGACATGCGCGTCGTTTTGCGGAACATGGCGAGGTTCTACGGGACGGAGTCGTGCGGTCAATGTACGCAGTGCCGCGAGGGCACGGCGTGGATGCACAAGATCGCCACGCGCCTCGCGATGGGTGCGGGCCGGCTTGACGATCTGGACGTTCTCCTTGAAACCGCCCGCAACATGGGGATGATGCCGGGGTTGAGCATCTGCGGTCTGCCGGATGGGGCGACGTATCCGATCGAAACGATCGTGAAGAAGTTCCGCGGTGAACTGGAAGCGGCCATCAAAGCCCAGCCGGCCGATCGCGCGAACCGAGTGCTGAGCGTATTGAACTGAGCGAGCAACGTCTGGGAATGTGGGTCCCAGCCACAGGGTGACGAATTATGGGTGCAACCATGGTGGAAGTACTCGTCAGAAAGGCTCACGATTCCAAGACGTCACGCACCGTTGAGTTCCTCGTCGACTCCGGGGCTGTGTATTCCGTGGTCCAGTCCGCGATCCTCAAGCAACTTGGATGTAAGCCTTACCGACAGAAGAGCTTCTTTCTCGCCGACGGGAGCAAGGTGACGCGGAAGATCGGCGATGCCTTCTTTGAGTACAAAGGTGTGGGAGGTCCGGCGCCGGTTATTTTTGGGCAAGCGCACGATCGGAATCTTCTCGGTGTAACCACGCTGGAGGCGCTCGAACTCGTGCTCGATCCTTTCCGTGGCGATTTGCGTCCCATGACAATGAACCTGATGGGGGCGGTCCCGGACTACTCGACGAGGGGCATGAGGTCCGCGGTTTAGGCGGTCAGAGCTGGACGGGTCACGGATGCCGAAGATCACGATCGACAATCAGGAAATCGAATGCCGCAACGGCATCCCCGCCCTCCAGGCGGCGTTGGAGGCGGGCTGGGACGTTCCCCACTATTGTTACCACCCCGGTCTGTCGGTGGTGGCGTCGTGCCGACTGTGTCTGATGGAAATGATGATGCCCAATCCCAAGACACAGGAGTTGGAGTGGTCCCCGAAACTCGTGCCCTCCTGTCAGACGCCGGTGCGTGATGGAATGGTAGTGCGCTTCAATTCCGAGATTGTCCGCAAGAATCAAGCCTCGTGTATGGAGTTCTTTCTCCTGAATCACCCCCTGGACTGTCCGGTATGCGATCAGGCCGGCGAGTGTCATTTGC
>CAYQZH010000280.1:0-5506 GCA_964421865.1 uncultured Phycisphaera sp. | reverse complement strand
GACCGAGACTGTGAGCCTCGCCCGCGGCGATGAGGATGAAACCGGTGTTGGGCGCGGGAACGTTGTTGGTTTGACCGGCGCCCCACGCCACGATGGACCCGTCGCCCTTGAGGCCCAGACTGTGGTCCCTGCCTGCGGCGATGCCGATGAAATCGGCATTGGGCGCGGGAACGTCGGTTTGACCGTACCCGTTGCGTCCCCACGCCACGACGGTGCCCTGTTCACATACGTCGCCGTTCCCGTCGTGGTCTGAGTCTGCTTGATCTGCGTTGGGCATCCTTGGACAGTTGTCGCATGCATCGCCGACGCCATCGCCGTCACTGTCGGCCTGGTCGGGATTCGGGGTGTGGAGGCAGTTGTCACACGCGTTGCCGACTCCGTCGCCATCCAAATCGGCCTGATCCGGGTTGGCGACGGTTGGGCAGTTGTCGCAAGCGTCGCCGATCCCGTCGCCGTCGGTGTCGCGCTGATCCGGGTTGGCGACGGTCGGGCAGTTGTCGCAAGCGTTGCCGACTCCGTCGCCGTCGGTGTCGGCCTGATCCGGGTTGGCGACGGTCGGGCAGTTGTCGCAAGCGTCGCCGATCCCGTCGCCGTCGGTGTCGCGCTGATCCGGGTTGGCGACGGTCGGGCAGTTGTCGAAGGAGTCGGGCACGCCGTCGCCGTCCCGATCACCCTCGCATAGGCCCGTCGTCGTGTTGCAAGTCCAGCCGTCGGCGCAGTTGTCGGTGTTGGCGCAATCGCCCGCGTCGCAGGTGTCGTCGGTGCAGGCGACGTCGTCGTCGCAATCGGGTGGCGTGTTCTGGCAGCCGAGGTTCACGCAGGCGTCCACCGTGCACGCATCTTTATCGTCACAATCCTCGGTGCTGTCGCACACCGGTACGCACGCATCCGTGTTCTCATTGCACGTTTCGGTCACGGCGTCGCAGGGCGGCGTGCCGTCAACACATCTCCCTGTTGAACCGCAGACTTCGGGCCCGTTACAGAACTGCCCGTCATCGCAGTGGTAGTCCACCAGGCACTCGACGCCTCGCAGAACTGTCACGTCAGAGCCGGACTCGCCCGTGACCAAGTTCGTCACCGTCAGCTTGAACAGGTACTCGCCGACGACGAACGGCGGCAACACGTAGTACGGGGTGGCGGGAAGCGAGCGATTGGCGATGGTGACCTCGCCGCTGCCATCGGGCCGGGCGATCACGGACCACGCGTGCCACAGGTCGTCCTGGGTGTACCCCGCCTGGCGGGCGATCCCGCGGAGTGCGTTGCTGCCGGATGTTCCCGGCTCGCCGCTGTAGTAGCCGTCGGATGAGGCGAGTGCGGGAAACAGCGACCCGGACTCGACGCGGACTCCGCCGAGCGGGCCGGTGTAGGCCGTGTTGAAAACCGCCACGTCCTGCATGTCGATATCCCCGTCCTCATCGGAGTCAAAGACGTAACACGCCGGAGGCGTCGGGATTCCGGGCCCGGAGAAACTCAAACAAATCTGCAGGGCCGTGTAGTCGTACCGGTCGATGTCTCCGTCTCCGTCGAAGTCGCCGAAGATGGCGCCGGCCGTGGTGAAACGCTCCGACCGTACGATCCGGCCATCCTTGACCGTAAACAAGACCTCGTTCTCGAAGGATCGCGGCTGACCCTCAACCCAGGCCCGGATCAACGCGAAGTCGTCTCCATCGGGTCGCTCCGTGTGTGGGTCGGATGCGCGAAGGACGAGCGCACTGGCGAGAAGCAACAAGCCGGAACAACGAAGAATCGACAACATGTTCTTTCCTCCAATGACCGCCGTTGAATGGCCCGCCCGGCAGTTCCAGCGGATGGCATTGTATGCAATAGGCGAGGACGTTGCAAGGGTTCAGAGGCGCGATCGGCGCCGATACCGGAGCTATGGCGCGGACGGATTGCGTTTGCGGATGCCTCCCGGGCGCCCGCCGTTGTCGTTGGTGTTGTCGCCCTTGCCGTCTCCGGCGTTGTCGTTGGTATTGTCGGAGGTGTTGTCGTTCGTGTTGGTGTTGTCGTTGGAGTTTCCATTATCCGAGCCGCCCGGCGGCTGGGCCACGCCGGCGACGCGGGTCTGACACTGCGAGATCACTTGATAAAGACCGTCGCTGGCCGTCAGGCGAATGACGGCGTCTCCCTCCGCGACCGCCTCGAACGTGGTCGAAGGTTTCGTCGGATCGGTCACTCGACCGACCTGCGGCGGGACGACTTCCCATAGGTATTTGGCGATCGCACCGGGATTGATCTCGTTGGCGAGGAGCGGGGCCGATTCACCGGCCTGCAGTTCATTCGGACAGGACGGGGCGATCGAGATCCCCGTGCAACCGCCGACCGCGAACATGGCTGCGACCGCGACCGCGTACCACGGCCGTAATCGGTTGTGCACATGCCGGCCGCGAGCGCCAGTTGAGCTTCCCGTACCCGTTCTCGGTTCAGCGCAGGATTGGCAAGAGGCGTCGCTCCGCAAACTGATTTCTCTCCCGGACCGGTCCGCCCTTCCGCACACCGTGGGCAGCAGCCCCACCCGGAACATTATTGACGCGCCGAGGTGGGCCGTCTACCCGCGCCGTAACCGCCTACGCCCGACTAGGGTCCGTCGGGGGCGGCTTGGCGGTGGGCGTGGGAACGTCTCCGGTCAACCCCAGAAACTCCAACGCCGTGCCCCACAGCAACCGATCTTTTGTCGCGGATGGCAGGTCGTCCATCGACTCGATCAATTGACCCGGACGGGCCTCACCGAGAGGGAACGGATAATCCGATCCCAGCGCGATCCGCTCCGCGCCGACGAGCCTGATGAGGTATCGTAAGGTCTCAGCGTCGTGCACCAGCGAATCGATGTAGAACCTGCCCAGGTAGTGTCGCGGATTGACGTTGTTGTCGATGCCGACCAGGTCCGGTCGGGCAACGAAGCCCTGTTCGATCCGCCCGATCGTGCCGGGAAAGGCCCCGCCGCCGTGGGCGAAGCCGATCCGCAGCCGCGGCAACCGTTCCAGCACCCCGCCGAGGATCACGGAGCAGATCGCCAGCGCCGTCTCCGCGGGCATCCCCACCAGCCAACCGAGCCAGTATTTCGCAGTGCGGTCTTTGCCCATCATTTCCCAAGGATGAACGAAGACCGCCGCTTCGAGCGTTTGGGCCGCTTCGAGGACCGCAAACACGGACGGATGATCCAGGTTCCTCCCGTTGACGTTCGTGCCGATCTGCACGCCGGGCATGTGCAGCTTTGTGACGCAGCGCTCGAGTTCGCGGATCGCAAGATCGGGGGCCTGCATGGGCAGCGTGCCCAAGGCGACGAAACGCCGCGGATCTCCGGCCACGACCCCGGCCAAGTGATCGTTAAGCAAGCGCGCGAGGTCGTGCCCATCCGCAGGCTCGGCCCAGTAGCTGAACATCACCGGCATCGTCGAGAGCACTTGCATGGTCACGCCGCATCCGTCGCACTCCTCGATGCGTTTGATCGGCGACCAGCAGTTCTCGCGGATTTCGCGCTCCCCCTCGCCCTCGATAAGAATCCTCGCGCAACACGGCGCGTAGTGCTCGACATGCGGAAACCGCGTGTCGCCGTACCGTTCGCGCAGGTCGGGCCAGTTCTCGGGGAGAATGTGCGTATGGAGGTCAACTTTCACGACAGGGTTATTGTACCGCGCGTCACGGCGGATCGCATAGGTATCCGGGCGGAACCTTAGCCCGCGTGCGGATGAGCTCGTCGATCTCGGGGTTACCTGTGTGCGAGTCGAGGACGAACGAGGATTGCCGTCCCTGCGGAGAGCGTGAGAAGGGTCATCACAACGAGGCCCCATTCTGAGACAGTCGGAACCGCCGGATCGACATCTCGCTCGATGATGCCGTAATACAAGTCGAAGAATTGCGAGTCATTCCAGTTCCCCTCACCGTGCGGGTCACCAGCGGGCCACATGTTTCCGAAATCTTCGGGGCCCGAGAAGTTATTTGGCTCACCTGGCGCCCAGTTCGTGTACGTAAGGGGCTCGCCGCTTACCAAGCCCAACCACCAGCAGGTTCGGGGCTTCCTGGTACCTGCTTCAATCCAATCCACAGTGGGAGAACGCCGGACGCTCCGAAGTGGGCAAACACCCAATCGTTCTCGGCGCTGTCGTTGATTGTCACGAGATGTCCGCCAAGTGCGACTGCCGCCTGTTCGGCCTGTGTCCACGTAAGTCCAGTTGCCGTTAGCCGGTACCAATGCCCCGTGCTGGGGTTGTAGGTCCAGTCGCCGAATGCCGGTCCGCACGCCGTCATGATGATTAGCGATGCGAGCATGAGTTTTCGATGAGACATTTTCCGCTCCTTTGCAAAATTGCCATCACTCCCTGCGCCAAGTTGGACCGTTGCTGCCAAACGCCCATTGTACTTGAACCGCAACTCGTGTCAAGGAAAAAGCGTTCGATGCTGTGCGTGCATGCCAACAAAAGCCCAGCACGCTCCGAAGTACAAAGCGGTTTCCAAGCTCCTGCGGCGGCTGCGCGAGGAGGGGGGCCTAACGCAACGGCAAGTGGGTAAACGACTTGCGCGCCCTCAATCTTGGGTCTATAACTGCGAAACCGGCAACCGGAGGGTCGATTTGGCCGAGTTTTGCGAATGGTGCGAGGCTTGCGGGGTCACGCCTCTCGTGGCAGTAAAGCGCTATCTCAAGGGGGCCGATTGAACTGATCCAGGCGCATCCCTGCCTGTTGCCTGTCTCGAAACAGTTCCGCCAGCCATTGGCCGCCGTGTTCGGGGTTGGCGACGAGACCGGCCGACTCTTGGCGGATCATCCGAGGCGCCGCGGGCGTCGAATACGGATGCCGCGCGGGGTGGCGACGGCGATGGTTCCCGAAAGAGAGTCCAGGTCATGTTCGGCCATCACGGCTTCGACAATAGCACGAAAACCAACCACGCTCTCGCGATTCGGACGAAGAAGGAGGATTCCTGGATGGTCGCCAGGCGGCCGTGAGCGGATGTCCGCGAATCCTTTGTCGGCGGCGACAAAGAAGAAGCCTTCCGCAACCACCCGAGTCCACAGATCTTCGTCTTTCGGTCCGCTCCAACCCTGACCGACGACGGTTGCGACCTGAACGCCGGCTGCGCGCATCGGCGCGGCAACCATCGGAGACAGGTCTTCATCGAACTTCACGCCACGAATCGCCATCAGGCCACGAGCGTGCTGTGCGCTGCCTCGGCGGCGTACCAGAGCGCGGACTGAACGTCTTCACGCGTTAGCTGAGAGTGCTCGCGCAGAAGATCCTCGAGGCAAAGGTCGGCGAGGCTGCCGACGATCACCGACACAGCGACGCGCGTGCCGCGGATACACGGCTCGCCGTGGTGAATTGCAGGGTCGCAAACGATTCGTTGTCGCCAGTCACCGTCGGTCATGTGTAGCTCCGAGAAACCTTGCCGCGATCCGCCCTGAGCATACCTCGCTGACATGGAATCGTCCAGGCGCCTTTCCGCATTCACCATTCGGGGGTCTGGCCACGGATTTTGGCATCATGCGGTTTTTCGAATTTGCCAGTACTGC
>CAYQZH010000279.1:0-5520 GCA_964421865.1 uncultured Phycisphaera sp. | reverse complement strand
GGGCGCCTCGTTTGGCCCCGGCTAACCCGTCAACACGAGCTCCATGTACCTGACGCCCTCGACGGGGTTGAAGCGATACGGCTGGGTGTCAGCGAAACCGAGCGCGCCGTAGAGCTTGATCGCCGCGGTCATAGCGGGCAGGGTGTCGAGGCGCATCTTGGCGTATCCGAGCTCGCGGGCGGCGGCGATGACGGCCTCGGCCAGCTTCCGCCCCAGCCCGGTCCCGCGATAGGGCGGACGGACGTACAGCCGCTTCATCTCGCAGACCCGTGCGTCGATCCGGCGGAGGGCCACGCAACCCGCGAGTCGATCCTCATCGACGGCCACCAGCAATCGCCCGGTCGGCGGAGCGTATTCACCGGGAAGACCAGCCAACTCCCGGTCGAAGTTTTGGAAGCAAAGATCGATTCCCAAGGAGGCCGCGTACTCTTGGAACAACGCGCGTACGCCGTTCACCCATTCCGAAGTACAATCCTGGATGCGCGGTGGCATGGTTTCGTTCCCTGTGGCTGTGAGCAAGATCACCGCAGGGGTCGCTGGGGTCAAGCGACGCAGCGTCCGCGCGTGGTCGGAGCGTGGCGTGCGAATCATCATCGAGTTCGACGGGCCGGTGTTTGACCCGGCCCCTGTGTACTACGCCGCGCACCAGGCCGCCGCGACAGACGTCGGCTGGTCACGCTTGGATCAGGCGACGTTCCGGCGTCTGATGCGTACGAAGGGAAGGCAGGCCGACTTCCTGCCGGGGGCGAAACCGGCCAAGATTGCGGCATACGACCGGCGTTTCGCCGAACATATCGAATCGGACGCGTTCATTGCCGCCTACGGACCGCAGCCGGAGGTGCGGGAGACGTTGGCGCAGTTGGCGCGGATTGCGTCGTGCTCCCTGATGACTGCGGGGTCGAATCTAAAGGGGCGAGGGGTGGCATTGGAAAAGCACGGGCTCGCCGGATTAGCAGAACGGTTCGAAGGCGTGGAGTCCGATCCGCGCCGCCGGCCCGCGCAACTACGGCGTCTTGGTGAGGGAGACCCGCGGACGCTCGTCGCGGCGGCGACGGACTCTCTGATCCGATCCGCCGTTGAGGCGGAGTTGTTCGCCGTTGGAATCGCCTCGGGAGGCTGTTCCGTTGCGCGGCTGCATCAGGCGGGTGCGAGCCTTGTCTACAAGGCGTTGCACGAGCTTGCGGAGTCCTTTCGCAACGGCGCGGCCGACCTCATTGGGGCCGGGTTGCTCCCGCCGTCGTTGGATCCGCCGCGATAAGTCCGCCGCTTGTCAAAACCCGAGGCGCACTCGACAATCGGGGTATGAGCGTCGCCGAGGATGAGGGCGTTCGGCGCCTGATCGAACTTGCCAAGAACGAGGACCTCGGACGAGGGGACATCTCCTCCGCGCTGCTCGATGATCCTGAACAGGCGGCGTCCTTCCATCTGATCGCCAAACAGCGCGGCGTTTTCGCCGGTCGCGAGATCGCCCCAGCCGTGTTGGCCGCGTATGGACCTTCGATCGAAATCCAATGGACTGCGGCGGGCGTCGATGGGCAGCGCCTCGATCCGCCGCCGACGCATCTCGCAACCGTTCGCGGACCACTGGGTGCGGTGCTGGCCGCCGAGCGAGTGGTCCTCAATTTTCTACAACGACTCTGCGGCGTCGCCACGCTGACCCGCACTTATGTGGACGCTGTTGCCGGGACTCACGCGACCATTTATGACACGCGCAAGACCACTCCCGGTTGGCGTGCGTTGGAGAAGTATGCGGTGCGATGCGGCGGGGGAAACAATCATCGCATGGGTCTCCATGACGCGGTGCTCATCAAGGACAACCATCTTGCCGGGATCGAGGCCGACCGACTGGCTCATCGTGTCTTCGAAATGTTGAACCGGTCGCCCGCGCGAGATGTCCAACCGACCTTCGTCGAAGTCGAGGTGCAGAGCCTCGCCCAACTTGTCGGACTCCTGAAAGTCGTGGGAATTGACGCCATCTTGCTGGACAATTTTACCGTCCCACAACTGCGCGAAGCCGTTTCCCTCCGCGACGGTCTGGGACTGCGCGGCAAGGTCGCCTTGGAAGCTTCCGGAGGAATTACTCTGCAGACCGTTCGTGCCGTCGCCGCAACCGGCGTCGAGCGCATTTCCGTGGGCGCCGTCACCCACTCCGCCGTAGCGCTCGACCTGTCCCTGGATCGCGTCTGATGTTCACCAGCGGCGCGTTCGGATATCTCGCCGACTACATCCTCTGGTGGGTGATTTTCCTTTCACTCCTCATTCATACTTGGTGCTTCTTTAAGTTGTTCCCGTGGAAGAAACACCGGAAGCTCGGACTGGGTATTGGCAATGGCCTCGTCTTTGTATGTCTTCTCGGCTTTGTGGCAATGGCTGGTGAGAGCTATCTTCGCTTCGTGTGTGTGCAGACGGATTCCTTTGGGGTTTCGCTTCCGGCGCGACGATGGTTTGCACTGTATACCAAACTCAACTCACTCGGTTGCCGGGATCGCGAATGGGCGGTGATCAAACCGCCCGGCGTCCGGCGGATCGCCTTTGTGGGTGATTCCTTTACCTATGGGTGGGGCATTGAGCGACCCGAAGACCGATTCCCCGATCGTATTCAAGCCCGCTTCGACCAACGCTCTCCCGCAACAGTGGAAGTCATGAACGTGGCCAAGCCCGGATGGGATACCGGCGCGGAACTGCAACCGATTCAGGACATGATCGCCGTCTACGGCGTCGATGAGATTGTGCTTTGTTACGTGGCCAACGACATCGAGAAGCTCCTGCCCACGACGGCCGACTTCAATCCGACCCGTCCGCCTGATCCGCAGTTCTTCAACATGGATTCCTCGTGTCTGGCGGACTATCTGTATCGGCGCATTTACCTGCCACGCATTCCCAGCGTGAAGAATTACCACGAGTGGCTGGCCGAAGGATTCGCGGATGGAGGGAGTTGGCGGCGTCACCAACAACAACTGAGCGCAATTATCCGACACTGTCAGGATCATGGCATAGTCTTACGAACGGCGCTGCTGCCGTTCATTCGCACAAGTGGGGATGGGTTTCACGTCGCCGATCTTCATGCCACGCTGCGGCGGTTCTTTGAGGCCAATCACGTACCGATCGTCGATCTTTATGGAACAATCGCCGCGCTGCCGCCTGACCAACTGGTTGTCAACGGCAACGACGCGCATCCCAACGAGCGTGCTCACGGGTTGTTTGGGAAAGCGATTTGGGAGGCGTTCTACGCTTCGCCGTAGAAGTACTGGCGCGGACGGTTGGATCTCTATTCGGGAACCAGGGTGCGGACGGGCGATTGGGGATCCAGTTTGAGGGCTTGGCGAGCGAAGGCTTGGGCCTGCTCGGCGTTGCCGAGCTGGTGAGCGGCAAGAGCCGCAGACTCGAAATGTTTGGCATTCGTCGGCTGCAATTCAGTGAGGGTCTTGTATTCGCGTAAGGCGGCCTCCGAATCTCCACTCTGCATACGCACGTCGCCCAACGCTTGGTGCAGGTCCACGCTCGATGGATCAATGGACAGTGCTTGGCGGAACCAATACTGTGCCTCGCGCAATTCGCTCCGCCGCCGAAAAATGCCGGCCACCTTTTGCGGAATCGCCGAATCGTTCTGCTCGATCCTGGCCAGTTCCAATAGTTGCGGCAGTGCCAGGTCTTCTTCGTTGCGTTCGAGGTATACTCCAGCCAGTCCACCCCAACTGGCCGGGTCCATGGGACAAAGGTGCTGAAGGCGCTTGAGCGCCTCGACGGCGCGGTCCCATTCCTTGCGCCGGAGCGCAATTTCGGCCCCGTGTTTCGGCGCCGCCCAACTGTCGGGATTCACGCGCGACAGCCGTTCCAACAGGGGCAATGCTTCGTCTTCATAGCCGCGTTTCCCGGTTTCGCTCATTTCCTTCCGGGAAAGCAGGGTCAGCACGCTCGCCAACACTTCCAGACCGTTGCGCTCGTTCTCATCCAGTGACAGCGCCCGCCTCGCGGGGGCCATCGACCGCTCATAGTCCGCCTCATCGAGTTCCGCCCGGGCCAGTCGCCCGAAAACGCCCGCACCGGCGTCGTCCTTGGCGGCCAGTGCCCGAAGTTCCTTCAGGTCGTCCGGCGGAGTCAGATCGAAGCGACAGTTCCACCTTGGAACCTGTGCAAACGCCCAGTCGTGAAAATCCCGATTGAAGTTCTCCGATTCCACGCCGAGTTGTTCGGTGAAGACTTGGGATTGCGTCCGCCCGCCGCGGAAGGCCTTAACCATAGTCTGGATCACGTCATATCCGAAGCGCTCGACGATGTATTCCACCATCCATTCGCTTTGGGCATAGGCCATCTGCCGATCCGCGGGGCGGCGCGGACGAATGAATCCCCAGTCGATGGATTCGAGGGTGAAGAGCCGGTCGCGGCGGACGGCGTCAGCCAGCAATTCGCACCAATCAAACGGTCGCGGGGCATCCTCCTCGAAGACCGCGAGACCTTCCGTGAACCAGTGGGGAATCCGATTGTCCGTGGCCGCAAGCGTCACGGTGTGCGTGAATTCATGTTTGAGAACGCGGGCGAGATTGTAGCGGCCCATCAGATCGGTCGACTCACGCGGGGAGGCGAGGGCAATGATCCGTCCCGTCGACGCTCCGACCGTGTGAATCCACGGCTTGCCGGTGATGCGCACGCCGAAGGCGCGATGCGTGGGGAAGATTTCAATGATCGTCTTGTCCGTCAACGGCGTCTCGAAATCACTGGTGACGGCGTCGTAGATGGGTTCGAGGTAGGTGGCCACATACTCACCCAGGCCGGGGTCGCGCTCTGCGTCATATTTGACCACAAAGTGCGCCGTCTCATAACGAGCGAACTTGTGCAGCCGGTCGAGCAAGTCCAGCGTGAACTTCGTTCGCTGATTGTACGGATCGAGGGCCCAGGCGGCGTCGAGGGCGTCGCGGGCCTTCTCCTCTAATCCCCATTGCATATACATCATGCCCAACTCTGTTCGGGCGTTGGCGTCGGTTCCATCCAGTTCGATCGCTTTGCGGTACTCCTCCTCCGAGGCGGCGTACTGGCGAATGCCGGACAGGGCATCGCCCAGGGTGCGGTGGAACATCGCGCAGCGTGGATTGAGCGCGGCGACGCGAGCCTGCATTTGCTCGACGCCGGCGCGATCGTAGCGACACGCCGACGCCGCCGCGGAAAGCGAAAGAGCGACCAAGTCGTTGGGGTTCACCCTGAGCGCCCGTTCGCAGGGCTCTTGGGCCTGCTCGTAGCGGCGCTCCAGAATGAGCTTCTTGGCGAGCAGATGGATCGCGGGAGGGAAATTCGGGTTGACCTTTAGGGCCAGTTCCGCTCGCCGCTCGACTTCTTCAAACTGCCATCCGTCCAGCGCCACTTCGCCTAACCCCACTTGGGCCTCGCAGAGGTTGGGGTTGATCCGCAGGGCCGCCTGATAGTCCGAAACGCTGCCGTCCTCCTCGTCGTTGTTGAATCTCTCGCGGAGTAAGTCGCCCGCCGCGATCCGCGCCGGCCAGTAGGTGCGATCCAGCCGCGTGTACG
>CAYQZH010000278.1:0-5527 GCA_964421865.1 uncultured Phycisphaera sp. | reverse complement strand
TTGCTGAGTCCATAACGACTCCGCGATGAGCAACGAGCCACGGCAGTGCCATTCGTGACTGTCCCTAGTTTACAACATGATTTGACCCTGGCCGCGCGGGAAAAGAATACCATCGCGAGGCTCCATCAGCCAGCGAAACCCGCGCGGACCGTTATCCTATGTCCACAAAAGCCCATCGCCACACGGCAGTGCCATTCGAACCACTACCCTAGTTTCCTGCAGTGTTCCGGCACGTGGCAGACCACTTGGTTCACGCGCTTGGCGGGCCAACGGAGGCGATGATGTCCGGGGTGTCCGGGTTGCCCGCCGGGCTTCCGTCCGGTGGGCGGCTTGGGCGGAGCCTTTGGCGCCGACGGCGGATTGGCCGAAGGCGGAACCGACGAGTTGCCGAAATGGGTGTTGAGCCGGGTGCGGAGTTCGCGGACTTCGGCTTCGAGTTGAGCCACCCGAGCCGGCAACGGCCTCACGAGTTCGGCCAGTTTCACACATGGAGGGCAGCCCGGGGCGGGCAGAGGCAACGAGTCGCTCATGCATCCATGATCGGACGATGGCTGGCCCTTGACATGGCAGGTCAAGGGCTGGGCAAACCAGCAGAGGAGCGAAGCATCCTCTGAATGTGTCCTTTCGTTTTTGTTTTTGCGGGAGGGGGTGGTAGGCTACTGGCGCGTCAGACCGATGGGTCTGAACGGTTATCGTTGGTCGTCGTGTTGGGCAGGAGGTCCCGATCATGTTAACTCGTGTTTGGAGTTCAGTGCGATTCGTTGCGGCGTTGTCGGTGACGCTGGCGTTCATTCCCGGGTGTCAGGAGGCCGCGTCCAATCCGAAGGACGTGGAGCTTCCTGACGGGACGACGGCCAAGGTCCTGCCCGGCAGCGGCGTCTCGCGATTGGCCGACTCACGCTGGCAGATCTGTTGGCCTGTTGGAGAGAGACCGGAGCCTTGTTGCGGCGTGTTCGGGTTCGGTCACGCCGGGAATGTGGAAACGTTGCAAGTTGACTTTGACATGCGCCTGCCGATCGAACTCCCGCCGGAAGTAATATGCGACGACACGATGCATCCGATTGCGGGGGGACCGTTGAGCTACCGCGCGGCCTGCTACAGCGCCCAGACACAGGATGGGATGGGAGTCGGTGTCCGCGCGGATGTGACCATGCATGCACCTCTGATCGGCCGAGTGGCGCGCGCGACCGGCAGCGCGATGGCCAATCTTGACGAGAATCTTGTAGGTGGGCACCCCAACCCGGATGCCACAATGCACGGCACAGCCCACGGCGTCCTGGCCAGCCCGTTCATCGGTGCCCCACTGCCGTTTGAGGTCCCGTTTTCCGGCGACGAAATCAACGAGTAACGGCGAAGTGGACGTGTCGTTGCCCTCCTGGCGGGGTGGCACTGGAAACCGGGACAGTCACCTATTTTAGACTGGTGAGGCTGACCGACGACTGGCGCGATCTCGCGCTGGCGGCCAGGTCATTGTTCACGCGCAGAGAGAAACGGCAGCAGCATCGGCGTCCGCATTCGGTACAGACGGTAATCCTCGCCGAGGATAGCCAGCAGGTCGCGTTCTTCGAGTCGAATCCCCACGAGGATGTACCCCGTCGTGACGGCGGCAAACAGAAGGTGCCCTTGCGTCATGGTCGGCGTGGCCCAAAAAGCGATGATGAATCCCAACATCAACGGGTGGCGAATGAGTTTATAGACCGACCGTTCCACGAACGGCGGATGTGTGTACTGGATGCCGCGCAGGTGCAGAAAGACCTGCCTAAGCCCGAACAGATCAAAGTGGTCGATGACGAACGTGCCGTAAAGCACAAGCAGCCACCCCCCGTAGGACAGGGCGATCAGCGCGGCACGAACCACAGGCTGCCCCACGTGCCACACGATCGACGGCATCGGTCGCCACTGCCACATCATCAAGGCCAGCAGCAAACTCCCCAACAATACGAACGTGCTGCGCTCGACCGCCGGCGATACGACCGTTGTCCACCATCTCTTGAACGGCGGTCTCGCCATGATGCTATGCTGAAGTCCAAAGAGACCCAGCAGGGCGACGTTGACCAGGATCGCCGCACCGCCGCCGGACGCCGCACCGCCATCCACCGATTTCGGAACGGCGATGTTCTCGACGAAGCCGATCGCGTAGAGGAAGGTCAGGAAGAAGACGGCGTAGGCCACGACACCATAGATGAATGCGATGAGTCTACCCATGAGGCACGCTCCGCTTTTCTCCTCTCCTCTCCGGGACAGCGAGCCGTCGGCGGACGCGCCGTGCTACTCGGCGGTCGTGGGGTCGATCACGGTTTCGATCTTGGAGATCCGGTTCGCCGGGAACCCGCCGCGCTCGGCGTGCTGACGAACGGCGGCCTCGTTCGGCGCGATGTACACGTAGTACACCTTGTCGCCGGTGACGAAGCTCTGCACCCATTGCACCGATGGGCCCAGCTCCTTCAGCCCCGCGCACGATTTTTGCGAGATGCCCTGCAGTTCCTTCGGCGCCAGTTTTCCGGCCCCGGGGATATCTCGTTCGATCCTGTATTTTGGCATGGATGGAATCGTAGCGGAACGCACAGGAGTGTGTCAACAGTCCACACGGTCGCCCTGTGCTCGTGCGCTCGTCTATCGACCGGCCGTTGCGAGGCTGTCCGTCGTTACCCCGTCGGGCAAGGGCTTGCTGCTCTTGCACTTGACCTATTTGTCGCAACCCAGGAATGGCCCCGAACGCACCGGGTGGAGGACCATCGTTTCTCCACTGTCCCTAGTTATGAGTTTTGGTCGCATGGTGTCTTGAGCTTACTGGAAGTAGTAGTAGAATGATCTGGATGAAAACGCGTATCCACGACATCAACGTGGCGTATGAAATCTCCGGCGACGGCGTGCCTGTGCTATGGGTACATGGCTTCCCGCTTTCCCGCGACCTGTGGAGGCCGCAGGTGGCGGACCTCGCGGATTGTGGACGGCACATCGTGCCTGATCTGCGAGGCTTCGGCGAGACCGATGCACCGGCGGGCGCTTATACCATGGAGGGGTACGCCGAGGACTTGTCCGGATTGCTGGATGCGCTCGAGGTTCGACAGGCGGTCGTTGCCGGATCGTCTATGGGCGGGTACATCGCGCTGTCGTTCGCACGGCTGCATCCCGACCGTCTGCTCGGGCTGATCCTGGCCGACACGCGGGCGACGGCAGACTCCGCGGAGGCCGCGCAGACGCGCCGAGACAGCGCCGCCAAGACGCTCCGCGAAGGTACGCAGGCCGTTGTCGACGGAATGTTTCCCAAACTGCTTGCGCCGGCGACACTCGCCCAGCAACCGGGGGTCGTGCAGACGGTTCGCGCGATGCTTCAGGCCGCCAGTCCGCAGGGGGTGGCGGGGGCGCTTTGGGGGATGGCCGACCGTGCGGACTCGACGCCCTACCTTGAGGATATCACGGCACCGACCTTAATTATCGTCGGTGTAGAGGATGCGATCACTCCGCCAAGAGAGTCGCAGCAAATGGCTCAGGTGATTCCCGGCTCCCGCTTGGTGGAAATCGCGCAGGCGGGACACCTCTCCAACCTCGAGCAGCCGGATGCGTTCAACCGCGCCGTGCGGACGTTCCTGGGAAAACCGGGACTGTCCGCTGCATCATAGCGGCCGGCGGCCCTGGATTACACGAACCAGGACCACGATTACCGCGACGACCAGCAAAATGTGGATGAATCCGCCCATGGTGTAGGAAGACACCAGACCGAGCAGCCACAATATGATTAGAACCACTGTGATCGTCCACAGCATACCGAGTCCTTTCAAAAAAAACACGCAATCTGTGAGGCCAAATCATGAACCCGAAACCAAGCCCGGGACAGTCACTTTTTTGGGGGTGGTGAGACTGACCGACGACTAGCGCTACCTCGCGCTGGCGGCCAGTATCCCCGCCGTTGTGCCGTCCGGCAACGGTTTGCTGCTTTTGCACTTGGGATATTTGCTGCATCCCAGGAATGGCCCGCTACGACCCGTGCGGATGACCATCGACTCGCCGCACTCGTCGCAGGGAATGTCGGTGGGGATCGGTTTGGCTTTGGGTTTGGCGGAATCGGGGAACTCGATCTCGGCGCGTTTCTTCGCCTCGCCGCGTAAGTTGGCGACGAACGAGCACTTAGGATACCCGGTGCAACCGAAGTAGGGGCCATAGCGGCCGTTCCTGGGCATGGCCTCCTTGCCGCAGTCGGGACAGTGGAGCGTCTCCTCCGGCCAGACTTCGACCACAGGCCGACCCGTGCGCGTCCACGCGAAGCCCTTGGGCGGCGCGCCCAAGGCCGCGACGTCGACTTTGCCCTTAGGATCCCGCGCCACGGCCCGCCCGTTCTTGCGCCCGTTCGTCTCCGGCGGCGGTTCGGGAATCTGACCCGCGGCGGCCAACGACTTGAGATGATCCAGCTTCTCCATCGGCATCGCATTGCGACATCGCGGGAAGCCCGAGCAACTCAAGAACGGCCCGCGACGGCTTTTGCGGATTACCATTGGCCGGCCGCACTTGTCGCAGCCCACGCCCGCCTGTTCGGCGGGTGGCTTTTCGACGAAGAGGCCCGCCGGAATCGGCTGGGTCGCCTTACATTTGGGATAGTTCGTGCAACCGAGGAACGACCGCCCCCGGGCGAACTTCACGGCCATCGCCGATCCGCACTCGCCGCACTTCTCGTGAATCTCCTCCGGTTTGACCTTCTTCAGCGGCACGCCCTTGTCATCGCTGGGCAAGGTGTTGGTGCACTCCGGGTATCTGCTGCACCCCAGGAACGGCCCGCGGCGGCTCTTGCGGAGGATCATCGGCTTCCCGCAGACCGCACACGGGGCCTCGGCCACCACGTCCGCGACGGGGTTGCCGTCGGCGTCGACGTTCATCGACGTCTTGCACTCCGGGTAGCCGGAGCAGGAAAGGAACCGCCCGTTCTTGCCCAGGCGATAGACCATCGGCCTGCCGCATTCTTTACATACATGCTCGCTCGGCTCGGCCCGAGCACGTTCCATCTCCGACTGGGCCTTGTCCAGCGACGCCTTGAACGGCTCGTAGAACTCGCGCAGAACGTGCACCCAGTCCAGGTGCGCTTCCTCGATCTTGTCCAGCTCTTCTTCCATGTAGGACGTGAACTTCACGTCCATGATGGTGGGGAAGTGCTCGACGAGCTTTTGGGTCACGATCTCGCCGCGGGCCGTGGGATGCAGCTTGCGGTCCATCAACTCCACGTAGCCGCGATCCTGGATCGTCTGAATCACCGCGGCGTACGTGCTCGGCCGACCGATGCCTTCCGACTCCATCTTCTTGACCAGCGCCGCCTCCGTATATCGAGGCGACGGCGAAGTATACTGCTGTTGCGGGTCAATCTGCAGCGGCGCCACCTTGCCCCCAGTGGTCACTTCAGGAATGACCGTCTCGCCCTCCTCCGCGACGCCCATCACTTTGAGGAAGCCGTCGAACACCAACCGCCTGCCGTTGGTCTTGAGAGTCGCTTCGCCAACGGCCGTCGGCGCGGAGATGAGCACGGTCGTGCTATCCCATT
>CAYQZH010000277.1:0-5565 GCA_964421865.1 uncultured Phycisphaera sp. | reverse complement strand
CGCTGAGGCACTCGTAAAGCACAACGCCGAAGGACCAAATATCGGTTCGTCGATCCAGCGGTCGGCCGCGGGCTTGCTCGGGACTCATGTAGGCGGCGGTGCCGAGGATGACCCCCGGCCTCGTGAAGTCGGCGGTGATCGTCGGGGAGTTGGCCATCATGCTTTGCGAGCGATCGTCCTCGGCCATCGCCTTGGCCAACCCAAAGTCCAGCACCTTGACGGCTCCGTCAGGGGTGATCTTCACGTTGGCGGGTTTGAGGTCACGGTGGATGATGCCTCGTTCATGAGCAGCTTCGAGGGCCTCGGCGATCTGCCGGCCGATGGTCAGGGCGTCCTCGACGGACAACGCCCCATCGCGAAGTCGGTCTGCCAGTGTCGCCCCCTCCACCAATTCCATCACCAGGAAACGCTTGCCCTCCACCTCCTCAAACCCGTAGATGCCCGCGATGTTCGGATGGTTGAGGGATGCAAGAACTTTGGCTTCCCGCTGGAAACGGGCCATTCGTTCCGGATCGCGGGCGAAGGCCTCCGGCAGCACCTTGATCGCCACCTCCCGGTCCAGCCGCGAATCTTTCGCGCGATAGACCTCCCCCATGCCACCCGCACCGAGAGGAGCGGTTATCGCGTAAGGGCCGAGTTGTGCGCCTGTATTCAGCATAGGGACTCTGCGTGGCTGCGCTCGGTCATTTTCGCAGTTCGCGCGTCCAGTTGACGACGACGTTGATGTGCGTCGGTCGGGCCTGTTTCTCACTCGGCTTAATCATGTAGAACCGCTGACCGTCGGGCGACACGGTGTAGGAGCGGAAGCCGCCCACTCCCGTGAGCGGTGGAAAGAAGCCTTCAAACAGCACGCTGGGCATCCCGGCTCTAAAGCCTGAGTCCGTGTCCACGGCGGCGACCATCAATTGGTCCCCGTTGGGAAAGAACAACTCCTTTCCATCGGCCGACCAGCGCGGCTCTCTCCCACCGTCCCGAGAAATCTGCCACATGCCTCCCGGACCCGGGAAGTCCCGCACGTAGACTTCGGAGCGACCGCTTTCGTCGGACTGGGACTGGTAGGCGAGCCAGCGCCCGTTGGGAGAGATTTCCCCATTCCGTGTTCTGGCCGGGCCTTCGAGTAGCGGCTTGGCACTTTCCGTCGAACCGACCGGGAGCACCCACAGGTCATTGCCGCCCTTTTCGCCGTAATCAAAAACGAGCGTCTTGCCATCGGGGGACCACGAGTTCGGGATCAATTCGGGCTCGGCGCTCACCAGTAACAGTTCCTCTCCGCTGCCATCGGCGGGCTTCCAGTAAATATCCATCGCGCTCCCGTCGCGGGCGGAGGCAAAGGCGATCTTCTGGCCATCGGGCGTCCAACACGGCGCAAGATTCTGCCCCTTGAACGTGAGCCGCGTCATGCCGGCGTCCGCCAAGTTGATGACCCAGATGTCGCGGGTCCGTTGGCCCGTAACGCCCACGGCCAATCGCGATCCATCCGGGGAGAGGCTCAAACCCTCGTAAGCGCCGACAGGCACTCCGAGATCGTGGACGGTCCCATCACGATCGGCGTAGACAAGGGTCGACTCGGCCAGCGCTTCGCCGCCCGAAACATAGACAAGCGTCCCGCTTTCGGATACCGCGAGATGGACCGCGCCCGAGTTCTGCGTCGTCAGAACACCGTCAAGGACCGGGAACGGCGGGCCGGTGACTTTGAGTTGGTGGGCGTCAAACGGCATGGCCATTAGAGTGCTCTTTCGCGCGCAGAGCAGAAACCCGGGGGGTACGTACCAGGCCGTTCTTGCGCCCTCGAACAGGAGCGTCCGTTCACCGCCGGCGAGGCGGACGACTTCGATTCGGGCGTCGTCGTAGTTTACGGGGCTGTCTTGCCTGCCGACGGTATAAATGACGGCCTGGCCGCCGGGCAGGACTTGCGGCCAGCGGTGGGTCCGTTCGTTCTTCTCCACATTCAGGGACGTGACGGTCCGAGGCGTACCCCCGGCGGCAGGCAGGCGGAGAAGACCTTGAGTCGCACTGGGCGTGTAGATGATCGAACCATCGGACGTCCACCCGGCTCCTCGTGGGCTGTCGGCAACCGAAGTCACCCTAAAGGGCGCGCCGCCGTCGACGGCGATCTTCTTGATGGTTCTCTCCGCGACAAACCCGAGCCATTTCCCATCCGGTGAGAAAAATGGGTTCTGCGCGCCCTCGGTGCCGGGCAGCGGTTTGGATTCCAGGCTGTCGAGCCGGCGTAGGTGGATGCGCCGACCATTCGGGCCATCGGCGACGTAGGCGAGCAGGGTTCCGTCCGGCGAAACCGCGACGGCGGGTATGTCCGAGATCGCCACCGACTCGCCTGGCGGCAAGGTTTCGGTAAAGCGTATGACGGGAGCCTCGCGAGGGTTGGTCGCTCGCCACAGTAGGACGGCTGTCAGCGCGAGCGTGATGGCGAGCACGCCCGCAAGCTCCCACGGCAGCCTTCGTCGCCATTTGGCCCGGCGCCATCGCGCATCCGCAACCGAAATCGCCTCGGACCCCAGCCGCAGCGACGAGGAGGTCGGATCGGCGATCGCTTGTTCGAGCTCGATGCGGGCATCGGCAATGTCGTGAAGGCGTCTGTTGCGGTCCTTGGCCAAACAGCGACGCAAAAGCAACTGCACGGTCGGCGGCGTGTCGGGCGGCAGCGCACCCCAGTCTGGTTCCTTGTGCAGGATGGCTCCGATGACGTCGGTCGTCGTCTCGCCGTCGAAGGGGCGCTTGCCGGTCAGGCACTCGTACATCACACCACCGAACGACCAGATGTCCGTGCGTTTGTCGACGGGTTTTCCGCGGGCCTGTTCAGGACTCATGTACGCCGCCGTGCCCAGGATCACCCCCGGCTGCGTATGCTGCACGCTGATCGTCGGCGAGTTCGCCAGGCTGCTGCCGGACGGTTCCCCCGTCAGCGCCTTGGCCAACCCAAAGTCCAGCACCTTGACCGCTCCGTCAGGGGTGATCTTCACGTTGGCGGGTTTGAGGTCACGGTGGATGATGCCTCGTTCATGAGCAGCTTCGAGGGCCTCGGCGATCTGCCGGCCGATGGTCAGGGCGTCCTCGACGGACAACGCCCCATCGCGAAGTCGGTCTGCCAGTGTCGCCCCCTCCACCAATTCCATCACCAGGAAACGCTTGCCCTCCACCTCCTCAAACCCGTAGATGCCCGCGATGTTCGGATGGTTGAGCGACGCGAGAACTTTGGCTTCCCGCTGGAACCGGGCCATTCGCTCCGGATCGCGGGCGAACGCCTCCGGCAGCACTTTGATCGCCACGTCGCGATCCAGGCGCGAATCCTGAGCGCGATAGACCTCGCCCATGCCGCCCGCGCCCAGCGGGGCGACAATCTCATAGGGGCCGAGTTGTGTCTTGGCGTTCAGCGGCATGGGGGACTATTGTGGATTGCCGAATGTCGAATGTCGAATGTCGAATTGACAGCCTTTCCGCATTCATCATTCCGCATTTACCATTCGTCATTTCGTCGCCACCTTGGCCTTGAGCTCCTCGAACCAGTTGAGCACGACGTTCACGTGGCGAACGCCGGTCTCGTCGGGACCTTTGTGGATGAGCAGGAGTTTCCCGCCCGGAAGGGCCGAAAAGCCGTCGTTGGTCAACGGGGAGTCGGCGAAGTCGATGAGCACGCGGGCGTTGGAGGCGGGAACGGGCTGTTCCGGGGCGACGTCCACGACCATGATGGTCCGTCGATGTTGGAAGTAGATGTGTGTTGCGTCGGGGGACCATTGCGGTCTGGTTGCACCGTCGGTCGTGATGCAGATGGGGGGACCCAGCGTGCCGTCGTTGCTCCAGGGGCGGAGGTACACGTCGGCCCGGCCGGACTCGTCGGAGGAATACGCCAGCCATTTGCCGTCGCGTGAAAGGCCGGCGCCAAAGGTCTGCACCGATTCGGGCAGAAGCGGCTTGAGCGGGCGGGCGGCGCCCTCGCCCGGCGGAGCCGGCGAAAGCAGGTACAGCGCGGACTTTCCCGATGTGGTTTTCTGCACGAGCAACGAACGGTTGTCGGGGGTCCAGGCCAGGGGGTTGATACGCACGTCGGGTCGGCCCGCCGCAACCAGCAGCTCCGGTTCGCCGGACTCGCTGAGGGCGCGGCGATAGATGCCGTCGCGCGGTGAGTTCCCATCCAGAACGTAGACCAGGTGTTGATCGTCGTTGGACCAGAGAGCGCTCATGCAGTCGGCGGACGCCTCGGCGGCGAAACGCCGTAAGCGCGGCACGTTCAAGTCGGTGATCCAAACTTCGTAGAGTCCGCTGGCGTTGACCACGACGACGGCCGCCCGGCTTCCATCCGACGACGCCCCGACCGAAGTTTCGAGGGCCCGCGGTTCGTGATCGAGAACCTGAATTTTCCCTTCGAGGTCTACAACGGCCAGATGGCGCTGGGTCCCGACGCGTCCGCCGGAAGCGTACACCAGCGTGCCGTTTTGGCTCAGGCTATAGGCGCCGTCCGACCAGGAGTTGCTGGTCCGCAAACCGTCCAGGATGGCGATGGGCGCGCCGACGGAGGGTTCGGGCGGCGGCGTGTAGCGGGCGGCGAGGAGCTTGGTTCCTCGGGAGAAGAGCACGTGCCCGGTGGTGGTGAGAACTCCCCGCGAACCTTTTTCGGTGATCGTTCGGACTTCCCGCGTCCGCCGGTCAAACACCGCGACACCCATGTTCCAGCCCGCGCCGGCATACCATGAAGTTCTCAGGAGGACCGTTTCGCCGTCCGCGGCGACAGAGCCGGGTCCGAAATTGGCTTCGGGGTTGAGACCCTCCAGCACGATGGGTTCGCTGACTTCGCCCGTTTCCGCGGACACGCGGCGGAGGGCCTTGCGACCTTGGTCTCTCACCCATAGCCCATCGTTGGCCCACGCGAGCTCGGGTACGCCATCTCCACCTGTGTCGAGCCATTCCTTCCGGAACTCGGTCAGCGCCAGGGGCGGAGTGCTCCCGTCGATGGGCGTTTTGGACAACTGTAGCTGATCGCTTAGCGCCGAAGACGGCGCCGTAAAGGCCAGCCACCGTGCGTCCGGCGAGAACGCGAACTGGCGGATGCCTTCGGTTCCCGGCAACCGACGGAACTCGAAGTCGTCCAACGGTCGAATGTGGACCATGCTGGTCGCCATGCCGTCCTTCTCCTGCGGTGCGACCCGTCCGACCGCCGCCAACACTCGCCCATCGGGCGATATGCGCACGGTCTCGGCCTCGATGCCGTCGGGTACGACCACGGCCACGCGCGCGACGCCGCCCCGTGACGCCGGTTGAAGGGTCGGCGGGGTCTGCGGACGGACCGTGTACCAGGTCACGACCGCCGGGCCCGCGGCGAGCAGAAACAGACCGACCATGTTGACGGGGCGGAGTACGCCGCGGCGTTTTCGCAGTCCGCGGTCGGACACGGCCGCCATCGCCGTCGTGGACCAGGCCCGGGTTCGGATTGCCGCCCCCAATTCCAGCACCGTGTCCCCGATGTCGCGGTAACGCTGCTTGCGATCCTTCTCCAAGCAATGTCGCAGCAGGCTTCGAATGGTCGGCGGCGTATTCGCGGGTAGCCGCTCA
>CAYQZH010000276.1:0-5640 GCA_964421865.1 uncultured Phycisphaera sp. | reverse complement strand
GGTGGCGAGCGCGCCCCCTCCCCCGCCCCCCCCCGGGGGGGGGGGCGCGTGGCGGGGCGAGATGGCCAAAGCGGCGGGACTTGAGTCTGTAAAGCCAGGGCGTCAAATGGGTTCGTTTTGCGAGTACGTTTTTTTCGCGTAGTGTCAGGCGATGGCACTGCGTGGCAGGGAGGGAGGGACGGGGGGACGAAGGGACGGAGGAACGGAGGGATTGCCGATTGCCAATTTCCGATTGCCAATTTGCGATTGGAGAACCGAGACGCGGCGGGGGCAGGCGGCGGCAAGGGGCAAAGGCGTCGGGAAGGCAGTCACGGTTTGTTTCCAGGCGGCGGCGCGGATCCTCCTGGATATAGAACGTGCCGGGTGATCGGCGGAAGGGGCGGTGCGGGGCGATCGGCGGGCGTCGGGTCGATGACGCGACCCACGGGCTGCGCCTACTCAGTCGGACGCATCGCGTTCGGCGAAGTCTTCAAAACTCCTTCCGCACCTATCGACGATCTCGTGAGATTCCTCGCAAATCTTGATTCCGGTGTGTGAAACAAGACACCCAGCCCCACGGGACACCACTAATAATGCAATCTGCTCGACCGCGCGAGGGGTTGGGGCGATCGGTCCATAGAACATCGCAAACGGCCCTGAGTGAATCGAGCTGTTAAAACGCTGGCACAACCAGACCCATTCATTCTCGCGGGCAAGGTTCTTCGCTATTCTCCGCAGGCTGCCCTCGTACCAGTGTTCCCGAACCCTGCCCTTCTTCCCGTGGGGATAGAAGTGTTTTACACGTTCGTACTCGGCGATTACACGTGGTTCGGCACCGGGTCGCTTTGGCGAAGTCCTTATGATGTTTGCAAGCGGGTTGTCTTGTTTGAGTACCTCTTGTACTGCCTGAAACCGCTCGACATGCTCATAATCGAGATATAGACGACCGAGTTTTTCCCGATTTCGCCCCTTATAAATGTACTCAAGTTGGAGCAGTGCATCGTACATGCAACGCAGGATCGCGGCGCAGTCATTTGCTCGCGCCTCAAATTGATGCGGATTAGAGCCGGGTTTCGCGAGCGCGCAAAGAGACTGCCATGAATTCGCCAGCCTCACGAAAAGCGCAAGCATCGCCCGACTTGATCCGCGCTTGTCGTTCATCGCATGGATGGAGCGAATGACCTCAAGGCACAGGGTATCGACAGCGCGAATAATTCGCGCGTCCATTTGATCCTGACCCGTAGCGTGAACCATTAGCTCTGTACGCTTTCACAAGTCGTTCACGGGCCGAAGATGTCGAGCTGCAGGATCGCGAAATCCCGAAGGTCTACCTTGCAATCGTGATTCAGGTCCGCGCGGGGGCGACCTTCATCATCGACCAAAACTCCAAGCGGCGTGAAGTCGCACACGTCGATGACGTTGGGTACGCCGTCGCCGTCGATGTCACGGTCACAAATGTCGGGGGTTCCGTCGCCGTCGAAATCGTCCCCTTCGCACGCCGCCGAAAACTCATAGGCTCCGATGTCCACACGGGGCCCGACGACACGCGGATTGCCGTCAATATCCTGCGTTGTGGCGTCCGGGTCGTTCGGGTAATTCGGGTCACCGGCGTCGATGTACGGGGAATACTGGGTCAGGTGGTAATCCCAGTCGATCCATTCGTTGTTCAACTGATCCCAAAACCCGGGCTGGACAACGTAGGGGTTCGCCGACCCGGAGAAGAGGGGTGCTGTAGAGTTTTGAAGCTGGCCCAGCAGATTGTTCCAGATGATACAATGGCGGATCGTGCCGCTGTGGTTGGTAAACCCATAACCGGTGTTGCCCGTGACGGTGCAGCTTAGCACGTTTTTACGGGAGTTGCGGAACCCTTCGCCACGGTTTCCGGCGATGACGCTGTTGCGAACAAGTCCGCCGTCAAGGTTCCCATACCCAACAAGTCCGTCCGACAGGTTGCCGACGATAAAGGATTGTTCGATGTCACCGGTGTGTTTACGGCTAAAGTCGGAATAAACACCGGCGTACCCGTTCGACGCAATAATGCAGCGAGTGATGTCGACGCTGCCACCAAAAACCCCGTAGCCTTGTCGAGTCGATTCGATCGTGCTATCCACGACGCTCCCGTCACAATCTTGCAAACCGGCACCAGAGTTGTTTCGGATTACGCAGCGCTGGATTGTTCCGTCACAATCATGAAGTCCGACAGAGTTGTTGTTGAGAATCTGAGAATCCTCGACAACCCCGTCCGCCTGCGAGATTCCATAGGAGCTGTTGGCACGAACAACGCAGTGTCTAATGACGGCGGGCGAGCTGTGGGCGTCTATTCCGATGGTTCCGCCTTCAACCGTGAAGCCGTCGAGGATCGTGTTCTGATCTTCACCGCCTGAGAACGTCACCACGGGCCCGAGTCCGCCCGTGTTGATACTCGTGTTCGCGACGATGCTCGGATCGTTCGGGTTGGTGCTTTGCACCGTGATAACTTTCCCGCCGAAATTGATCGCCTCGAGGTACGTTCCCGGCGCGACGATGATCGTGTCGAACACATGCGCCCTTTGGATTGCGCTCTGGATCGTCGGGGCGTCCGTGGGCACGTGAATAATCCCGCCGAGGGAACCAACTCCCACGAACATCGTTTGAGGCGTCAACAGTCCGGTGGCAAACATTTGCCAAACCCTCCAAAAGGTGCCGAGGTGTGCGTCCGACAGTCCGTATCCTACCGGGAAACGCGGGCCGATGCAACGCCCTGCGAAACCCCGCAATTTCGTCCGACCGCGATGGGTTGGGGCGTTGAACGCCCGCCGGAGGCCACGTCGAAGACGAGCCTTTCAGGCTCGAATGGGAAATGGGATGCCCCGCGAACCGTGGGCGTCGCTTCGCTATGCCCACGGCTATTTTAGACCGGCCTTTCAGGCCGGGCGACTGTTTGGAGGATGTTTACCCCCGAACTTGACGCCTACCCCCGTGCGAACGGCGGCGTGATCGGGCGATTCACTCAGATAGGCTCGTCGTCTTGGCGTCAACCGTCGCGGTTTATCGCGCGGCCGCTATCGGCCCGTCGGGGCGGGCCGCTTCACGATGAAGCCGTCGCAACAGATGGGCGCGAACGCGCATGAACTCTGCGACGACGGCCCGGTCGGGCAGTAAACTGCACATCCGCTCACCGATCGCCAGCGCCCCCGCGTAATCCCGCTCCCGCACGCGAAGCGAAAAGGCCTCGCGAAACGACCGCTCGATCCGATCGGCGAGTTCCTCGACATGGGCACCCAGCGATGCGACCGCCTCCGCCCCGGCCGTGTCAATCAATGCCGAGTACACGGCGCGGCACCCCGCCAAGTCCCCGTCGCGCAAGGCGACCTTCCATTGCCGCAACAAGTTCTTCGTCGCCGCGCCGCCGACCTCGGCGTTGTCGCTGTAGGCGTCTTCCATTTCGTTCGGCTGGACGCTCGTTTCGTTCTGCGTTTCGAGCGCATCCAGCGTCCGTTCGTCCGATGCGGTGAGGATTGGGCGAAGGGGTATGAACGTGTGCTCCGCTGCTTCCGCCACCGCGCTCTGGGCCGGGGGCGCCTCGTCCATCGTCGTCACCAATCGCGGATAGGCCTGACGGTCGAGCGTCGCAGCGCTGAGCACGCTCGGATCGCCGCTCCCGATCGCCGCCAAATCCAGGACCCGTATTCCGCCCGCTGGCATCGCCGCCCGCTCCTCGACGCTCCCGGCGCGCCGGGATTCACGCACCACCCGTAGCCCCGCTTCTACACGATTCAGCCGCGCGTTCAGGCCCTCCATCGCCTCGCCGATCGCCGAAATGCGCACCCCGATGCGAAGCACCGCCCGCAACAGCGCCGTCGACGCCAAGGCCCCGCTGATAATGAGAAACCCCAGGAACGTCCCCAGCCGATCGCCGTTGAACGCCGACGCCGTCGCCGCCACGAACCCCACCGCGACGTAGAACGCCGCGACGATGTACAACGCCTTCTTCGTATGGCGACTCGTCTCCATCATGGATGCGTGGGTGGGCATAAACGCGGGCCGCTGCAATCAGGAACCGGCGGGCCGGTCGGGGAGTTGAATCGAAACGTACCCGCCGCTGGGGTCACGAAGCGAAGAACGATCCGGACGATCGAACCCTGTGAGCGAGCTTGCGATCGGCACCGACACCTCCAGCCACATACAGTTCGCTTGCGTTGCGACTCGTCCTTTCTTCAATCCCGCGGGAATCACGACCGTATCCCCCACCCCGAACGACAGCGGCTCCGTCAGCCCCTCGCACGCGATCGTACCTCGCCCCTCCAATACGATCCAGATCACCATCTCCGCGTGGGGAATGGCCATCTCCACTCCGTCCACCATGCGAACCCGTTCGATCACGAACGACGCGCACCGCGCCAAGCTCGTCACCGACGCCCACACGCTGGCCGAGTGCTGCGGCGTTTCCTCTCCCGGCGACGGCCCGTACGACACACAGGTCAACGCCTCCTCGATTTGCAGCTCGCGCGGGCGACCGGTCGCCGGATCGACTCGCTTCCAGTCGTACAGTCGATAGGTGACGTCCGACGGCGTTTGCACTTCCGCGACGATCACTCCCCCGCCCAACGCATGGACCGTCCCGCTGGGCAGGTAATAGCAGTGCCCCTTGCGGACCGGAACCCGGTTCAACGCGGACTCGATCCGATCCTCCTCCACGGCCTTTCGCAGTGCCGCGGCGTCCACTCCCTCGCGCAATCCACGACAGAGGAATGCGCCCGGTTGCGCCTCAACGACATACCAGGCCTCATGCTTGACTCGGACTCGCCCGCCCCATCGCTGCGCCGCGGCCTCGTCGGGATGTACCTGAACGCTCAACGCCTCCCTCGCGTCCAGAAACTTGATGAGCAGCGGAAACCGTCCCTCGAATAGCCCCGCTCCACCCAGGAGATCAACGCCCCATCGTTCGACCAACTCCCGCAGCGTCTTCCCTCGCCCCGGCCCCTGCGCAACCACCGATTGCTCGTCCTCCAGATCAGCGACCTCCCACGACTCGCCGCTAGTCTGTCCTTCCGGCAGTTGTTTGTTGAGTGAACCGGCGAGCCCCCGCCCGCCCCATACGCGAGGCTTGAAGATCGGCTCAAAGATGATCGGATAAACGCTCGACACAGCAACGCCCTGCGACCCGGTTTCTCAGTCACCGGCTACAGTACCCGCCGTATTCTCCCTTTCTGCCTTCCAGGGAGAGGGTCGGGGTGAGGGTAGTCCACGCTCAACCGCCACGCCACCCCTCGTCTCCGAGAGAGCACGCGTCCGCGTCGGTTGCATCTGGCTTGCGAAAACGCTTCGCGTCCCGACCCCTGGCGGGCCTCAGCTCCGGCCGCCGGTGCCCGTAGGAGGTGCGTTCCAAGTGTAGCCGGGCAAGGAATCGTCTTGAGCGATGGGCTTCAAGCCGCGTGACCCGGTCGCGCAGGCTGAAACCCGCGACTCGGGGGCGCAAATGGTTCTGCGTGGCTACACAGACGCCGAGTTTAAGTCCGGCAGGAGCACCAGGCGCGTCTCTGACGGCGGCACGACGACGGCATGTCCGATGGCCACGTCTTCGCCGTGGTGATTCACACACGCGACGAGCAGACATACGCGCTCGGGGTTCATGATCTCCGCGACCATCGGAAGGCCGACCTCGGAAGCGCGGCCAGCGAC
>CAYQZH010000275.1:0-5658 GCA_964421865.1 uncultured Phycisphaera sp. | reverse complement strand
ACGTCCTGCTCCCCGACGACCGCGACTACGAGACCATCGGCGGGTTCGTGTTCAGTACGCTGGGCAAGATTCCCAAGGTCGGCGAGCGATGCCAATTCGACAACATCGGCATCCAGGTCCTCGCCGCCGAGCCGCGACGGATCACTCGCCTGCTGCTGAAACTTGTCCTGAGCCGCGAAGGAGTCGCTCCTACCGAAGAATCCAAAGAAACCGCGACGTGATCGGCACGGCACGAAGGCTCCGGAATGGTTGTCACCCTGAGCGAAGCGAAGGGTCTGTTCCAGCGATTGAGATGCTTCGCTTCGCTCAGCATGACACCGCTCATTCCGCATTCACAATTCGGGTCCTGCGGCGCTGCCGGGCCAGGTCCGAACCCCAAGCGCAAGGGTTGGTCGGGGACATCGGCCCATCGCTTCAGTTTCGGCGCGCCCGGGAGCGGCAGCCATGACTTCGTGTTCCGCCTGTGCTCGTCCGCCGGTCCCGGCAGCGTGCGGTAGACGCTGCCACCCGACCGCACCCACTCATCCATCCATCGCACGCGGATTGACTCCACGTCGCTCGTGCGAGATTCCTATCTCGCACGTACCGTCGCAGGATTCCGATCCTGGCAAGTCGCGGGAAAGGATTCCCGCAAGAGTGGGTGCGAGAACGGATTCTCGCACCAGCCACCCATCGCACGCGGGTCGACCTCACGTCGGGGGGCCGACGGACCGCGTTTCGGTTATCGGGCGACGATTGGTGCATGATTCGATTCATGTGTTGCGTTTTCCGTCCCCAGCGTTATACTCAACCACACTTCCAACAGGGCCGGAAGCGGAGAGAAGAACATGTGCATTCGATTGGTCATCGGTTCCTTGATCGCACTCGTGCCCGTCGCACCCTCGCTGGGTGAGACGCTCTTGACTACGGCCTTTACGTATCAGGGCCAACTCAAACAAGGCGGCGCGCCGTTCGATGGCACGGCCGACTTCGTGTTTACGCTGTGGGACGCCGCGGGAAGCGGCAATCCGCCCAAGGGAGGGACGCAAGTTGGCGGCGCGGAGCAGTTGCGTCCCATTGTCCCGGGCCATGAGCGTTCTTCGCCGCCAGAAAAAAACTCTACGAAGATTTGCGTCTCCAACCACGTATTGTCGCGTTTTCGTTCGAGGCGGTCAAGCCGGTCGTCCGTGGCAGGAACGACGCCCGTCGATCCACCCGCAATTGACCGCTCTGATCGAGCATCGCAAACGTCTTTGCCGTGACAGCGGGTTCGCGTGTAACCCGTTGAGTTCCAAGAGTTCCAACCATGAAGGAGGTATCGCAAATGTTGAATCAGAATCAACGAAGGTGGAACACCATGCACAGGAAGTGGCCGCTATTGGTTTTGACCGTCGTCCTCTTGACTGCCGCCGTTCCGGTACTGCCGGTACCGGTCGTCTCGTTCAAAAACCCTGTCCTGGTCGTGCCTGCGAACTCGAGATCATACGGCCATAGCCTGACCGAATGGACCGAGGCCTACTGGCGCTGGTATGTCACCGTCGGCGGGACGGCCACGGAACCCTACCAGCCGGGTAGGGCACCTCTCGTCTTCATGCCGATACCCCAAGGGGACTACCTGGGTGGCAGCTTCACCGCGGACGACCCCGGCTATCTGCAAGGCAGCATCGAGGTGACGATCAGTCCGCGGACCGCGTTTTTTCTTGGTTGCTTTTCCTGGATCCCTGAACGGTATAACACGGGTCAGGCGGATGACCCAGCCATCCCCAATGACCAGATCCAGTCCGTGGCCATACATCCCAGCGGCACCGGATTCCCGGAGGTCACGCTCGACGGTCAACCCATTCTAGAGAACTTCTGGGCCTACTACGTCGGGCCGAACGCGTTCGATCCCATTGTCGAGTACCCCGTGCCATCGAGCTACGGCTCAATTGCCGCCATTAGGTTCCAGGGCGTAGGGTTTGTAGCACACCTGCTGCCACCTGGGACGCACACGCTCCATCTGTTCGAGCGGCTGAGAATCACGAACGAGGACGTTCCGGACTACGAGTTCCCCTTAGACCTCGGCGTCATTTACGACCAAACGTGGATCATCCACGTCCAGTAGATGGGCCGGCTGAGTGCGTCAGCGCATGGCGCGCTCGGCCCTGGACACGAGTACGCGTCAAGGGCAGGCACGCGCACGCTGGGCACGCTCGACTTCGCCGGAGCGGACGGCGGCAAGAACGCGAATTACCTGCTGCGCTGGGTGAACCCGACCAGAGACAAAGGGCCCAGGAGCGAGACGTCGACGGCGACGATCGGGGCGTAGGAGGACCACGCGAGCGGGACGTCGAACGCCAGCAGGCCGAGGCCGTCTGATGAGAGTTGATCGCGACATGCACACCGCAGGTGGGCTGATTGAAGGCGCAGGTTTTTCTGCAAAGGAGGAGTACGTATGAGCACGACAAGGCTAGCGGTATCAGTCGGTCGAGCAGGCGACAACGTAAAAACGCGGGGAGGGGAGGGGCGACAAACCCCCTTCCGGGACATCCGCGTGTCCGCCGCCGCAACCCTGCTTGGGGTTGCCGTCGTCGCGTTGGGCGGGCCTCAGCGCGCGGCCGCGCAGGATTGCAGTTGGGAACAGAAAGGACCCTGATCTCGGCCCGTCGCCGCGTAACGGGCACGCCCATGCCCATGTTGCATATCGCCGCGGAGATCGACGAGGCCGCCCTGAGCGCCGGGGCAACGGCCGGGGCGGGTGTGGCAGCGCCCGCGTGTACGTTCCGCATCGCGGGCGGCGCGCCCGGGGCCAAGGTCTCTTGGCGCGTCGAGGCCCTGCGCAACGACCTGTGGGTTCAGAACCGTGCCGTGCCCATGGAGACCCTGAGTAATGGGCTGTTGATCCAGACGCGCGCCATGCCGGTGGAGGTCGAGAAGCAGGGCCGCGAGAAGGGCACCTACCAGCACCCCGAGCTCTACGGCCTGTCAGCGGAGATGGGTATGAACTACGACGCCGAGCGAGGCCTCCGTGATCGCCCGGATTCGGAGCGGCCCGCGTCGCGCAGCTTGCCCGACGCGCCGCCGCAGTGATGCGTTGATTTCGCTTCGAGGGGAGTGGAAAAACCACGTCCTCCGGCCCGACGAACCCACATGGCAGCCGGTCCGCCTACGTGCCGATATCCTCCCCCTGCCACCCCTCCCGGCCGATCAGCTTCACGAAGCGACACGCCAGCATAGGCGTCTCGACCGTTCTCGACCCCTCGCGAACCACGCAAACGACCGTCTGTTCCGTCGGCCCGCCCACGGGGATCACCAGGCGACCGCCGTCGACCAGTTGCTCGACCAGCGAGGGCGGAATACGCGGGGCCGCCGCCGTCACGATGATCCGATCGAACGGGGCGAACGCGGGCAAGCCTAGACTGCCGTCGCCGGAGTGAAGGAAAATGTTGGTGAGTTGCAGCCCCGCGAGGTTCTCCGCCGCCCGCTCCCGCAGGGCGTCGATCCGTTCGACGGAGTGAACCACCCGAGCCAGCCGGGCCAGCACCGCCGTCTGATACCCCGACCCCGTCCCGATCTCCAACACGTTGCTGTCGGGCGTGACGGCCAGAACCTCGGTCATGTACCCTACAATGAACGGCTGACTGATGGTCTGACCGCACTCGATCGGCAGGGCCCGATCTTCGTAGGCCATGCCGCGTTCCGAGGGCGGCACGAACCGTTCCCGCGGCAGGCTCGCCAACGCATCCAGCACCCGCGGGTCGTGCACCCCGCGAGATCGAATCTGCTCCTCGATCATCCGCTGCCGCGCCGCAAGACACTCATCGCCTGTCGAGTTGTCCGGGCTCATGGCGACTCCGCAAATCGCATTCTACGCTGCCGCCATTCCCGGGGCGATTCGCGTTGACTTGCCGAAGAACCGCAACCAAAATGCCCTGCGCCGTCCACGAGTGGCGCCTGTAAGGGTAGCGCGAATGCCCATCATCACCCTCCTCACCGATTTCGGCACGGCCGACCCCTATGTCGGGGAACTCAAAGGGGTGATCCTCACCATCGCCCCGGAGGCCCGGATCGTCGATATCACCCACGACGTCGAGCCGTTCAACGTGCGCCAGGCGGCCTTCGTTCTGCAGCGAGTCTGGTCCCGGTATCCCACCGGCACGATCCATCTGGCCGTGGTCGATCCGGGAGTAGGCTCGCAGCGGCGGATCATCCTGGGGCAATACGTGGGGCGGTTCGTCGTCGCGCCGGATAACGGCCTGCTGACGTGGGTCCATCGTGAGCATCCGCCTGAAGCGATGCACGTCGTCGAAGACCGGCGGTATTTCCTGCCGCAGATCTCCACGACGTTTCATGGCCGCGACATCATGGCCCCCGTGGCCGCGCACCTGGCGAACGGCGTCAAGCCACGCTCGTTTGGACGCGCCACCGACCGCTTGGAAATGCTGCCCATCCCCCACCGCGCCGAACCCACGGAGCGCGGCTGGCTGGGGCGAGTCATTTACGTCGATCGCTTTGGAACGATGGTGACCAACATCCGCGAAGAGCAACTGCGGCCGCCGCGCGGCGAGCAGCGGTCGTGGGAGGTTCTGGTCAACGGGGTGACGGTCGGCCCCATCCGTTCCGCTTTCTGTGACGTAGCTCCGCGAACGCCCCTCGCCCTGATCGGCGGCTCGGGGTTCCTCGAGATCGCGATCAATCAAGGCAGCGCCGCGCAGCGCTTCGGCCCGACCGACGACACGTGCCTCGAAGTTCGGTAAATGGTCGGTTGTGGGTTTCGGCGGATGGAGACCCGTAAAAAGGCGTGCGGCACCCTGTAAAGTTATTGGCGCGGTCAAAGGGTGCCGCAGCGAGTGGAAGCTTGTTTTTCGAGCATGTTGCGACCCGCGACCCCCGAAATCCCCGACGGTAGCCGCGCAGACACTACATACTATATCGACCAAACCCACGGGATCAAGAGGAACCGGTGAACTTTCCGATCACGTCCGAAAGCGTGGCACGCCGCGAGGCATCGCCCTCATGGGCCGACGGTTCCGAACTCGGGCCTCTCCGTTTTGGTCCCGTAGGTCTCTCAGATTGTAGCCGCACTCCCCCACCACTGCAAGGAAAAAACAACCAAAAAACACGCATAACCATCGGCAAATGCGGACCTTGCGAACGGATAGCCCATCCCGTCATTGGGCCGCTCACACCTGTTCTTCGACAGGCCCACTGGCAAAGGATGGTCGCCATTGCTCTAAGTGCAATTCCCGCAAGGAGTTAGGATTCGACGGGGCACCAGGCGCAAACCCATGTATCCAACAGGCGGCTTGGGTGGAACGAGCCGCGAGTACGTCTGGGGGCGTCGCGGCGGAGGATCGGAAGGTGGCCCCCCCGGCTAATCCCAATACGGTTCACTTAAGGCGCATAAGGCAAGCCCCACAAAGACGATAGAGATTCGGAGTGAGCCGAAATCGTTCGATCGCCAAGGGGGCTTGAATCCCGGCGCGCCGGGATCGAGTATCGGCCAGGGAGGGCCGAGTTCTCCGCTCAGGGAGGTGTGGCCCGCGTTCCCGGCGCGCCGGGATTGTTCTGGAGGCGCTCACTCGGTTCGTACCGCCAGAGACCCTTCGTGCCGTTCTGACTCTGACGGGTCGGCACAGTCAACGGATTCGTCGGTGGCCGGCGGCGGCGTCACCGTCGTCTACGCCAACAGCGAGGCGG
>CAYQZH010000274.1:0-5745 GCA_964421865.1 uncultured Phycisphaera sp. | reverse complement strand
ACAAAGCGGAGGCCGCCCACGCCCTGGGCATCGGGCTGTCCAGCCTCTATCGCAAGCTGGAAGAGCTGGGAGTCGTGAAATCTTCGACCACGGAAGCTTCGGCGAGTTGACCACCATGAAAAACACCGTGCCCGACGAGGGTGAGGCGGGAAGGGACCCTTGGATCGCGCGTGCCGGCGTAGTGGCACTGATAGTTCTGCTCGCCGTCGGGCGGCACGAGGCCGCGGCGCAGCATTCCGGTCACGGATCGCACCCCCCGATGCCTGGACAGCAGTTCTACATCGGCTGCAGGCTGGAAAACGCCGACCCGCCCGTCGCCATCGACGCCCCCCTCGCACTGTGGTCCTTGCAGCAGGAAGCCGATTTGACCCCATCGGTCGCCTTGCCGGGAATGGAGAAGCCGTTGCGCGTGTTGCGCTATCTGCCCTCGGCCGCGCTCGATCAGAGGGTCGTTCCCGATGACAGCCCGCGGGGTCGCCCCGCCGTCGAGATCGCCATCGAAGGACCGACGCAGTCCTATCGCCGTTGGTTGATCGCCGACGACCCGGAGCGCAATCGACTGCTCAGTTTCATCGGCACCTGGCGGTTGCTGACCGCCGACGACCGCGCCCAACGCGACGAACTGCTCCGGCAGTTCGAAAACGAGTTCACGCGGGCGCCCAAGCTGCAAATCAGCCGCTGGGGCGGCGGGCCGTCGCATGAACTCGACCTGACCCTCGACGCCTCACAGACGCTCGATGACTTGAAGTGTACGGTGCGGATTCGCGGGTTCTTCAGCGATTACGCGATGGATGACGAGGCGAAGAAGCCGGTCAGCCGCTCGGATCGGCGGCTGAACCCCGCCGCTCTCGTGGAGATCGAATACGACGGACGGACCGAGCAGCGCTGGGTCTTCGCCAAGTTCCCGGAGTTCAGTCGCAAGGACGACAACCCTTGGCCCTTCCGCGTGATCCTCGACTGCCCCATCGAAAGCGCCGGCTCGACGCCGGATTTCGCGGTGCTCACGATCGGTCAGTCCCTACACGAAGTCTGGGGTCGACACGACGGCAGAACAACGGTCAAGCCCCTTTCGCTGCAAGAACCCATCGACATCAGCGGCTCGCAATATCGGTTCCAGGTGGCGAGTTTCGTGCCCGCCGGTCGAATCATGGAGAACTACCGCCCGGCGGACGGTGCGGCTGGGACTCCGGCCATTCGGATCGAAGTGCCCGACCCGACGGGGTCGCCCACACAACTGTGGTTGGAGCTGGGTAAACCGCGCGTCGTACCGACCGCGCAAGGACCGATGACCGTCGTCTTCGCCGCTAAACAGCCCGCCGCGCCGGGAGGCCATCCATGACGCCAAGGGCGTTTTGGCCGATCGCCGCCGCCAGCGTCATCCTCGTTCGCATCGCCGCGGTTCAGTCCGCGCCCAATTACGATCGCGGCTGCACGGAATCGGGCTGCCACGGCGACTACACCGGGCGGGCCGTCGTCCATGCTCCCGTGGCCATGAACTCCTGTGACGCCTGCCACGAAAAGACGCCCGGCGACGCCCACAAGTTCACCCTCGCCCGCAGCGGGGCCGCCCTGTGTACGGAGTGCCACGATGATGTCATCCAGGAGCGCAAATTCACCCACGGTCCCGTGGCTTCCGGGGCTTGCACCGCGTGCCATGACCCGCACGCCTCCAATCAGCCTAAGCTGCTCACCCAACCGCAGCGCGAGTTGTGTCTGGACTGCCATACCACGGTCCAGGATCGAGTGTCGGGATCAAAGCACGTTCACCAGCCCGTCAAGGACGGGTGCACGGCCTGTCACGAGGCCCACGGGACGGACAATCCCATGCTCCTCGCGACGGCGGACTCCAAGCAACTCTGCCTGGACTGCCACAGCGAGATCGGGGAACTGCTGGACTCTTCCAAGGTGAAACACACTCCGATGGCTGCGAAGGGCGCCTGCGTGACCTGTCACGATCCCCACGCCTCCTCCGAACCGGCCGTCCTGTTGAAGCCGTCGATGGACCTGTGCCTCGCCTGCCACAACCAAGAACTTCGTTCCGGTGAAGCCTCGGTCGCCAACATTGGGAAAATTCTCCAAGCGAATTCACACCATCACGGCCCGATTCAGACGAAAGACTGCGCCGCGTGCCACAATCCGCATGGAAGCGCAGGACGCGATTTGTTTGCCCGCGCGTACCCGGAGACCTTCTACGCCGCCTTCGACGAGAAGGCCTACGCCCTCTGCTTTGAGTGTCACGACGCCGCCGCGTTCACGGAAAAGGAGACCGATAGTGCCACCGAGTTTCGCAACGGCCGGCGCAACCTCCACTACGTGCACGTGAACCGATCGGTCAAAGGTCGCACTTGCCGAGCCTGCCACGAACCCCACGCGAGCAACAACGACAAGCACATCGTCGAATCCGTTCCCTTCGGGAAATGGAACATTCCGATCAAGTTCGAGCCCACTTCGACCGGCGGATCGTGCCAGCCCGGCTGCCACCGCCCCGAACGCTACGACCGCGAGCAGCCGCCCGCCGCCAACGCCTCGCAGTAGCGTCCAGTCACTCAATGAGTTCTCAACCACCGGAACCCAACCGTTGCTCTTCTCAAATTTGAGAATCAGCCCATTGCCTGTCGCGTCTTCCGCCAATGACCGTTCGTCCGTCCACGCGACGTATCTCCTTGCCAGAGCCGCATTTACGCTCACCTCACCGCGGGTAGTCGAGCCCAGCTGCGTCCGAGTCATAGGTCTGGCATAGCGGGTGTAATGCGTTTCTCAGTGGTTTGTGGAACGCAGAAGCGCTCGCGGCAGGCGACCCTGCGGCGTGCCCAAAGAAGGAGGTATGCCATGAGACGTGCGAATGGGTTGGTCATCCTGGGAGTCGTCGGTCTGCTCGCCGCCTTGGCCGCCGGGGCGATCATCCCCGGCGATCCCTCGAGCTATCCGTCGGCCAGCATCGTGAACACGCCGCACAACCTGAACAACTATCCGGGTGTGCATATCCCGGGGAATCAGATTTGCCTTCCGTGCCACACGCCGCACAACGCACTCGAGGTGGACGGTCAGAACCTGTTGCTTTGGAATCACGCGGAGACGACCCAGACCTTCACCATGTATCAGAACGTCCCTGGACAACCGCAAGGTCGGAGCAAGCTGTGTCTCAGTTGCCATGACGGCGTGACCGCCCTCGACAGCTACGGCGGGACAACGGGCAGCATCGTGATGACCGGCGGCAACGCCCTGGGGACGGACCTCTCGAACGACCATCCCATCGGCATCCAGTATCCCACCGCCAGGCCGACAGAGTTCAAGGCCCCCAGCACGTTTGCGCCGGGCATCGGGGGCGGACCGGGCGTGAGGCTCGTTGCCGTCAACAGCGTCGATCGCGTGGAATGCACCTCCTGCCACAACGTGCACAACAACGGACTTGGCAACTTCCTGCGGGTCCCCCTGCAGGAAAGCTACCTGTGCCTGCAATGCCACATTAAATAGCCCTGTCGCCGATCAAGGCGATCGCGAGCGGCGGGGATAACGAACATGGCTCGCGCTCCCCGGTCTCCCCGGGGGCGCGAGCTTGTTTGTTCGGCGATCGGTTGCGTTTCGAGCCCCTCGCTCCGTGTCAGGAACGGGCCCCCGAATCTAATGTAACGACGTGAATCATCTGGCTTGAGGTGATCCGTCACACCGCAGGTTAGCCCTCGCGCGAAGGGGTCCACGCGGATCGCGCTGGCTCGTTTTTCACTTTAATTAAGCGCGGAACGTACAGGGTCGATCATAACGTGAGCAAGAAGCACCTACACCGCTACGTGACCGAGTTTGAGTTTCGGTTGAACGGGCGTAAGATGGAAGATGGCGAGCGAACCGTCGAGGCGATCAGAGGAGATGAACGGAAGCGAGTCTTCTACCGGAAGCCAGCAGCATGACACGAGCCGGAAACCACATCGCGTGGCCGGTAGCGTGATAGGGCCAAGGCGTGGAAAACAAGGGCCTGAAAATCCATGTGGACATACCCCCTAGCGGGCTAAGTTGTCGATCGCTTGCCAAATACTTGCAAACGATCGTCGATTTTCTCACCCACATAGACCGCGCACTGTCGGAAACGGATACGGCGTCTGTCAATTGGAACGTTCGCCACATTACAATGGCCAGTCCCCTAATTATGGAATTGGTGCCGGTTGCCAAGCGGAGGCCGAAGAAAAGCGCGCACAAACGTCCACTCCCTGTTGTGGGAACCTTCATCAAAGGGCTCCGACAAATTGAAGAATCCGCGAAACGGCCAGCGTACTTTGACGATGATGCTCTTGATCTAGCCGCACAGGTCGTTGGTTTTCGCCGCAACCAAATCGTAAGCAGATTCTCCAGCGAAGAAGAACCCCAAGAAATATCCCCTACTGAACACTCTATCGCCAATGTCGAGGCCATTCTCGGTCGCCACGGCAGATACTACTACGCCGAAATGCAACTTGAGGGACGACTAGAAGAAGTATCTTTGCACGGAACGCTCACGTTTTCCATTTATGATCCGATCACAGAGCGTGGAACGGAGTGCGATTTCACGGACGACCAATTGCCGGAGGTCATAGATTTGCTCAGACAGCGCAAGCGAGTCCGCGTTACGGGACGAGTGAAATTCAATGCGAGGCACGTTCCCATATCGGTGCAAGTAGCGAGATTTGAGGCGTTGCGCGACGCGAAGGAATTGCCTCAGATCGCCGATTTGCACGCCGAGAGAATAGACATCACCGGAGGACAAGATTCGGCGGACTACGTTCGAGAATTGCGTGATGAGTAACCGACGTGTGGTATGGGATACCTGCGTTGTGATCGACGCGATCCAAAAGACACCGGGAAGATGGCCCTTAATAGAACCGTTGCTGCAGGAGGCACAAAACGGACAGCTACAGATTGTCGTTTCCGAAATCACGGTGGCCGAAACAACGCACTTTAGGCACTCCACTGATACTATCGAGGCACAAGTCAAGTTAATCCGAGATTGGTCTGAGAATTCGTACATTGTACGGCGTCCGGTATACCCGGCAATTAGCGAGCTTGCCGCGTTTATTGGTCGCGTGCATGGAGTTAAGCGAGCCACGGACACTATCATCCTGGCGACAGCGGTACACGACCGCGTGCCTACGCTCCACACGTTCGACGAAGTCCACATGCTGCCGCTAGACGGGAAACTCGGCGGCATTCCAGCGCTCAAGATTTGCCTTCCAGACCCGAAGCAGTTCTTGTTAATCAGTGACGCCACGCCGTCGCTGCCGGACAAACCAACGAATGGCGAAGTGCGTGAAAAAAAGAAGGACGAAATCGAAACCTCGCGGTCCGATGCCGGAACGACTGAAGATCGACGGGGATTGGGAACAGGCGATCGGGCAAGCGATGAAGAAGAAGCCGCCGCAGCGCCCCAAGGAGAAGCCGCAGACCTGAATGCCCCTGATGGGACTTGAACCCACGCGTCCTGGCGGACAGCGGGTTGCTCAGGAGCGCTTCGCAAAGCGCCGATGAAAGGCCGCCGCGTCTGCCGTTCCGCGACAGGGGCGAACGGCTTGTAACACGCCCCTTGCGTTACGTCCATACTTCCGAGTGATTATTCCGCCTCGCCGGGGCCGTGGGGGGGATCGTGGGGTCATTACCGTCGATCGTCGGCGGGTGGGCACGGACGCGGGACGACGACCTCGCCCCTCAACGGAGTTGTGGTAAAGTCTTGTCCGGTAACAGTCTACGGGCTTGGGCCTGAGTCCATACACTCGGAGGGAG
>CAYQZH010000273.1:0-5761 GCA_964421865.1 uncultured Phycisphaera sp. | reverse complement strand
GGCGAAGCCTAGGGCAGTCATCACCCAGGTGCTCGAATACGCCCCCGATGCGGTGTCCAGGAGTTTGACGGCGGCGCTGGTCGTGGGCGTGGCGGTGATGTGGGTTGCGGGACTCGGCGCTGCGGCGTTGGTGCGGGGCGTGACGCCGTCGCTGCTCCAATCGGTATACTCGCACCTGGCGGTGTTCGCCGGCGGTTCGTTGTTGGTGTGCGGGATCGCGGCCGGGGCGACGTACTTCCTGGCAAAACGCCCCCACTAAGGTTCGCGGGTGACGGCAATGTATGGGAGTGCCACTGCCGTGTCGGCAGTGGCGGCCACGGCTGACACAGCCGTGGCACACGGCCTGAAAGGTCGGACGGTAGGGGATGGTTCATAAGCATAGGAGGCGTGTGATGCGCGGCGGTTGGATGTTGGGCTTGGTGGGCGGTGTGTGCGTGACGGCGTTGAGTGGGTGCGTGTCGCTGGACGATCACCTGAGATTGAAGGCGGCCAATCGGACGATGACCGCGGAAAAGGAGTCGGTCAGTCAAGAGCTGTTCGACGAGCGACACGTCAATGACACTCTGCGCACGAAAGTAGATTCGATGGAGCAGGAACTCTCGACCAAGGGCGAACTGCTCGCCAACCTACGGGGGGAGAACGATCTGCTCAATGAGCTGCGGTTGAACGCGAAGGGTGCCTTGGAGGACATGGCCGGCCGCCAGCGGCTCGGCGACATTACGATCCCCATCCTCCCCGGTCCGTTGGACACGGCCCTGAAGCGCTTCGCCGACGAGCACCCCAGCGAAGTCGTTTACGACCCCTCGCGGGGCACGGTGAAGTGGAAGGGCGATTTGCTGTTCCCATTGGGCAGCGACGTGGTGAAGGATTCGTCGATGGAGTCGCTGCGCGGCTTCGGCGAGGTTCTGAAATCGGCGGCGGCGGCGGATTTTGAGGTGCTCATCGTCGGGCACACGGACAACCGTCCGATTCAGAGGCCGGGTACCAAGGAAAAGCACGCGACCAATTGGCATCTCTCCGCCCACCGTTCGATTGCCGTCGGGGCCGTGTTGCAAAAGTTCGGTTACCGGGCTGAACGCATCGGCGTGATGGGTTGCAGCGAGTATCGCCCGGTGGCGGATAACTCAAGCGAGAACGGGCAGAGCCAGAACCGCCGCGTGGAGATTTATCTTGTCCCCACGGGTTCGATCGTGCAGGTGTCGGCCCCGGCCACGCCGGTGAGGTCTTTGAAGGAGGCGGAAACGGAAAGGGCGGCCTCCGCCGTGCCCGCAAAACCCGTGAAGCGGGTCGAGAAGACCGAAAAACCCGCTGCCCCGCGTCCGACGCCGTAACGATGGTTTTCGGTCCCTGGCACACCGCGACTGGTACGTAGTTTGCACTCGTTTGGACGCCGAGAGGTACGGGCCGGGCGGACAGCCGCGACATCGCGGCGTATAATCGTTCACCCCGGCCTGGGGTCGGGCCCGAGGCCGGTCGAACTCTCGGGCGGACTGCGCCCCGCGGGTTTGCCGCCCCTTCGGCGAGACCAAGCTGATGATTCAATCCAACCCCTTGTCGACGGCGCATGAATCTCGCCGCCCGGGATCCGGACCTTTCGCTTGGCTCCTGAACCTCTTCAGCAGCGTGTGGCTCGGCGTCTTCTGGGCCGTACTGCTGTTTATCTACTGCTCGATCGGCAGTGCCGTCCCGCAGGTCCGTCAGCTTCCGCAGTTGGAGATGACGGAATTCCAGTGGTTTCATTGGTGGCCATTCAATGTCCTGATCGTTCTACTTTGCACGACGTTGATCAATGTCACCGTGCGCCGGATTCCCCTACGGTTGGTGAACGCGGGCGTGTGGATGATCCACACCGGGATCATCGTTCTTTGCATCGGCAGCTTCTACTATTTCGGCACTAAGGTGGAGGGCGACGCTCCCGTCTTTCGGCGACGGTTAAAGATCGAGATGCCGGGGCTAACAAAGCCGGAGACGATGCTCGCCGTGCCCGGCAACCACACGAGCGTCTCGGTCGGACCGGACGTCTGGCGACTGCAAATCCAGGACACGAATACGGAATGGCCGATCCTCTCCGATGAGCACAAGGGCGAGAAGGCCTACGCCGTCAACGTCATGGTCACGCCCCCCGCCGGCGAGCCGTACGTTCGACAGTTGCTCGTCGGATATCCGCAGTACACCGAGGACGTCATCCCCGGCAAGGGACGGGCGGTGAAGTCGGTCGGGCGAAAGCTGATCGACGAGAACCTGCGCCTCTCGTTGGAGTACGAGCCGCAGGAGTATTTCCACATCATGGACACCTGGGCGCTGTTCGGGCGCCGCGTCGGCGAGACGGAATGGTCGCAGCGCCCCATGGAAGGGCTTCCGCGGTACAACGATCGGGTCAGCTCGCGCGACCAGGTGTTCACCGAGCCGCAGTATTCGCCGGCGCTGCGGTCGATCGACCTGCCGGTTCCGCCGTCTGGGTCGGGCGACGCGCTCGGCCCCGCCCTGGTGCGGATCACCGGATTTCTGCCCTACGCGCAGATGGAGCGGCGATGGCGCGACGGCGGCGAGCGGTTGAACCCGGTTTTGCAGCTCAGCGTCATGGCGGAGAACTCCAAGGAGCAATCCTACGAGTTGGTCGCCTTCGACCCCCAGCACAGTCAGGCCGCCGAGGGGAACGTGCAATTCGTGTGGCTGAACGACGCCTCCAAGGTGGATTCGTTGCCGACCGATTCGCGGGCCTTGCTGCGCATTTCCGTGCCGGAATCGAAGGTGTCTTTGGAGGCGCCGATCACTCCGCAGATGCTCGGTGGTTCGCTCACGCCGATTGAAGGGACCGAGTTTTCCTATCGCGTCCTGGACCTTCACGACAATCTGTCGCTCCCAGGCCGGGACCGGCCGGTGTCGATCGCCGTGGTCGGGGTGCAGACGCCGCAGGGCAGCTTCCGCCGCTGGGTGGCCGATCAACCCGAACACACCCGCGACCTGCACGGCGAAGGGAGCGATCCGCACGCCGTGGACGCGAGGGACGCCGACCCGCGGATTCAGATGACGTATCAGCCCGGATCGGCGCCGCTGATCTTCGCCGCTCATCCCGGCGGTTTGTACTTTGCGTTCAACGGACCCAACGGTCGGGTGATCGGCCGCGGAGTGAAGTCCGGCGAGGTCGTCGAGATTATCCCCGGCGTGAATGTGAAGATTGACGCCATTTGGACGAACGCGGCCGCCGAGACCAAACCGTACATCGTCCCCCCGGCCTCACGCCAGCGCAACGCCGGGGAGTCGTTCGCCATGATCCGTCTCGAAATGGACACCGGACGCAGCGTGCAGAACAAGTGGGTGCCGTTTAATCAATATGTGTTCCCCGACGACGAGTACGCCTACGGCGGTCGCTTCGCCTACACGCCGGAACGGTTCCGTCTGGCCGACGGCACGGCGGTCGAGGTGGTCTTCTCGCGTCAGCGGCTGAAGCTGCCCAGTGCGATCGCGATGGAGGACTTCGCCCTGGATACGCACATCGGCGGTTACACGGGGAGCACGTCGACGATCCGCAATTACGTGAGCCGACTGCGCTTCCTCGACAACGGGCAATGGACCGAGCCGCAACCCATCGCGGTCAATCAGCCGACCGAGCACGGCGGCTATTGGTACTTCCAGTCGATGTGGGACAAACCGCCGCAGAACGACCCCACTTCGGGGATGAACTACACGGGGCTGGGGATCGGCAACCGCCAGGGGGTGCACATCCAGCTTGCGGGGTGTTGCATCGCCGTGTCGGGGATGATCTTCGCGTTTTACGTGAAACCGGTTCTCAAACGCCGCCGACATGACCAATCGCGGGCTAGAATCTCGCAAGGCCGGGATGAAGAATCCGATGAGGAGATAGCGACCGCCGTACCGGAGGCGGTTCAGGTTCGATGATATACGGCGCACGGAGTGGATTGTAGAATCTAGCTATGACTTCTCGCTTTCGAGTTCGAGCGATCGACGTTCTGGTAGTGGCGGCCTTAGCGGCGTTCGGCGGGTACTATGCGGCGAACCGCCCCCCGCGAGCCGGCGAGGGGCCGTCGGCGTTCGCCCAGCAGGTTCGACTGGACCCACTTTACAAGACTGCCGTTCAGGCCGACGGGCGTCTGCGGTCGTTCGAGTCCCACGCCAAGACGTATATGGGCATCGTCAGCGGGTCGCGTTCCGTCCGCAGTCAGTCCAACGGCTTCACCTACCTCGATCTGATGTTCCGCCCGGAAAGCTACGCCGACACCGACCTGGTTTATGTGAAGAACAAGGAGGTCCGTGTCCAGATCCTCGGCGCTCTGAAGGGGCAAGCCGACGTCGATCCAGCGCGGCGGGACGTGATCTTCAAGAGCGGGCTCTTTCCCCGCAAGATCATGAACCAGCCCGAAGTCGCGGCGCTCTTGCAGAAGCTGGGGCAGGATTTGATCCGAACGTCTAAGGTGGTTGACGCCATCAATTCGGCCCTCGCCGTCTCCGATCCGCGATTTCTTCTCGACAGCTTGCGGTTGATCGCACCTCCGAGCGGGGAGCTGAACGCTCCCTGGCGGCCGATGACGGACGTGGTTGCGGCGCGTACGGCCCCGCAGGACAGCGTTCACACCGGAATGGCCATGCCCGCGCCGGGTGTTCCCGGCCTCGACAACGAGTTGCAAAAGAAACTGGCCGAGACGTGGTCGACGCTGCAATCGGCCTGGCGCGCCCAGGACGCTTCGACCGTCAACGACGGGATCGCCAAGCTCACCTCGTTGCTTCCCACGATCGCTCCCCAGCTTTACCCGACCGAGGGGCGGTTAGCCATGGAGAGTTGGTATTTCCGCTATCAGAGCATGACGTGGGTGTGGTTGATCTACCTGGCGAGCGTGGTTCCGCTGCTCATGTCGATCATTTACAAATGGGATTGGGCGCGAACCATCGGCATGGTGTTGTTCGCGATCGCCTTCGCGGCCCACACGGGGTCGGTGGCGATCCGGTGGTACATCTCCGGTCGCTGGCCGAACTCGAATATGTTCGAGGCCGTCACCACGTCGGCTTGGTTCGGCGGCGTCGCGGCCATGATCCTCGAACGGCTGACTCGCCGTACACCGGTCCGCAACGTCTTTGCCCTGGGGTCGTCGGTCGTCTCAATGACCGCCCTGATGGCCGCGTACTTCCTGCCCGCGCAGCTTGACTCGGCGATCAACAATAAGATGGCCGCCCTCAACGACATCTGGCTCTACATTCACACGAACATGATCATCTCGAGCTACGCGGTGATCGGGCTGGCGTGCGTGCCGGCATTGTTGCTGCTGCGGCATCGCTGGTGCCTCGCGTGGGACCAAGGAGCGACCCCCAAGCTGCGACTTCTGATTCTTCCGGTCGCGGCTGGGTTTCTCAACTACACCGCTTACCTTCTGCTGATGCACGTGATCGACAAAACCGCGTACGGATTGCCGGGGCGATCGCTGGTCGGCGTCACGGGGGCGTTCTGGGGCTCGTTGATGATCGTCCTCATGGAGGCCTTGGGCGCCCGGGCGCGTGCGCTCTCCGGCGGGACAGTGGAGCGCTCGGCCTCCGGCGGCGCGTCATCGTTGATTCTCGGCGGATCCTCCGGGGCGTCGTTCCTACGACAGGAGCGTCCGACAGCGGGCCAGGTCTTTGACGGCGCGACGATGGTCCTGGTGGAGCTTTCCTTCATCATGCTCTGGACGGGGCTCGTGATGGGGGCGATCTGGGCCGACCATTCCTGGGGCCGACCCTGGGGCTGGGACCCCAAGGAAGTCTTCGCCCT
>CAYQZH010000272.1:0-5810 GCA_964421865.1 uncultured Phycisphaera sp. | reverse complement strand
TGCCATCCCGTCAGCCGCCGGACCCTTGAGTTCGGCGGCGTGGTGGTCAGCCCGGACGCGGACTGACCGGTGGGAAGCTCGCGCATGAAGCGGTCGATCATGGGCAGGAACCATTGCAACGTGGCCTTGGCCGCGGGGTCCATGTCTTGGGCGGTCTGCACCTCGGCGAGCGATTCGTTGATCTGCGCGTGCATCTTATCCGGGTTGGCGAAGGCGTCCTGGATTCCCTGGTATAGGTACTTGGTGAGGATCCCCTGCAACATGCCCGCTTCCGCCTTGCGGGCCGGATCGACCCCCGTCTCGATCTTGACCTGTTCGCCGCCGAAGACCCGACCACGGGCCCTCCCGAAACCCGTGGGCAGCACGACGTACCCCACCCTCCGCCCGCGACGCACCGAATCCGTCGCCGCCTGCCGATCGGCGATCTCCACATCCAATTCGGGCGAATCGTTCAGCTCGCGGATGAACCTCTTCGATCCCTCCGTGTCGTCCTCATCGACGACGACAATCTTCATCCCCGTCGCACTCGTACCCGGGCCGGAGAAAATGGCCCCGAAGAAGACCGCGTAGAGCAATGGGAAGAAGAACGTGAAAAAGAACCCCGCCTTGTCGCGGATGAGCAACCGCAGGTCCTTCGTCGCCAAAGCCATGATCGCGTTCATGCGTCGCGCAGCTCCCGTCCGGTCAGGTGCAAGAAGACACGTTCGAGATCCGGTCGCTCCACGCGAAACCGTTGCAGCGGTCCTTCCTTTTGCAAGCGGAGCAACTCCGCGAGCGGGTCATCGGTCTCGACGCGAACTTCGCCGCTCGTCCGCTCGGCGAGGAGGATGCTCTTTCCGCCGTGTGCGGTGATCAGCCGGTCCACCGTGTCGAGGGCGAGCAAGCGACCGTGGTCCATGATCCCCACGCGATCGCAAAGTCGCTGGGCCTCCTCCATGTAATGCGTCGTGTACACCACCGTCCGACCCTGTTTGCGCAATGCGAGGATATTCTCGAAGATCGCGTTGCGCGACTGCGGATCGACGCCCACGGTCGGCTCGTCGAGCAAGAGGAGCGGCGGATCGTGAATCACGGCCACGGCGATGTTGAGCCGCCGCTTCATCCCGCCCGAATAGGCCTTCACAGAATCGCGACGGCGATCGGATAACGCCACGAACTCCAATGCCCAAGCGACGCGCTCCGCGAGTTTGCGGCCGGTAAGCCCCTGGAGCTTCCCGAAGAACGAGAGGTTCTCGTCGCCGGTCAGGTCCTCGTACAAGGCGAGGGCTTGCGTGGCTACCCCGATCTTGCCTCGTACATCGGGTCGGTCCGGGGATCCCACCCCGTCCAACTGGACCGTTCCCTGATCGGGTCGCAAAACCCCGACGGCCATGTTCACCGTCGTGGTCTTGCCCGCACCGTTCGGGCCGAGCAGCCCGAACACCTCCCCTTGGCGGATCGAGAGCGACAGGCCATCCACCGCCACCGTGGCCCCGAAGGCTTTGCGAACATCCGTGAGTCGTAACATGGCCCGCTGCATCATAGCGATGGACGTGTTTCGACGTAAGCCCCGCCTGGGTTTCCGGCGCAATTAGAGATTGGGTGGGGCCGACGTATGGGCGTCGAGGAAGCCCTGGAGTATCACTTGGGCGGCGACGCGATCGAGACGGGCCTTGCGCTTCTTGCGGGTCAGCTCCGCCGGGCGCAGCAACTCCTCCGCCGCGTGGGACGACAGGCGCTCGTCCCAGTAATGCACCCGCTTGCCGCTGACACGGCCCAACTCGGCCCCAAACCGTTGCACGGTCTTGGCCTGATCGCCCTCGGTGTCATCCATGTTCAACGGCAATCCGACCACGAAGGCGTCGATTTCATATTCCTTCGCACAGGACAGCACGGCCGCGATCTCGTCGGACAGATTCCCCGACGCGGCGATCGTCGCGAGCGGCGAGGCGAGCGTCGCGCCGGGATCGCTCACCGCGAGTCCGATCCGCCTCGTGCCGTGGTCAATGCCGAGAAATCGAGGCATGTGTCAATCCGAACTCCAATCGCAAGCGCGGGTTCAATGCGAAGATGAACGTGCGAAGTTCAAAGATTGAAAAAATGTCACCCTTAGCGAAGCGAAGGGCCTCATTCGCCGGCCGAGATGCGTCGCTACGCTCACCATGACAGCTGCGCTCAGCATGACAACTTTGAACTTCGAATGCTCGTCCACAACCCGAGGCTCGGGGAATGAGTAAACCAGGAGGTCACGCGTATTCGTCGCCGTAGCGCTGGCGGACCATGTCCACCAGCTCCTTGATCCCCGCGGCGTCGCGGCGGGTGCAGATGAGCGTCGCGTCGGGGGAGTGCACGATCACCAGGTCGTCGACGCCGATGGTGGCGATCAAGTGCTTTTCTTCCGACACCACGATGTTACCGCGTGATCCCAGGTGGATCACCCGACCGCAGGCCGACACATTGCCCTCGCCGTCCGCCTGGATGACCGACTCAATCGCAGGCCAGGAACCGACATCCACCCAGTGACAGCCCATCTCCACCACCAATACGCGATCGGCCCGCTCCAACACGGCGAAGTCAATGCTGATGCGCAACAGCGTCGGATAGATGCCCTCCAACTTCGCCTGCCGGGCGTCCGTCCTCCAGGCCGTCGCGATCTCGCAGATCGAGGCGTGGGACTGCGGGAGGTGCTTTTTGATCTGCTCGAGGATGGTGGCCGCCCGCCAGGCGAACATCCCGCTGTTCCAGTAATACTCCCCGCCCGCGACGTACTTCATCGCCGCCGCCAGGCTGGGCTTCTCCGTGAACTGCTCGACCTCGAACACGCCCTCGCCGACGCACTCGCCACGATGGATATATCCGTAGTTCGTGTCCGCCCGCGTAGGGCGGATGCCCATCGTCACCAAGGCATCGGGGTTCTGCTCCGCCGCGGTGTAGGCCTGCTCGACGGCGCTACAGAAGCGGTCCAGCGGGGTGATGACGTGGTCCGCGGGGAAGATGCCGATGACGGCGTCGGGATCGTGCTGGGCGAGGACCGCCGCCGCCAATCCCACCGCGTTGGCCGTGTCACGCCCCGCAGGCTCGCCGATGAAGTTCCCCGGCGGAAGCTCCGGCAACTCCTTCGTCACCATCGGAAGGTGCGAGTGATTGGTGATGACGTGGATTTGCTCGGGCTTCAGCACCGTGGCCACCCGGTCGTACGATTGCCGCAAGAGACTCGTGCCCGCGAAGAGGCGAAGGATTTGCTTGGGGCGATCCTTGCGACTCAGCGGCCAGAGCCGCATCCCCACCCCGCCCGCCATGATGACCGCATGTCGCATTTAGTGCTTCACCATGTGGGTCCAACAGAATCGGCCGATCCCACCGTTATTCAACTTCATCGAAATCGACGCGCTGAAGATCGGCGAATTCCACCACCCACGACTTTCGCGACCCGTTCTCAAACTGCACGTCCACATGGGTTCGACGCGCGCCGCGGTGGATCGACAGTATCTGACCCAGGCCGTGCTGCGAGTGTCGTACCAACGTACCGACCGTCCATTCGGCGATGTCCGCGGGCGGATGCCCGTTGGCCGCCGGCACCGCTATCGAACGCCGCTTCACGACGTTTTCGGACTCAGGCCATTCTACCCCCTCCGAGGGCAGTTCGTCGAGGAACCGGCTTCGGGTCGTCCGCTGGGTCACCCCACGCAGCATCCGGTACCGGGCGCGGGATAGCGTCAGGCACGTTTTGGCCCGGGTCATGCCCACAAAGCAGAGCCGCCGCTCCTCTTCCTCGTCGGTACCATTGGCGTTCGCGCCATCCTCAGCCCGGCGGAAAGGCAGGAGTCCGTCCTCCAGCCCGATCATGTAAACGTGGGCAAACTCCAACCCCTTGGCCGCGTGAAGCGTCATCAGCGTCACCGCCCCGCCCTCGCCTCGGACGGCATCCACGTCGCTGATGAGGGCCGCGTGTTCCAGCCAATCCACCACCGTCGCCTCGGGCTGATCCGATTGAAACTCGGAGGCGGCGCTAATCAGTTCGTCGAGGTTCGCCGAGGGGGCGTCGTCCGCCTCGCGGTTTTCATGATAAAGGGCCCGCAATCCGCTGTGACTGATCACGGTCTCCAGGGCTTTGGCCGGCGGAAGTTCAAGGGCAGGGGCAAGCTGCCGCAGCAACTGACCGAACTCCCGAACCTTCTGACCCGATCGCCCCGAGGCTGCCAGAGCCGCGTCGTCGGCCAGTAGATCGTACAGGCCACAACCGCTCGCCCCGGCTCGCTCCTTCAGCCGCTCGACCGTCGTCGCTCCGATCCCCCGCGGCGGCGTGTTGATGATCCGCACCAGCGCTACTTCGTCCGACGGGTTCACCAACACGCGGAGATAGGCGAGCACGTCCTTGATCTCCTTGCGATTGTAGAACTCGACGCCGCGGGCGATCTGATAGGCGATCCCCTCGCGGAGGAAGGCCTCCTCGATCACCCGGCTCAGCGAGTTAACCCGGTAAAAGACGGCGATTTCGCCGGGGCTGACGCCGTCGCGAACTCGTTGGGCGATGTCCTCAGCGAGCTGCGCCGCCTCGTCGTCGCCGTCTTCGCACTCGAGTACGCGGACGGCCGGACCTGCGTCGTTCTCCGTCCAAAGCGCCTTCTGCTTCCGCATCACGTTGCCCGCGATCAGCGCGTCGGCGGCCGCGAGAATGCGTTTCGTCGATCGGTAGTTCTGTTCGAGACGGACGACCTTGGCCTTGGGGTAGTCTCGCTCGAACGACAGGATGTTGGTAATGTCCGCCCCGCGCCAGCCGTAGATCGACTGGTCCGGGTCGCCCGTGGCGCAGAGGTTCTCGCGCTCCTGCGTCAAAAACCTCGCGATCTGATACTGGGCCGCGTTGGTGTCCTGATATTCGTCGATCAGCACGTAGCGGAACCTGTTCTCCAGCTCCGCCCGTAAACCGGCGTCGCGCGACAGCAACAAGGCCATGCGCATCAGCAGGTCATCGAAGTCCAGACCGCTGTTTTCCGCCAACAGCTTTTCGTAGCAATCGTAGACACGGGCGATCATCCGCTCCCGCCAATCGAGGTTCTTGGCCGCGAATTGATCGACGGTCAGCATGGCGTTCTTGGCCCGGCCGATGTCCTGATCGACGCTCGCGGGCGATAGGTTGTCCGTGGAGAGGTTGCATCGCTCGATCGCCGCCTTTATCAGTTTCCGCCGGTCGTCGCGATCGAAGATGGTGAAGTTCCGCGGCACTCCGGCGCGTTCGTGGTGCCATCGCAAGAGCTTGGCGCACAGGGCGTGGAAAGTGCACACGGTCATCCCCTCTCCAACGGAGAGGGCGTCGATCCGCTCGCGCATCTCCTTGGCCGCCTTGTTGGTGAAGGTGATCGCCAGGATGTGGTACGGCTCGGTGACCGTGCAAGCCAGGTGCGCCGCGCGACGCGTAATCACCCGCGTCTTGCCGCTGCCCGGCCCCGCAAGGATCAACAAAGGCCCGTCGGTATGCGCGACGGCCTCCCGCTGCGGCTCGCTTAAGTCCGCAAACAACCGTTCAACGCTCGCCTCCGTGCTGCTTTGCATCGTCGACTTGTATACTGGTTACGTCTGCCACGGACAAGCCGAACCTCGACAACGGACGATTCGCCATCGACAATAGCCCGGGCTGAAAATGTCTCTTGCACCGAACACACCGCTCGGTCCCTATGTCGTCCTCGCTCCCCTCGGCGCGGGGGGTATGGGGGAGGTGTATCGTAACGCGATCGGACCGTGGGCGGTCAAGTCAAACTGCCCTCGAACTGACGCAGAATTCGGGTAGAATGGACCCAGCCGAATACGGGCAAGGAGTCGGATATGGATTG
>CAYQZH010000271.1:0-5813 GCA_964421865.1 uncultured Phycisphaera sp. | reverse complement strand
ACGCCGAGAAGCTCGATCCGCAGCCGCAGGAACTGGTGGCGTTGGGGTTGCTGAATACGAACCCGCGCCCCATCAACTCATCCTTGAAGTCCACCTGCGTGCCCTCCAGGTACAGCAAGCTCTTGGGATCGCAAATGACCTCGACGCCGTGCTGGTTGCACGTTTCGTCCTGCTCGGTGAGGGTTTCAGTCAGATCGAGCGTATAGCTGAATCCGCTGCACCCGCCGCCTTTGACTCCGACGCGAAGGTACATCTTCGCAGGGTCCGAGCCGTTCTTCTTGGCGGCCTCCTGCTGTTGCCCAATAATTTGATTGACTTCCCGTGCGGCTACTTCCGTCAATGTGATCATTCTTTAGCTCCCAATGGTTCTTAACCGTTCGCCGCGACGGTCGCCGCCGCGGGTTGGGTCTGACCCCTTTTCTTCTTCACGTCCGCGATCGCCGCGCGCATGGCGTCCTCCGCCAGAACGCTACAATGGATCTTCACCGGCGGAAGCGACAACTCCGTCACGATCTCGGTGTTCTTGAGCTGCGACGCCTCGTCGAGCGTCCTGCCCTTGACCCATTCGGTGGCCAGCGAGCTGCTGGCGATGGCGCTGCCGCAACCGAAGGTCTTGAACTTGGCATCCACGATGCGGTCGTTCTCATCGACCTTGATCTGCAGCTTCATCACGTCGCCGCACTCCGGGGCTCCGACGATGCCCGTGCCCACGTCCTTGAGCGACGCATCCATCGACCCGACGTTGCGCGGGTTCATGTAATGGTCCACGACTTTGTCACTGTACGCCATAATTCTGACTCCTCACATGTGGCCCAGCCGCCCCCGGCTGGGACCCACAGCGGAGGGCCGCTGTGCCACAAGGATTCCTATGGGTCTCCCTCTTCACCGCAATCGGCAATCCCCTAGTGGTGTTGCCACACTACTTTTGACAGATCAATTCCCTCTTGGGCCATTTCATACAGCGGGCTCATGTTCCGTAGATGGTTCACGGCCTTGACGACCTCCTTGATCGTGTAGTCGATGTCCTCCTCCGTCGTAAATCGCCCCAGCGAAAACCTGATCGAACTATGGGCGAGATCGTCGCCCAGTCCCAGCCCTTTGAGCACGTAACTGGGTTCGAGCGAGGCGCTGGTACACGCGCTGCCGCTGCTGACCGCGATGTCGGAAAAGCCCATCATCAAGCTCTCGCCCTCCACGTAGAGGAAGCTCACGTTCAGCGTGTTCGGCAGACAATGCTGCGGATTGCCGTTGCGGCTGATCTCCGTCAGGTGCTCGCTGAGCCCCGCCCAGAGGCGATCGCGCAGTCCGGTGATTCGTACGCTGTCGGTGGGCATGTCCTTCAGAGCGATCTCCGCCGCCACCCCGCATCCGACGATGCCGGGTACGTTGAGCGTCCCGCTACGCATTCCTCGTTCGTGCCCGCCCCCGTGAATGAGCGGTTGCAAACGCACGCGAGGCTTTTTCCTTCGCACGTACAGCGCCCCAACGCCTTTCGGCCCGTAAATCTTGTGGGCCGACAGGCTCAGCAGGTCGATGCCCATGGCCTCCACGTCAATCGGCACCTTCCCGAACGCCTGCGTCGCGTCGGTGTGGAAGATGACGCCCCGCTCCTTGCACAGCGCCCCGATCTCGGGGATCGGGTGAATCGTGCCGACTTCGTTGTTGGCGAACATCAGCGACACAAGGATCGTGTCCTCGCGCATCGCCTGCTTCACCTGATCGACGCTGACCCAGCCCGTCCGATCCGGTTCGAGCCAGGTAACTTCGTACCCTTGCGTCTCCAGGAACTTGCACGGGTCAATGACGGCCTTGTGCTCGATCCGGCAGGTGATGATGTGCTTGCCCTTGTCGGCGTACATGTGGGCAACGCCCAGGATGGCCGTGTTGTTGCCCTCCGTCGAGCCGCTCGTCCAGATGATCTCCTTGCTGCTGGCGTTGATCACCGTGGCGACCTGCTCCCGGGCCTTATCGACGGCCTCCTCCGCGACCCAGCCGTAACGATGGTTGCGGCTGGCGGCGTTGCCGAAGTTTTCGCGGAAGTAGGGCAACATCGCGTCGAGCACTCGCGGATCGACCGGCGTCGTGGCGTTGTTGTCCAGATACACGGACCTCATCTTGCGTACTCCCTGACCTGCGTCTGTCGCAAAGGTACGGGTTCCCGGTTCATCAACGGCAGGCCCACGGAGACCCTTGCATCCTCCACGAGCTCCGCCAGTGTGACGCTCTCCAAAAACTCCCTCAGCCGACCATGTATGCGGTGGGCCGGCTGGCGGATCGAACAGCAAGACTCCAGCTCGCACGGCGTGCGGTGCGAGTCCGGACCGACCGGGACGCATTGCACGAACTGAAACGGTCCCTCGATCGCGGCGATCAGTTCGTGCAGGCTGATGGACTCCGCCGACCTCGCCAAGCTGTAGCCCCCCGCCGAGCCGCGTTCACCGACCACCATCCCGGCATGGGCCAGGGTCTTCAAAATGTTGGTCAGAATCGGCAGCGGGACGCGCGATACGTTCGCCAACTCCCTGGCACTCACCACGCCCTCCATGTGCCTCGCGAGGTACGAGAGGGCGATGAGTGCGTAGTCCGTCTTTTTCGTCAGCGCAAGCATACCGCGATCCTCTGTCGTGCAGCGCCCAGGCCACGTCCTATCATCATATAGCACTAGATCGGTACTATATCAAGCCCTCTTTCGCCACTTTTTTGCAAATGCAACAAACCGGTGTCCCCGGTTCGTGTTGTTCGTAACTTCTTGTTAATACCTGACTTATGAACCTATCTACGCTTCTCCGCTGTCGGCCCAAACAATTGTTCACCCGCTTCGATGCGTCTATGCTGACCGCTGGTCAAAAGTCGTCGCTGATAGCGGGGTTCGTGATGCGCTGGCAGGAGTTCGTCCAAACTCAACTCGATAGCGGCGCAGTAGGCGTCATCGGAGAGGATCAACCGCGGGTGGCGCGGTACGCCGCCTTGGAGACGGAGTGCCAAGCCCTCGACGCCGGCCCCGCGTTCGTGGATCGCTCGTACCGGGCGCTACTCGAAGTGACCGGCACGGACCGTGCCACGTGGCTGCACAATCTCACCACCAATCAAGTCAAGAACCTCGGATGCGGCGAAGGGAACTACGCGTTCGTCCTGAACATCCAAGGCCGGATCTTGTTCGACGTGAACCTCCTTGTGCGGGCCGATTCCATCTGGCTGGACTTGGACCGGCGGTTCCTCGAGACCGCGAAGAAACACTTTGCGAAATACATCATCACCGAGGATGTCGCGGTCGCCGATCGCAGCGACGAGTTCGTCCGATTCGGGTTGGTCGGGAGCGGGGCCGTGTGGCTGCTCAGCGAATTCGGCGCTGCCCATGCGGCGGCTATGTCGCAGCTCAGCGTAGGTCGGGTCATCGACCCGACATCCGCTCTCGCCCTTGCGATCATGCGCCACGACTTCTGCGGCCCGTTCGCCGTCGAGTTGTTCGTGCCTGCGGAAAAGGCCGTGGACTTCTGGCGGGCGCACGTGGAGTCAGGCAAGGCCGTCCCCGTCGGCGATGAGGCCGTGCAGGTCCGGCGCATCGAGGCCGGCATTCCTTGGCCTGGGCACGAGATCACCGAAGAATACCTGCCCGCCGAAACGCGCCAACTCGATCGGGCCGTCAACTTTCAAAAGGGCTGCTACCTGGGCCAGGAAGTCGTCGAACGCATGCGCTCCCGCCACGTCGTCGCCCGCCAGCTCGTCGGCCTGCGCATCGAGGCCCCCGCCGTCCCGCCTCTGAAATCTCAAATCTTCAACTCCTCTCCCTGCGAGGGAGAGGGCCGGGGTGAGGGTCAAGGGGTGCCCCTGGCGGCTTGCCCGCCAGTGCCCACCGGCCCGTCCTCCGCGCTCTCGACGGCGACGGCCCCTCCCTTGCGGTCGGGGTTCGGACACACCGTGCTGGATCCCGACGGCAAACCCACCGGCCAGGTGACCAGCGCCTGTCACTCCCCGACGCTCGGCTGTCCCATCGCCCTGGCCTACGTCCGAACGGCCCACGGTACCCCCGGAACGCAGTTGACCCTCGCCGGCGACGGACCAAACCGAATCCCCGCAGTTGTGATGGGCCTTCCGTTCACGCCGGTCCTGTAGCGTCGGGGCTTGTCCCCGGCGCAATTCGAGCCGCGAAGTGATTTCGAATGATTTCGCATGACTCGGTTTGTCGGTCGGGGGGTTTGGTTGGCTTTCCGGGTAAACGCGTGTTTTCATCACTCCGTTTCCCACAAGCATTTATCAATTTCGCGGTGGGTTCGTTGGGTACGGGCGTTTTTTTCGACGCCAGCCGCGGAGCCGCAGAGCCACGCAGCCACGAAGGGGATTGCCGATTCCCGATCAATACTGTTCGGGATTTCCTTTGAACCGCGACACTACCCATGGGCAAGGTGGAGAGCGAGGGTCGCAAGCCCCCTCGTTCCGCAGGAAAGACGGGCGCAGAGCGCCCAGCAACGATGGAAGATGGTGCGATGCGCGCGGACCATCCTTGCCCCCTACCCCGCGGTTTTCAAAGATTCGATATGCCGGGTCAATTCCTCCGCCGTCGCCCAACCCTGGAAGTACAGGCAGATCATCTCGAACGTTCGCCGGGTCGGCTTGCGTCCGGTCCACAGGCTCACCAGCAACGAAGCGAGCACGGGTACGTAGACCTGCAAGGTGACGCCTGGATAGGTGGTGCTCAGCCAGTGCGTGCCTCCCAGGATGCACTTGAAGCAACGGAAAAACAGCTCAATCTTCCACGCACACTACAGGCGAAGACACAGCATTCATCACTGGGGCCGGCCGGCCGATCGGGGATGTGCCGGCGTTGCTGGGGCTGGCACGTTGGTGTCGACAGCGTCGGCGACCCCTCTGTGGAGCAGAGCCATGCATACCGTCACGGATGACCTCGCCGTCCCCCCCCGCGCCCCCTGAGTTCGACGCAAAGTGTTCCGCTGAACCAACTGTGGAAGGTGCTGCCGGAAGAGAGTCGTCGCCAGGTGTTGGCGACGCTCACCCGGATCGTGGCTCAACACCTGCCCGAGCCGGAGATACGACGGGAAGTGGGCCATGATCGGCACTGCGCGTATTGCGGAAGCCGCGGCGATGCCGATGCCCAGCAAGATTCGAGGGCAGCATCGGGATCGCCTGGCGGTGGTCTAGGTGCGTCAGTCCAGCCCACAACAGGTGTTGGAGCATCGGGAATCGGCGGCCTTGCAGTATGCCCTTCGGCGCCGGGCCATGGATTGGGAGTGGCCCAGCGAACGGGTGCTGGTGATCGACGAGGATCAGAGTTGTAGCGGGACCAGTGCCGAGGGACGGATGGGCTTTCAGCGATTGCTCGCCGAAGTCAGTCTGGATCACGTGGGGCTGGTGCCGGGCATCGAGATGAGTCGGCTGGCGCGTTCCTGTAAGGATTGGCATCAGTTGCTGGAGTTGTGCGCGGTGTTCGGGACCCTGTTGGCGGACCACGACGGGCTCTACGACCCACGGGAGTACAACGATCGCCTCTTGCTGGGGCTGTTCGTGATGTATTGATCGTCATCCCAGACAAAACCTCCGAAGAGCGCGGGGACGTAGGCGACGTAGGTCACCAGGAAGAGCGCCGTCCACCCAACAACGGGGCGTCGAAACGAATCGTTCATCGGTTGGGGCGTTCGCGGCCGCGCTCGGCGACCCCATCGGGTGACGCCGCCGTGCTGTGACATTCCCGCAAGATGGACCCCGGCGCTGCCCTCGGTTCCCGTGCGTGAGCGGTTGACGCCGGTGCGCCGAGGGCTATGCTGAGCACCGTTCGGAATCCATCGCCGCCGTCCGGG
>CAYQZH010000270.1:0-5818 GCA_964421865.1 uncultured Phycisphaera sp. | reverse complement strand
CGATTCTCGCACCAGGAGTTGGGGCCGATCTGGTCATCAACTACAACGAACGCAGCTTCGCCGACGCGGTGCTCGATTGGACCGACGGTGTCGGCGTGGACGTGGTGATCGACAACGTCGGGGCGAGCGTTTTCGAGGACAACCTCAAGGCCCTCCGCGTCGGCGGCATTTTCGTGAACTTCGGGCTGGTCGGGGGAATGAAGGCGACGCTCAACATCCGCGACCTGTTCTTTCGCCAACACCAAATCCGCGGCTCGTTCATGGGAAGCATGGATGAGCTGCGTCGCGGCCTTCGATTTCTGGCCGAGGGGAAAGTCAAGGCCGTGGTCGATCGAACCTATCCGCTCAAGGACGTTGCCGAGGCCCATCGCTATATCGACTCCCGCGCCGTGCGCGGCAAGGTCGTGTTGATCCCCTGATGCCCACGTGCCCTTTGGCGACCGTGATCTACCGATTCGACGACGCGAGTCGTTTCCCGGTATTCGAGAGTCACACCACCGTGAAGGGCCCCGTCACCGTTCAGACGCAGCGGGATGACACGGGCGACTTTGTGCGTATCGCCTATGAACGGACCGAGGCCGACGAGACCGAGTTGGCCGTCGTCCTTGCTCTACCGCTCGTCGCCGTCGATGGTCGGCCGCGACAGTTGCTGCTCGATGTGCTCGGCGATGCCAGTGGGTGTCACCTGTGCCTGGAAGGCATGGACGCGGAAGGCGCCATCCTCGCCCTCTCCTTCGGGGCCGTTACGTTCCACGGCTGCCGGACCCTCCGCGCGGACGCCTCCAAGCCGGTTCCGCCGTTGCAGTTCCACCGCCTCCGCATCACCGCGGCTCCGTCGTTCGTTGCGCTGCGCTTGGGGCTTCGTTCACTCTCGCTCACCGGACCCGTGCGGCTCGTCCCTCCCGGCGTGGCGCGATCCGTATCGTGAGTCCGATAATCCTCGGAAACAAGTAGACAAGCGTTGTTGGGCCCGCGATGACGGAATTCTACGCAGGCTGAGTAGGCGCGGAGAAGAAGAACCTGTCAGTTTGGGATTGACAAGAGCATCGCCCATCCGATAAACTACCCCCCTGAGGCAAATGGGTCGGGGAGATCCCGGCGCGTTGCCGGAGTCTTGATACCCCGCAAGTGCGCCTCAGCGGAGGTATTCCAATGTTCAAGGTTCGTCGATGGGTGTGTCTTGCGCTGGTTTGCGCGTTGGTCGGGGTCGCCTACGCTGGGGCCGTGAAGTTCCGTTCGTTCACGATTTTCGATGAGCCCCCGGATGCCGACGGTATGGCCATCATAAATATCGCCGATAGCCAGGGAACGATTTTGCAGGTTATGGTGACCGGGTTTAGCACCAATACCCCATACAGTATCGGGCGCATTGACGCTGGCGGGGACGGAACGTCAGACATTGCCTACCGTATCGACCCCGCATTCACGACCGACGATCGTGGAAACGCGACGTGGCACGGCACGGTGGGTAGTAATTTCCCCTGGAGCAACATAGGCATCTATTTCAACAACGGGACCTTCTACGAACTTCGCGCCCGGGGGAACCCGTAGCGTTCTCCGAGGAGGGTAGGCGGGGTTCATCGAGCAGTCTGCAACAACCGTAGTGGTTGAAGGGTTGAACGGTTAAAAATCGCAGGTCGCGGGTCGACAAGGGATCTCGCGACCTGCTTTTTTATCAATCTCCGGGCGGGTTAATCAACGAGTTGCTTCCAGGTCCCCGGTGAGACGACCATTTGCGGCGCGCCGCCGAAGCCCGGCGGCGGGTTGTCGAGGAAGGTGGACTCGTACGTCAGGGTCAAGTTGTTCTGCGCGGTCAACGTTCCTCCGATGACCAGAACGCCGTCGATCGTCACAGAACTCTTGGTCGTCAGGTTGCCCGAGGCGTAGATGAGTCCCTTGATGAGCGAGGAGTACGTATCCGTTTTGTCCGAATCTTGGTTGAAGTCCACACCGAAAGAGCTCTCCGACAAGGCGCTGTTGCCGAAGGCGAGTTCGGCATTGCCGAGCACCAGCAGCGACGGGTAGTTGGCGATCGCGGGTTCCCAGTTGACGGCCTGCTGGACGGAGAACACTCCCGGATTGAGAATCACCAAGGTTCCCACAATCCTGAAGTTGCGAATTCTGAGGTCTCCTCCGAGACAATAAATCACGTAGATGCCTTTCGCGTTACTCAGCCCATACGGGTTGCGGCTGGGGCTGAGGAGGTCCTTCTCAAGGGTGACCTGTCCGCCCGATCTGAGGATGGACGCATAGGTGATCGTCGTGCCGTTCGCAATGTAGTAGTCAAAGACCGTGGCGGCGGGCATGGTCCGCGGGGTGATTCCCGGCGTTTGGGACGATTTGTATTCCAATCCAGTGATGCTACCGACGGCTTCGACTTTCGGGTAGATCGTCGAAGTCCCCGCCGCAGTCGCCGAGCCGTTGGCGCTGATCGTGACTTGCCCGCTCTGTACCGTGGCGCTGCTGAAGTTCAGATTGGCACCGGCGTGCATGGCCACTTGGAGGCAGGTGAGGGCGTTGGACTTGGCCGTCATGGTCACTTGCAGCTTATACCGGGACTGACCCTGGAAGCCGGTGCCGCGAAGCACGACCGGATCGGTGGGTGAGTTGCTCAGGTTGGCGTCGACGGTGTCGATGCCTTGCAAAGTGTAGGTTCCGGTCCCGATGGCGCGGTCGGCCTCCCACACATCGTTGGGGTACTTGGGGTACGTCGTTCGCCAGTTGGAATCCTGGCGGATATCGTGCTGCCCCAGTTCGATCGCCGACTGGGCGTAGAACCTGGCCGCCGCCGAGTCGGCCGTTCCCACGACGGAACTTCGCTCCACGCGGGCGAGCATGATCGCGGATAGACCCATGACGGTGATGGCCATCGCGCTGCCCAGGACGGCCACGTACATGCTTCCGCGGCGACGTTGCTCTCTCGATCCTCTCATGGCCATGACCTCCAAGAATCGGCTCTAGAAGCTCAATAGCGGATTCGGGGTTCCCGTTTTGACCCCCACCAAGGTGGCGACGACGACGCCGTTGTGCGTGATCGTCACGGTGACTCGTTTCACGCCGCTATCAGGAACCTTCTTTGAATTCAGATTGGCCGGGTCCACCCCCTCGATCTTCACGCTCTCCTGCCATCCCGTCAGACCGGGAATGGTCGTTCCGTCGCGGTTCTGCGGCGGCGACGCCGACCAGTTGATGTAGTCGTCCACGTCGTCGTAGGTCGTTCGCAGCAGCGAATTCTCGCTCAACTCAAGCCCGGCAATGGGCGTTGCGTTGGGGTCCTCGTAACTTTGGTTGAGGATTTCCGACATGAGCGCGGAGGCCAGAAGGGATCCTCGCGTGCGGTCACCGAGGCTGCGCTGCGCTACCTTGGAGGCGCCCAGCGTGTTCAGCGATACGACCACAAGCCCGCTCACGAGTACGACGCAGAAGACGGCCTCCACTATGCTGACGCCGCAGCGCGCCCCTCTCCCCTTGAGGGGAGGGGCTGGGTGAGGGGTGACAACCACAATCCCACCCTCACTCTGACCCTTGCTGTTACCCGCAATTCTGTAAGACCAATGCGCGGTCGCCCGTCGAGAAAGCCGAGTCCGTGCCGGAGGCACGGCGCGAAAATAGCCCGGCGATTCATCGCTGGGGTGGAGGATGTCGCGACGTTGCGAGTCCCGGAGGGACGACTGAACGGCACTCGGCTGTCCCTCCGGGACTTTGTGGGCTTGGTGGGCGTTCTCCCAGCGTTGAAACGCTGGGCTACTATCGGTTCGTCCCTCCGGGACGAGTCGTCGGCGACTCCTGGGACGACGTCCACTTGTGGGTAACAGTTTCGTCATGGGTCGGCTCACGATGGTTGATTGAGCAACTGGACGGACGTATCCACCCGAGGCGCCCGGTCGCGAACCGCCGGGTCGGGCGCGGTACAGTCGGGCCCGACACAGATCGTGATGTGGACAACGGTCACCTTGGGGCTTGGCGGGTCGTAGCCCAGGTTGAACTGGTAGACGTTGTCGAGCACCGCGCCGGCGCTCCCACCATTGTACCCCCGGTTGAGCGGATGGCCCGGGACGCCGCTCCACGAGTAAAGAATCGTTTCGGGAGCGCTGTCCGCGTTGCGGTCGGGGACCTTGAACGTAACGGACGTTGCGCTGCGGGCGGTGATGGTCTGCGCCGCGTATAGCTCGCTCGCCAGGCGCTCGGCCGCATAGTATCCGTCGACCGTCAGCGACATCGGCGTGGCAGTGCCCGGCACGGCGCGGCTGGCAATAACGAGTGCGGAGGCGATGCCGCCGAGCAGGACCGTCATGACGGCCATGCTCAGCACCATTTCCACCACGGTGAAACCGCGGCGCCAGGGTTGTGCTTGGAGCATCATTGTATTGTCACCTGTCAGCCGCCCTTGGTTGGACGGCCGGTCCCGACGTCCACGTTGATCGTCTTTTGGTACGCTCCGACGGCGATAACGACCTGTCCGCCGGTGTCCGGCGTGCCGAACCCGTCGAAGACCAGCGTGGCATCGCCGCCGAAGGAGGCCGAGACCATCCGAGCGCGATACGGTTCGTCTTTCAGACAAATCTCAAACGGCTGGCTCGGGTGGTCGGGATGCTTCATCCCCACCAGTTGATAGCTGCTGTGAGTCACGTCGAAGGTGACCGTTTGGCTGGCGCTCGACCGTCGCGCCTGGCGCTGGGCGAGGGACAGGTCCGCGGTCAACCGTCGGGCCGCCCCTTCGAGTTGTTGGTTGGCGACGAATCCGGCGTAACGCGGCACGGCAATGGCGCTGAGGATGGCCAGAATGACCATCACGAAGAAGGCTTCGACGAGGGTGAAGGCGTTCCGCGCCGCGCCACCTGGTTTACGCTGTTCGCCATCGGTCATGGGACTCAATGAACACCTCCAAGGCTTGTCGTTGCGACGTTCGCTCTCGCCACGCATCAGGTGTTTACTGCGGTTGCGCGCGGACGGAGGCCTTGCCCACCGGCTCGACGAGGCCGATCTTGTCGAGTTGTGCATCGGTCGCGCTGACCCCGAAGTCGCCGTCCGCCAGAACGGCCACCCACCCCACGGAACCGTCGGCGGGGCTGGCGTCGGTGCGGAGCGTCTTGACCTGCACCGTCGACAGGTTGTTGGCGGGATTGACCGGGAACGGCGAGCGCAGGTACGGGCCGTACTTGAACGTCGAGCTGCGCGTCGCATTCGCGTTGCCCTTGGCGTCGCTGAACAGGGTGAGCTGCTTCACGAAGTTCACGCCGTCGGGAGCGTCGTTGGTCGGGTCGTATCCGGGATACTTGTTGTGCTCGGCATAGAAGCAGTCGATGGCGGTGCGAACACTCATGAGGGTGGCCTGGACAGCGTTGGCCGTCGCGTGCGTCGAGGTACTCGACATCCGCGGGGCCGCGATCGCGGCTATGATTCCGATAATCGTGACCACAATCACGAGTTCCACTAGAGTGAAGGCTTGATGCCTCGAACGGAGCAACCGCTGTCGGCGCGCATCGCCCATGGCCTTTTCCCCAAGGGTATCGCTAGTATCCCGCTTGCAACGTACGATACCCCAGCCTTCTCAGGCGAAGCGTGGAGGTCCGATCATCGGGCGGTCTCGGTACGACTCTGACCGGGGCGTGGCCCTCAACCCCGGTTCAGCGGCTGGGGTGCAAGGACCGATCGGTGGCGCCCAAGGCGCGCTAGTTCCCCCCACCCCCGGCCCCTCCGGGGGGAATCTCGTAAGCGCCCATGTCCACGCTGATGCCCACCTTGCGAATGGCGCGGGCCAGATCCATCGGGATGATCTCATCCGTGTCCGGGTTCCAGTCGAGGTTGCCCACGCCCC
>CAYQZH010000269.1:0-5934 GCA_964421865.1 uncultured Phycisphaera sp. | reverse complement strand
CCCTCGTAGTGCGTCACTCTTTGGTTTTCGGGTACGATTCCTTCCTGGCAAGGATGTTAAGATGGTCAGGAAGAATCGGACATGCCCAAGAAGTATGTGTTGAAGCTTACCGCCGAGGAGCGAGCGGAGCTGCAGCAGGAGGTCAGGAAGGGGAAGGCGGCGGCGTGGAAGGTGCAGCGGGCCCAGGCGTTGCTCAAGTGCGATCAGGGGGCGGGCGGTTCGGGGTGGAGCGATGGGCAAATTGCAGAAGCTTAGGGGTGCACGACGCGGAGTCTGGAGTCTTGGCGGAAGCAGGCGGTCGAACGGGGTCCGTTGTCGCTTCTGGAGCGTAAGCCGCGAGAAACGCCTCCGAATACGCCCAAGCTGGAGGGGGAGAAGGAGGCCCGGCTGACGGCGCTGGCTTGCTCGAAACCGCCCCAAGGCCGTGGGCGCTGGACGTTGCGACTGTTGGGGGAGCGACTCGTCGAATTGGAAGTGGTGGATTCGATCTGCCCTGAGACGGTTCGGCGCGTGTTAAAAAACTTGCCCTGAGCCTCGAAGGGAGTGACCTGAAGCCGTGGCGCAAGGAGATGGGGTGTATTCCGCCGGAACAGGATGCGGCCTTTGTCTGCCAGATGGAGCAGGTCTTGGAGGTCTACAAGCGTCCTTACGACCCGAGGCGTCCGGTGGTGTGCATGGACGAACAGCCCAAGCAGTTAATCGCCGAAGTCAGCACGCCGATTCCGGTCGCCCCCGGTCAGCCGGCGCGGATGGATTACGAATACGTCCCTAAAGCGATAGAAACGGACAAGCTGTTCCCCGAGATGGAGGCGGCAAAGTTCCTCGTAGACGAGGATATCGAAGCGTATGTGCGCAGCTCGCGTCTGATGGCGAAGGAACACTTTGATAACGACTGCTTGCAGGGCTGCTCGTATGACATCCGCGTCGGCGACAAGGCGGTTCTAGGCGGGAGGGGAAAGCACTTCGATCTAACCTCCGAAGAAGCCCTCGAGCTTGAGCCTGGAGGCTATGCTGGGGTCGTTTCGCTCGAGAAAATAACCCTTCCGCCCAACATTTTCGCGCGTCTGGGTGCAAAACGAAAGTTTTCGTATCTGGGGCTCAATGCACCCGGCGATGAACGGTTGTCCCCGGCGCGGGCATGACTGCCTGATAGAATCACGGTAGTCTCAATCGGCAAGGCTATGCGCGGATCAACCTTGGGACAGTCCGGCGATCGTTGCAGCGTCGAATTCCGCGTGCGCTACGCGGAGTGCGACCCGATGGGGTATTTGCACCATGCGAAGTACTGGGAGTACTTCGAGCACGTGCGGACGGAGTTGCTGCGGCAGAACGGGATTCGCTATCGCGATCTGGAAGCGGAAGGGGTTCTGTTCGTGGTGTACAAGACGGCCTGCAAGTACATCCTGCCCATACGTTATGACGATCTCGTTAGGGTCCGGGTCCAGGTCGCTCGGATCACGCGGACCCGCGTGGACTATACGTACATCGTGGAACTTGACGGTCAGCGGATGTGCGAGGCCTCCACCACCTTGGCCTGCGTGGGCCGCGACGGGCGGCCCCGGATGATGCCCGATACCTTGTGGTCCCGCGGGTAGCACAGAATGATGTACCCCCGGCGAGCCGCGGACGGAGCTTGTCCCGGTGCCGCGGGAGTGCGCCCGGCGCTCCGATAAATCGGCCCCGAGGCCCGTTCCTTTCCCATTTCCAGGCATGGCGATTACATCCCCAAGCGAAATAATACTTTATTTATGAATTAAAAAATGAACTTAAAAATTACGCCTAAAAGTAGGATTTACCCTGTACACGGGTGGCCGAGTCTGCTATCTTGTACTCCCGACGTTGCGGTGGCGGAACTGCCGCTCACCTGTAGCGACTCGCCGCGGCGCCAATTCTTTATGGGAGGGCCGAAAATGCGAACCTGTCAAGTCTTTCTGCGCGAGCGTTGCGATCCTGTTACCGCCTTCGCGCGTCGTCGTCGGTTTCTGCTTGTGGCGATGGCAACCCGCGAATTGGGCATCCCACCGCTTGCACGTGCCGTGCGGTCGGTGGCTGTCTGCGGGCTTCTTGCGGTGCTAAGGGCGCTTCGCCCGTTGTTGGTGCATCCACGGTGCACCCCAATGGTGCTGGCCCTGGCCCTGGTTGGTTGTTTCGGGTCCGTGTCTCCTGCGTTGGCTCAGGGGTTCAATGTGGACCTTGACACGGGCGATGGTCCCCCGTCGTCCGGCTTCGGCGGCGCGGCCGGGCAGCCCGGCTTCTGGAACTCCGTCGATGGCACCCCCGGACCGCATCAGTTGCACAACCTCTTAGACGTTCCGACGCCAGCCAGTTTGGGCATAACCTTCGATCCCCTAGGTGGCGGGGGGCTCTCCTTCAACTCGGGCAATACGGGGGATTATGCGCTCCTGATGAACGATGCCCAGCAGGTTGGCAACATTGATAGCGGCGGCTGGATCCTGTACACGTTTACCGGACTGATTCCGGGCCCATACACAGTCTACACCTACGCGGTCGCGCCGCATGGTATCTTCGTTCCGGTTCCCGTGTTTGTGCCCGGGTCCACCAACCCCAATACTCAGATAGTGACCGGACCGATGCCCACGAATAATACGTTCAGCTACCTGATCACCCACGCGGTGCATGATGTCCTGGTGGGAACCGACGGTGTACTCAAGGTCGACATCACCATTGAGGGCGGGCTGCAGTGGGGCGCCTATATCAACGGCTTTCAGATTGTTCCGGGACCTGTGAAGAACGCGCCGGTATGCACCGATTTCGACGACAGCCCCCCGACGACCCAGCAATGGATCGCTTCGACGGCGACCGCGGTCAACTCGGCTAACCAGAGCGTAGTTCCAGACCCCGGGCCTACAGGGCACTATCTGGTCGTTACAGACCAGTCGGGCGGACCATCAGTCTGCTGGAACCCGACGACGTACTCGGGCAACTGGAATCAGTTGCTTCAAGGAAGTTGCCCGCGGCTGGAATACGACGTAAAACTGTTCGATGATGGCGACAACAACCAACAAGTTGCCATGCCCACGCCTAACATCTACATCGGAAACGGTACGAGCCCCCCAAACCCAGTCACCACAGCGGCCTTTACGCCGTCCCTCACGGTTACCGAGCAACTCGGGAACACCGGCTGGGTACACGTCGTGGCGCCGCTGAACTTAAATACCCCGCCGTTGACGCCCCTGGGAACGTGGACCGTGACGGGGATGGATAGCTGGGCGACGCTGCTGACGAACGTGACCTATATCCAATTGCGCGTTGAGCTGGGCCCGTTTTCAGAGGTCTGGGGGTACGACAACATTTGCCTGGTAGACGCCAATTGCTGCGAGCCGCTTCCGTCGGGGTTTGGCTGCGAAAAGGTGATCTGTCCGGACGAGAGGGAACGATGCATCCCGACGGTCGTTAGTTATGATCCGTGCACGGAAGAGTTCACAACTCAGGAGTGTGCCTGCACCATACCGAATCGGTGTCACCTCGTTCCGAGACGGGCCCTTTTTGGCCAACCGCCCGGTCCTCCGACGTGCGTGGGCAGTTGTCCGCAATTGCAGCTCTGCACGCTGCACACGAACGATTCGAATGGCGACGGGATTTTCGAATACTCGTGCGGTTGCGGCCCACCGACCGACAATGTCGGTGATGTCGATCACGACGGCGACGTGGACCTGATCGACTACGCCTTGCTCCAGAACGCGTTCACCGGCCCTAGGGAGTAGGGCGCGTCCCGCGATCGAGGTTCTCGCGAAGGGTGCGTGCGGAGTCGGCACGCTGCGCGGGCGAGCGCTTTTGGGGTTGTCGCGCGGCCCGGAGACGCTAGACTGGGCGACTTTCGTTCGGCCCTCGACGGGCGCACGGTGACGAGAGCCGGCGCAACGGGGCCGGCGGGGACTCGCCGTGGGCAACGTCGGATACAGTCCGAGCCGGGTGGGAATTGATCGCTGCGGCCTGACAGGTTGCGGCGAGGTCTACTGGAACCTCCCTCCGGCCGAACTCTACGAACACGCCCTGCGCGGCGGCGAGGGGACGCTGGCCGACAACGGGGCCATCGTCTGCACCACCGGCAAACACACCGGACGATGCCCCGACGACAAGTTCTTCGTCGAGGAGCCGGGTTCGCGGGACGAAATCTGGTGGGGCAAGGTCAACGCCCCGATCAGCGAAGAAAAGTTCGACCTACTCCACCGCCACGTCATCGAACATTGCCGCGGGCGGCGGTTGTACGTCCGCGACATGTGCGCGGGGGCCGACAAGACCGCCTGCATCCCCATCCGCGTCATCACGGAAACGGCCTGGCACAACCTCTTCGCGGCGCAGCTCTTCATCCGTCCGGCACCCGGTTCGACGGGCGATCATGACCCGCAGTTCACGGTCATCAACGTGCCGTCTTGCGAGGCCGACCCCGGCGTGCATGGCACACGATCCGGGACGTTCATCGTCATCCACCTTGGGAAGCGCCTGGTCCTGATCGGCGGGACGGCGTACGCGGGGGAGATCAAGAAGAGCATCTTCACGATCATGAACTATCTGCTGCCGATGTCGGGGATGCTTTCCATGCACTGCTCGGCCAACGTGGGTCGCGGGGGCGACGTGGCCTTGTTCTTCGGGCTGAGCGGCACGGGCAAGACGACCCTGTCGGCGGACCCCGAGCGCCGCCTCATCGGCGACGACGAGCACGCTTGGAACGACTGCGGGGTGTTCAATATCGAGGGCGGCTGCTACGCGAAGTGCATCAAGCTGTCGAAGGAATACGAGCCGCAGATTTATCAGGCGATTCGGTTCGGGACGGTGCTCGAAAACGTGGTGGCGGACGGGGCGACCCGGGCGATCGACTTCGACTCCGCGGCCATCACCGAGAACACCCGGGCGGCCTACCCCTTGGAGTACATCACCAACGCGGTGATTCCCAGTGTCGGCGGGCATCCTAACAACATCGTGTTTTTGACCTGCGATGCGTTCGGGGTGCTGCCCCCGATCGCCAAGCTGACGCCGGACCAAACGATGTACCATTTTCTGTCGGGTTACACGGCCAAGGTGGCGGGGACCGAGGCGGGGGTCAAGGAACCGCAGGCGACGTTCAGCTCGTGCTTCGGAGCGCCGTTCCTACCCCTGCCGCCGGAGCGCTACGCGACCATGCTCGGTGAACGGCTGGCGGTCCACGAGGTCCATTGCTGGTTGGTCAACACGGGATGGACCGGCGGAGGCGTCGGGGTCGGTCAGCGAATGAACCTTCGACACACCCGCGCTATGGTCACCGCGGCGCTTTCGGGAAAGCTCAACGGCGTAACCTACGCCAAAGACGCCATCTTCGGACTTTCCATTCCGCAAGCCTGCCCCGAGGTGCCGGCGGAAGTACTGTCGCCGCGATCGACGTGGCCGAACCCGGCAGCCTATGACGCCAAGGCGAAACATCTAGCAGGACTGTTCCGCGAGAACTTTGTGAAGTTCGAGCGGGTGTCGGACAAGGTAGCAGCCGCCGGACCCCGCAGGGGTCCTTTGGAGTAGCGGGGGGTCAAGCGCGGCGCGACCCCCCGAATGGGGAATCGCTCCCAACGTCGTCGACCCTGAAAGGGTCGTCTTCGCCCCACCGAGGGGGACGACCCCTTCAGGGTCGATGTGTGTCGGTACGGGTCCCGCGTCCGGGGGTCATGCTCCGCCTGACCCCGGCTATGGAAGATGACCCCTACGGGGTCGTTGAGGGTGGGACACGCCAATGCCGGAACGCTGCCGCTGCACAGGGAGCTCAACCCTCCCGCATCCTGCCCTCTCCCCCGCGATGGGGGAGAGGGTTCCAAGATGCAGTCTTACTCGGCTGGCTCGACGACGACGCGGCGGCAGATTTCCTGGAGTTCGGCCAGGGCGTCGGCGCACTGATCGAGGGCCTGGTTCCTCGCGTATTTTTCGAGTTGGGTGGCGCGTTCGGTGAGG
>CAYQZH010000268.1:0-5958 GCA_964421865.1 uncultured Phycisphaera sp. | reverse complement strand
TTTCCGGCCTGGTGAGTACGGACGCGGAGCAGGGATTACTTAGCATCGCTTTTGACCCCGATTATTCCACCAATGGGCAGTTCTTCGTGAACTATACCAATGTTGCCTGGGATACGGTGATCGCGCGGTATTTGGTGACGGGCGATCCGAACATCGCCGATCCCGCCAGTGCAGTCATTCTCAAGACGATCGCGCAGCCGACTTCGAATCACAACGGCGGCCAGTTGCAGTTCGGTCCGGACGGCTTCTTATATGTGGGAATGGGCGACGGCGGCGAACAGAATGATCCCTTCAACCGCAGTCAGGATCCCGGGAGTCTGCTGGGAAAGATGCTCCGCCTGGACGTGGACAACCCTCCCGACTACATCCCCCTGACGAACCCCTACCAAGGTGCGGGATTGCCCTTGGATGAAATCTGGGCCACGGGTTTTCGGAATCCCTGGCGGTTCAGTTTCGACCGCGAAACGGGCGACCTGTACATCGCGGACGTCGGTGAGGCCATGGGGGAGGAGATCGACTTTCAACCGGCGAACAGTCCGGGAGGGGAGAACTACGGTTGGCCCTGCATGGAGGCATCCAGTTGCACCGGTCTGTCCGGTTGCACTTGCGACAGTCCTACGCTTACGCTGCCGATCGTTGAGTACCCCCATTTCGGAGGCGACTGTTCGGTTACAGGCGGGTATGCCTATCGCGGGTGCGCCCTGCCCAACTTGCTGGGCACCTACTTTTATGCGGACTTTTGCAGCGGAGCGATCCGCTCGTTCCGCTACGTCGGCGGCGCGGTGACGGATCTACAGACCCGAACGGCGCAGTTGACGCCGCCGCAAGGGCCGATTACGTCCATCGCATCCTTCGGAGAGGACGCGGCCGGAGAACTGTACATCGTCAGTCACGATGGAAGCATCTATAAAATCGTTCCCCAGGGGGCGACGGGGCCGGTCTGCGGAAATGGGATCGTGGAGGCGGGCGAACAGTGCGACGATGGAAATACGCTTTCCGGCGACGGCTGTGATGCGAACTGTCAGGCGGAGAACGTTCCGTCGAACGACCATTGCGCGAGCGCCCAGTCCATCGGCGACGGCGCCTTCGCCTTCAACACGGAGGGGGCGGACACGGATGGGCCGATCGAATCCGCGGCGTGCCATCTCGTGGGCCTGCCGGTCGGTTCGGACATTTGGTATTGCTACACGCCCCAATGTACCGGGACGGCCACCGCCAGCCTGTGCGGCAGCTCCTTTGACACTATGCTTGCGGTCTATAACGGATGCACCTGCCCGACGGTCCCGTCAGCGATGGACTGTGACGACGACACATGCAGCCTACAGTCACAGATTTCCTTCGCGGCGACCGCATGTGATCACTATTTAATCCGTGTGGGCGGGTATGAGGGCGTGCAAGGGGCCGGGTCTTTGACGATGAGTTGTCAGCCGAATCCGATCGTGAATGACTGCAACGCCAACGGGATCGACGACGCCACAGACATCGCCTGCGGGACGACGCCGGACAACAATGGGAATGGTATTCCCGACATTTGTGAGGTGAACGGAGACTATATCCGCGGCGGACGTTTGTACGACAAGTGGTGGGCCGCGATCGGGGCGCCGGAGCCGCCGACGGACCATCCGCTGTGGCCCTACCGTCCCGACCCGACGAGTAATTCTGCCGCGGGATCGGCGACGTGGCGTTGCACGGAGTGTCACGGCTGGGACTACAAAGGCGTGGACGGGGAATATGCCACCGGGCCGCACCGCACGGGGTTCGCGGGGGTGTCTGGGACGTCGCTGGGGCCGGCGGCGCTCGTAACGCTCTTGAAGGAGCCTCCCAACAACGGGGGAGGCGCCGGCGTCCCCAACGGGCACGCCTACGGATCGGTCCTTACCGATGGACAGATCGACGACCTGGTCGCGTTCATTGTGGGCGGGGTGATCGACACCGATCTATACGTGAACAATGCCGGCGGCGTTTTCCTGGGCGACCCGGACGCGGGGCAGATTCATTACACCACGGGCGGCACGTTGAATCAGTGCATCCATTGCCACGGAGCGGACGGGGCGGCGATCAACTTCGGGACGCCGCAGGAGCCCGAATACCTGGGAACGGTCGCGGCCCACGAGCCGTTTCATTTCCTACACCGAGGGCGGATGGGCTTTCCGGGGACGCCGATGGCCGGCTTTCTGGCAAACGGCGGGACGGATCAGGGCGTGGCGGACATCGGTCGCTATGCGCAGCTCAGTTTCCCGGTGGATTGCATCGACAGCAGTCAGTGTGACGACGGGATCGCGTGTACGGAGGACGTCTGCGATGCGAGCGGGCGATGCGTGTCCGTGCCCAACGACGGGCTATGCCCCGACGACGGAGTGTTCTGCAATGGGCCGCAGGTCTGCAACGACGTGTTGCGTTGCGTTGGTGCGGGCAACCCGTGCTCGAACCCACAGGCGTGCGATGAGGCCGAGGCGAGTTGCGGGTGTGTGACGCCGACGGTCGAGGCGGCGGGTCAACGGTACCTGGCGATCACGTTCCCACCGGCGGGCGCGATAGTACCGACACGCCTGCTCGTAACCCCGAACTGTCCGCTGGGTGTGGGCAAGTACGTCGGCGCGCCGGACGGTCCGTACCACGTGGCGATGTTGGAGACCAACCCGAACGCGGCGGCCGTACGGACTCCCGGGCAATGGGGCGGCACGGTCTACGTCAGCGGGACGGACATCGCCCCCGGGGTGGAATATCAGGTTCAGGCGGATTGCGGCGTGGCGGGCCGACCCGTGCTGACGGCGCCGGCGACCATCCAGACCCCGAAGTGGGGAGATCTCGTCGGCTGGCTACCCCAGAGCGGGTACGGGCCGCCGCCGGACGGCGTGGTGGACGTCATCGACATTGTGGCCCTGATCGACGCGTTCAAGGGCATGCCCGGGGCCCCGCCGTTGTACGCCGCGGACTTGTACGGCTGCATTCCCAACCAAGTCATCGATGCGATCGACATTGCCGTCGACGTGGACGCGTACAAGGGACGCTCGTATCAGAACTCGGCGTGCGCCGGCCCGTGTTGGTGAGCGGGGAGGCGGGTCGTGGGGCGACGACCGTGGCGCGGCGGTCGTTGGCGGGCACGTCGTGCGACCGCTATCATCTCCTTCGTAGCCGACTGCAGCGGGCCGGAGACCACGCCGTGCGCGACCACGTGCTGATCACACGGACGATCGTAGGGTTGGAAATCCACGTCCAGCTCCGGACGAATACGAAGATGTTCTGCGGCTGCCCGATTCGGTTTGAGGCCCCGCCCAATTCGTGCGTGTGTCCGGTCTGTCTGGGGCATCCCGGCGCCCTGCCGGTCATGAACGGACAGGCCTTCCGTTACGCCGTGCTGACGGGAATGGCGCTGAACGGCACGATCGCGCGGCGCACAAAATGGGACCGCAAGAGCTATTACTACCCCGACCTGCCGAAGAACTATCAAATCAGCCAATACGATCTGCCGCTCGCCGCAAGCGGGGATTTCGAAATCCAGGTGGGCGGAACGGCGAAACGGGTCCGTATCCGGCGGGTGCACTTGGAGGAGGACGCGGGGAAGAATCTGCACGATACCGGGAACTGCACGCTGGTGGATCTGAATCGGGCGGGAACGCCGCTGTTGGAGATTGTGACGGAGCCGGACATCGAGTCGGCGGAGGAGGCCTACGTTTTTTGCACGGAACTGCAACGGTTGGTGACGCATTTGGGGGTGAGCGAAGCGGTGATGCAGAAGGGGCAGATGCGTTTTGAGCCCAATGTGAACGTGGTCATCGAGGCCGATGGGTGCGAGTCTCGTACGCCCATCGTCGAAATCAAAAACCTGAACAGCTTTCGCTCGGTTCGGCAGGCGATTGAGTACGAGGTTCAAAGACAGATCGCCGCGTGGGAGGAAGACCACGACTATCAATTGGGAAAGGCGTCCAACGAGAATCGCGGGTGGAACGCGGACCAAGGGGTGACGGAGTTTCAGCGCGGCAAGGAGGCGGCCCACGACTATCGCTATTTCCCCGATCCCGATCTCGTGCCGGTGGAGGTGTCCGACGCCATGCTGGAGGAGATTCGGGCGACGCTGCCGGAACTTCCCATCGCCCGACGACGACGGTTCGTCGGACAGTATGGGCTGTCGGTGAAGGATGCGGAGACGCTCGTCGAGCATCGCCCGACCGCGGAGCTATTTGAGCGAGTGATCGCCGAGGGAGCACCGGCGGAGGTGGTCGGCAAGCAGTTTGTGAACGTGTGGTTGAAGCTCGCCAACGATCGAGGGATGGCGGTCACCGATCTAGGCGCCGACGCCGATAGGATCGCAGAGCTGGCACAAATCACGGCGGACGGAACGGTGAACAAGACGGCCGCAAATCAGATCGCGGAGGTGATGCTGACCCGTTACGAGTCTCCGCGCAGGCTCGCCGAAGAGTTGGGACTTGTTCAAGTGCAGGACGTGGATTCCACGGGGCGGTGGGTGGACGAGGCCTTCGCGGCCAATGAGCAGGCCGTACGCGATGCGCTCGCGAACCCCAAGAAAACGCAGGCGGCGATCGGCTTTTTGCGCGGGCAGGTGATGAAAGTCTCCGGCGGCAAGGCCGATCCGAAACTGGTCGGCAGGATGATCGAACAGCGACTGTCGCAGATGCGAACGGCGACGTGATCCGTTAGAATACCGGCCATGACGAGCTTTCCGGACGAGGCAAGCCTATTGGAGTTCATCCGCGAGCGGCTGGTGAGGGCGTTCCAGCCGCTGAGGGTCATCCTCTTCGGCTCGCGCGCGCGGGGGGATGCGCGGACGGACAGCGACGTGGACCTGCTTGTCGTTCTGGCGCAAGTCAGCGACAAGCGGCAAGCGGCGGTCGAGATGCGCCGCGCCCTACGGGACCTGCCGGTAGGTAAGGACATCATCGTTACGACGCCCGAAGAAATCGCGCGTCGAGGTCAGGTCGTCGGGTCTGTGTTGCGGTCGGCGCTTCGCGAAGGGAGGACGGTGTTTGAGCGAACTTGAGCACGCCGCCGAAGCCCGTCGTTGGTTGGAGTATGCGCAAGAGGACCTCGCGAGCGCAGCGGCAATGGTCGAGGGTGTGATCGGCGTTCCGCGCCAGGCGTGCTGGCTGGCGCAACAAGCAGCGGAAAAGGCGCTGAAGTCTGCGTTGGTGTTCTTGCGCGCCGAGTTTCCGCGGACACACGATCTTGACGTCCTGCGGGCGATCTTGCCGAACGATTGGCGCACAAGCCTGGAACATGCTGACCTGGCCGAGTGATCCGAGTGGTTCGTGGAAGCGCGCTATCCCGGTGATTGACCTGAAGCGACAGCGCCCGATGCCGGGCGGGCCGTGGCGCTGGCCCGTGAAGTCGTGCAGTCCGTCGTGCAGAGCTTGGGGAATCACGGAGTGACGCCAGGCGGTGGGTAGCATCCGCGTCCTGCACGATCGGTCGGTCATGCAAGAAAGTCCTCGCCCTGGATCCTCCGTTGTTGCGGCTGTGCGTACGGGTTACGCCTCGCGGTCGATGCCGGTTTTTTCGCTTGGGGGGCTGAAGATATCGAGGACGGCAGCGTGGTCCTGGCCTGTTTCGATCCGCACGCCGACGGGGACGGGTACGGCCCAACGCCGAACCCGGAGTTGATTTACTTCGCGGCCGGCGACATCGAGGCCACGTAGGGAGCGTGCGAGAAGGCGGGGCCACCCTGTACGGGTCTGCTCCCCAATCGACAATCGACAACCGCCGATCGAGGGTTACGGGCCGAACTTGCCCGCGGAACCGATCGCCCCTAAGCTAAGCGGCCTCGAAGCGTAGTGCCCTGGAGGCGGCGGTGACTCGACGGTTCATCACGGATTTGAAGGCGGGGGAACGGATCGAGGACGAGGTCTTCCTCATCCGCTCCAAGGACCTGCGAACCACGACGCAAGGCGGCCTCTACATCCACGCCGTGCTGATGGATCGGACCGGGCAGCTCGTCGCCCG
>CAYQZH010000267.1:0-6034 GCA_964421865.1 uncultured Phycisphaera sp. | reverse complement strand
CGCAGACCTGAATGAGCATTTCGCACATCACGGGGTTGACCTTGCCGGGCATGATGCTGCTGCCGGGTTGGGTTTCGGGGAGTTTGATTTCTCCGATGCCGCACCTCGGCCCGCACCCCAGTAATCGAAGGTCATTGGCGATTTTGGTGAGTGCGACGGCGACAAGGATCTGCGCGATGTGGCCTCCTTCATGAACTGCTTCGGCCTCGCCGGTTCCGAGGTGAAACCCACGTGCGGCCGCGCCGATTGGGAAGACAACAACGAAATCAACGCAATCGACGCCCGCGAACTGGCGCAGCGCCTCACCGGGCCCGAGTAGCCAACGCTTCTCGATCCAGTGCGATCAGACTCTTCCTTCGACGAATCCGCCTCCCGCTATACATAAGGAAATAGGTTCTGTAGATCACGGAGATTTTGGGGAACGTCTCCAGCGCCGGCCAAGGGCTTCGTGCGCCCGGCCCTCGTCCGGCTGATCTCCTCCGATGCCCGGTCAACCGGGAGCGCGTTTCCAACCGAGCGTTGTCGGCCTGCAAGTGATAACATGAGTGCATGTGCGACGCGCCGGAACCAGCACCCCCGTCAGACGAGCTGGGGCCACGCCGACCCCTGATGATCTTTGACGGCGATTGCGGGTTCTGCCGCAAGTGGATCGCGCGATGGCAGTCGATCACCGGCGACCGCGTGGAGTACGCGCCGTATCAGGAGGTGGGGGAGCGATACCCGCAGATACCGCGAACAGATTTTGAGGCGGCGGTTCAGTTCCTCGAACCGGATGGGCAAGTCTTTGGGGGAGCGGAGGGGGTCTTTCGGGCGCTGGCGCAGGTTCCGGGCCGCGGGTGCGGTCTGTGGTTTTTCCGGCATGCGCCTCTGTTCGCCCCGATTTCGCGGGCGGTGTACCGCTTCGTCGCCGGGCATCGGCGCGGGCTGTCCACCATGACGCAGTGGCTCTGGGGTCGGCATCTGGAACGTCCGACCTACGAACTGTCGCGACGGTTGTTCATTCGTTTGTTGGGTGTCGTCTATCTGATCGCTTTTGCGTCGTTGGGCATCCAGATCATCGGGCTGGCCGGCGAGCACGGGATCGCCCCGATCGCCGACTATCTCCCGCGGGTGCGCCAAGCCTTGGGAACGGAGGCCTATCGCTCCTTTCCCACGCTATGTTGGTACGACGCGAGCGATTCATTCCTGCGGTTCTTGTGCTGGGGCGGAGCGGGGCTTTCCGGGTTGCTGGTCTTGGGGATCGCACCGGTTCCGCTGCTGGTGGTGCTGTGGGCGTTCTATTTGTCGTTGACCCTGGCCGGCGGGGTCTTCATGCATTTCCAATGGGATATCCTGCTACTGGAAACAGGCTTCCTGGCGATCTTCTATGCACCGCTGTCCTGGCGGCTGGCGTCGCCGCGGGCGGCGCCGCAGTTCGGGATCGCGCACTGGCTCGTGAAGTGGCTTTTGTTTCGCCTGATGGTCTTGTCGGGCGTGGTCAAGTTGATGGCCCACGACGACGCCTGGCGGCAGCTTACGGCCCTGAACTTTCACTACGAGACCCAGCCGCTGCCCACCTGGGCGGCGTGGTACGCTCATCAGCTTCCGGAGTGGTTTCAGAGGACGTCGATCGTGCTCGTCCTTGTCGTGGAATTGGCCGTGCCGTTCTTGCTCTTCGCCCCTCGTCGGATCCGCCACGCGGCGTGTGCCGCCATCGTCGGGTTCATGGCCTTGATCGCAGTGACCGGAAACTACAACTTCTTCAATCTCCTGACGGCTGCCCTGTGCGTCGCATTGCTGGACGACGCGTTGCTGGCTCGATTCGCGTCGCGCCGGGTCCGGGCGCGGCTCGAGGCGCCGAAGCAGGCGGTGCGATGGCGGTTCGTGCGAGGAATCCCGGTGGCCTTGCTTGCGGTGTTCGTCGTGCCGGTCAGCCTGGCGGAGGCTTACCGGGGCGTGTACCACCGTCGCATCGACTCCGCGTGGGTCGCCAAGGTCCTTGGATATGTGGAACCGTTCAACCTGGTCAACTCCTACGGCCTGTTCCGTGACATGACGCACAGGCGCCCGGAGATCGTGATGGAGGGCAGCAACGACGGGAAGACATGGCTGGAGTACGAGTTCAAATGGAAGCCGGGCGACCTCATGCGGCGGCCCGGTTTTGTCGAACCTCACCAGCCGCGGTTGGATTGGCAGATGTGGTTTGCGGCGTTGGGGCGGCACGAGCATAACCCGTGGTTTGGGGCCTTGATGCGTCGCCTGCTGGAGGGGTCGCCGCCGGTCGTGGCCCTGCTGGAAAAGAACCCGTTCCCCGATGCGCCGCCGCATTACGTGCGGGCGATTCTCTACGACTACCATTTCACGGATTCCAAGACTCGCGGGGAGACCGGGGCCTGGTGGCATCGGGAGAAGCTCGGGATGTATTGCCGCCCCTTGTCGCTGGCCGGACATTGACGCGATGGTTGTTGACCCTACGGCACGGCAGTCTCCGCCCTTGGTTCGGGTGCGTGATCTGCGAACGTACTTTCCCGCGCGTCCGGGGGGCTTCAAGGCGGGCAAGCACGTTCTGCGCGCGGTGGATGGCGTGAGCTTCGAGATTTCGCCCGGGACGACGCTCGGTCTGGTCGGGGAAAGCGGGTGCGGCAAGACGACGGTGGGGCGAACCCTGTTGCGGCTCGTCGAGGCGATCGGTGGGAGCGTCCGCTTCGACGGCGTCGATCTCCTGGCGGCGAGTCGGGGGGCTTTGCGTCGGCTTCGCCGCGACATGCAGATCGTCTTCCAGGATCCCTTCGGCAGCCTTAACCCGCGCATGACCATCGGGCGCATTGTTGCTGAACCCCTGGATGTGCATGGCGTCGGCACCGTGCGTCAACGGCGCGGCCGCGTCGCCGAGCTTCTGGGGCGGGTCGGACTTCGCGGGGACGACGCCCGGCGTTATCCGCACGAGTTCTCCGGCGGCCAGCGGCAACGGATCGGCATCGCCCGGGCCATCGCCCTCAACCCACGGTTTATCGTCCTCGATGAGCCGGTCAGCGCCCTGGATGTCTCCATCCAGGCCCAGATTCTCAACTTGCTCAACGATCTGAGGAAGGAACTGGGGCTGACGTACCTGTTCATCGCCCACAACTTGGCGGTCGTGGAGCACTTCAGCGACCGGGTGGCCGTCATGTATCTGGGGAAGATCGTCGAGGTCGCGGACGCCGCGGACCTCTACGCCCGGCCTCGGCATCCGTACACGATGGCGCTTCTGTCGGCCGTGCCGGAGCCGGACCCGACGCGGCGGCGCGCGCGGTCGCCGGTCGTCGGCGAGCCGCCCAGCCCGTTATCGCCGCCGAACGGTTGCGCGTTCCATCCGCGATGTCCGTTCGCAACCGAGGAGTGCCGCCGGATGACACCGCCGCTCCAATCCGAACCGGGACTGTCGAGGGGGCACCTCGTGGCCTGCCATCATGCCGCGACAATTCACACCCTAAAGAAATCATGATCCGAGGGCGGAAATTGCTTGCATCGCCCGCGGGGGAGTTGTACGCTGTGCGCCGTGGCCGCGGCGAGGTCTGCGCGGACCGGGTGGAAGGTTCTCGGATCATCGTGGGAGAACATGATGGGAGAAGAGACTGCAATATCGAACGAGCTTGTGGCCGTGGTGAACACGACGAAGGGTGAGATCCGCATCCGGCTCTTCCCCAATGAAGCGCCGACGACGGTGCTCAACTTCGTCAATCTGGCCCAGCGCGGCTACTACGACGGCCTCAAGTTCCACCGCGTCATCGAGAACTTCATGATCCAAGGCGGCGATCCGACGGGCACGGGCACCGGCGGACCGGGGTACCAGCTCAAGGACGAGTTCAGCCCGCGGCTGCGGCATGACGGTCCGGGAACCTTGTCGATGGCCAACAGCGGCCCCGACAGCAACGGCAGCCAGTTCTTCATCACCCACAAGGATACGGGGTGGTTGGATCGGCGGCATTCGGTGTTCGGAAAGGTGATTTCCGGCCAGGAGGTGGTCGATGCGATCGGGCAGGGTGACGTCATGAGCAGCGTGACCATCGAAGGGGATGCCTGCGGGTTATTCGAGAAGCACGACAAACAACTGGCCAAGTGGGACAAAGTCCTTGACGAACGATTTCCTCGGACGCGCACCGCATCGCCCGCAGCCTCGTAGCCGGCCCGACGCCGGAGTCTCATTGTGGATCCCACCGTCGAGGCGTTTATCGCGTGCATCAACCGGCAGGACGTCGACGGGCTGTGTCGGCTGATGACCGCGGACCACCTTTTCGTCGATAGCTTGGGGCAGGAGATTCGCGGGCGGGAGGCGATGCGCGCGGGCTGGCGGGCGTACTTTGAGATAGTGCCGGACTACCGCATCACGATCGCGGATTGCGTGGAGTGCGGGCCGGTCACGGCCCTCTTCGGCCGCGCCGGCGGAACCTATGCTCCGGGCGGTCGAATCTCGCTTGAGAACCGCTGGGAAACGCCCGCCGCGTGGAAGGCCGTCGTGCGCGACGGTCTCGTCGCCGAATGGCGGGTTTTCGCCGACAATGAACCCATCCGCCGCTTGATGCGCACGAAGCCGGCGTGATTCATCGCCAACTCCGTCCAAAGCGGACCTTCGCGCCGGTCATAAGCAAAAGCGACAAAATCGCGAGGCCCCAGGCGGAGACGGGCGGGATGCCCGCGGAACCGATGGCGGTGGCGATGGCCGCGTGGGGGTTTGGGCCGCCCGGAGAGCGGACGGATTTTGCCAGGGACTTCAGTCCCTGGTAGGCAGGCCCCCAAACTCCCCTTTGTTTTTTTCCCCGCCCGGAGGGCGGGCGATCCTGTGATGCTCGCCCGCCCTCCGGGCGGAAGAGGAAAAACAGAAGGTGGGGAGCCCCTTGTCCAGGGACTTGAAGTCCCTGGCAACCATCATGCGCCCTCCGGGCGATGTCCGCCGAAGGCGCTTATGTCGCGATGGGACTCTCGCGCTTCGATCGGCGGATCACCAACGTGGCCGCGGTGACCATGAACAATCCCATCAATGTAGCGTCGCCCTTTATGGGCGGCGCTGCGCCGGGGATAAACCCCGACGCTACACGATATCGAAAATGCTCTAGCTGTGGAGTTCGTAGGACGCGGAGGGGACAATCGCTCGGGCTCGACGGACCATGTCCGACGGGTCGTAGAGTTTCTGGTTCGCGCTCATGGTGATGACCGACAAGCCGGCGCGGACTTTGCGTTTCAGTTCCCCGAAGCGGCGAATCCGCAGTAGGTTCCGTGCGACGTAGCTCGGCCTGAGGTAGAAGGATTGATAGCATTTCACCAGCATTTCGCGTAGCTCGTGGCGAGTGAAGTTCTCCTCCCAGACCGGCAGCTCGAACCCGTCGTGCGGGTCCTGTGAGAACCTCCGCCAGACGTCGTCCTTGATGATCCCGCTTTCGAGTCCCTTCGTATAAATCTCCGTGCCGGGGTAAGGGCAAAAGACCGTGAAGTGGACGTAGTTGGGACTCAGCTCGCGGGCGAGACGGAGGGTGTCGTCAATGTCGGAAGCGGTCTCGGTCTGTTGGCCGATGATGAAATAGCAAAGGACCTCCATCTTCGCCTGCTTCGTCTGGGCGACGACCTCGCGGACCTTGGCCACGTTCATGTTTTTCTTGATGACCTTGAGCATCCGGTCGTTGCCGCATTCGACGCCGTAGTGGACTCGGTCGCACCCGGCCTGCTTCATGCGGCGAATCAGTTCCGGGGTCATGGTGTTGACGTGGGCGCGAACGTCCCAGCGGAACTTGATCCTCCGCCGCTCGATCTCATCGCAAAGCTCGAACACGCGGTCGCGTCGGACGGTGAAGGTGTCGTCGTAGATGAAGGCCTCTTTGATTCCCAGCGCGAGGCAGATTTCCATCTCGTCCGCGACGTGGGATGCGCTTCGGCAACGGAAGCCGCTCAAGACCGGCGAGTAGGGGCGGTCGCAGAAGGTGCAGCGATAAGGACACCCGCGCGAGGTGAACATGGTGGTGATGACATTGTCGCGGCCCAGCAGCGAGGTGTAGTCATTCACGTTCAGCAAATGGCGGGCGGG
>CAYQZH010000266.1:0-6035 GCA_964421865.1 uncultured Phycisphaera sp. | reverse complement strand
TTCATGGTGGCCTTCATTGCCTTCTGGATTTTCTTCTTCAGCGTCGGCTACATGGCCGGTCACAGCGACGAGGTCGATCACCAAAGCAAGTACAGCCGCTTTTTCGCGTACCTTTCTCTGTTCGGTTTCTCCATGCTCGGCTTGGTCGTCAGCAGTAGTCTGCTGTTCCTATTTATTTTCTGGGAATTAGTCGGCCTGTGCAGTTATCTATTGATCGGCTACTACTTCGACCGGCCGTACGCCTCTCGCGCCGCAATCAAGGCCTTCATTACCAATCGCGTCGGCGACTTCGGTTTTCTCATTGGACTCATGCTGGTCTATTTCCACCTCCAGACCTTGGACCTGGATCAGGCCGCCGCAAAGTTCGCGGAGCAGTACGCCGCCGGAACGGGCCTTTTCGCGAGCGGTTACACACTCTTCGGCTGGTCACTGGCGAGCATTATGGGCATCGGCCTATTCTGTGGCGCGATGGGCAAGAGCGCTCAGTTCCCGCTGCACGTCTGGTTACCCGATGCGATGGCCGGTCCCACGCCGGTCAGTGCGTTGATCCACGCCGCGACGATGGTGGCCGCAGGTGTCTATCTCGTCGCACGGGTCTTCAGACTGATGACCCCTGACGCCTTGATGTTCGTGGCGACGATCGGTTGTCTGACACTTTTCTTAATGGCCCTCGTTGCGATTGTACAGACCGATATCAAGAAGTGCCTGGCCTATTCCACGCTGTCACAACTGGGCTATATGATCTTCGGTATGGGCTGCGGCGCCTGGATCGCGGCTCTCTTCCACCTCATCACCCACGCATTCTTCAAGGCTATGCTCTTCCTCGGCTCGGGCCAGGTGATCGAGGGTTGCCACCACGAGCAGGACATGCGCCGCATGGGCGGACTGCGCCGCAAAATGCCCGTCACCTGCTGGACGTTCTTCGTCGGCGTGCTCGCTATCTCCGGCGTGGGCATCGCTGGCACACAGATCGGCCTGGGCGGGTTCTTCAGCAAGGACGAAATCCTGGCCGTCGCCTACGCTCGTGCCTTCGAGTGGGACGACTTTCGCAAGCACGAGGCCCGCGAATCGCACGACGGCCACGCCTCATCCGAACCCGGAGCGCCAGCGACGGGCCAACTCGCGGGGACGAAGGCACGAAGGGACGAGGGGGCATGCGACACGACGGCTGCAAGTCCGCGTGCTATACTCGTCAGCGATCCTCCGCCCGCTCGCGCCCGGCCCGTCCCACATGGTGAATTCGGCAAGGCGTCCATCTTCAAGCGAATCCAAGGGCTCCCAAAATGGATGTTCTACGTCGCCCTGTTCACCGCGTATGTGACGCCATTTTACATGATGCGCTGTTGGTGGATGACCTTCATGGGCAAACCGCGTGACGAACATGTCCACCACCATGCCCACGAAAGCCCGTTGATGTACATTCCGCTCGCGGTGTTGGCGGCCGGTACGGTCATTGCGAGTTACTTCGTTTTCCGCCCGTTGATCGCCGACGCCTCCACGGCTGCAACGGCCGCGCCGCTCGTTCTGGCGACCGACGGGCACGTGCACACCGCGGCGATCACCGCAGCCCACGACTGGTTGAAGCTCGGCGTGGGAGGGGCTTTCATCGTCGGGTTTGTCGTCGCCATCGCCATTTACGCCCGCGGCCTGTCAACCGCGGAGCGTCTTAAACGCGCCGCAGGCCCCATCCACGCCTTGCTCGAACACAAGTACTTCTTCGATGAGATCTACGACCTGGTGTGGGTCAAGGGCTGCATCCTCCTGGCCAAGATTTGCCGGTTCATCGACACCTGGTTCGTGGATTTGATCTTCAATCTCCTGGCGAGCGCGACGGAGCGATTCGCCACCTTTTCCGGCTTGATTCTCGATAACCAGGGCGTGGATGGCATCGTCAACGGCGTCGCGGATACGTCCATGATGGTTTCCGACGCCGTGCGCGGTCCGCAGACGGGGCGCATCCGCAATTATGTATTGTTCGCCGCCGGCGTGGGCACGGTGGCGATTGTGCTAGTCTTGCTATATGGTTCCGGATCGACCGAGTCGGTCGCCGCGGTCGCGACCCCGGCGATCCACTGAATAATGCAGCGCAGACATGAATAACATCCTTTCCTGGATCGTGTTCGTTCCCGCCATCGGGGCCGTGTTGTGCCTGTTCGCTCCTAAGCGTCAGGCCAGGACGATCGCTCTATTGGCGACCCTCGTTACCCTATTGCTCTCGCTGACGCTCTTCAGCACCTTCCTCGGCGGAAGCGACCCCGCCGGGGCGCAGTCCGTCTTCGGCAGCACCTACGGCAAACTGCACCACGTCGAGCGCGCGACGTGGATCGAGCTGCCCGGCAAACTGAAGATCGAGTACTTCCTCGGCATCGACGGCCTGGGTTTCCCCCTCTTCATTCTCACGACCCTGGTCTCCTTCCTCGCCTGCCTCGCAAGCTGGAACTTCGACCAGTGGCCCATTCACAAAGGTGCTCGGGCCTATTTCATCCTCTTCTTACTCCTCGAAACCGGAATGCTGGGAGTATTCGTCTCTCTCGATTTTTTCCTATTCTACATTTTCTGGGAAGTCATGCTCCTTCCCATGTATTTCCTCATCGGTGTCTGGGGCGGTCCGAGGAAGGAATACGCCGCCATTAAGTTTTTCCTATTCACTCTCGCGGGTTCGGTTCTAATGCTTGTCGCACTCGTGGCCATGTATTTCTATAGCGACGCCGCCATCCACGCCGCCGGCGGAAAAGTCCCCAGTGTCTACCGCGTGGCCGAGAAGACGGTCCTGACGCACGGTACGTTCGATCTCATCGAGCTTGCTACCAATACGGTCATCCACAAGTACTTCGCCGCCTCATCGACGCTTTTCCTAGGATTCAAGTTCGCCCCATTGATGTTCATGTTCCTGTTCATCGGTTTCGCGATCAAGTTACCGAGCGTTCCGGTGCACACGTGGCTCCCTGACGCGCACGTCGAAGCGCCGACGCCGATCAGCATGATCCTCGCGGGGGTGCTCCTAAAAATGGGCGGCTATGGATTTCTCCGTCTGTGCTATCCGATTTTCCCCACCGGCGGCGAGACCTGGGCATTCACCCTGGCCGTGATTGGAGTGGTCAGCATTCTGTACGGCGCATTGTGCGCCATGGCCCAGACGGATTTCAAAAAACTCGTCGCGTATAGCTCCGTCTCCCATATGGGATACGTGCTCCTTGGAATAGCGGTGATGACTCAGGCCGGTTTCCAGGGAGCCATGTTCCAAATGATCGCTCACGGCATTAGCTCACCGATGTGCTTTTTCCTGGTCGGCGTCATTTATGAGCGTGCGCACCATCGGGAGATCAATCGCTTCGGCGGCCTTTGGCTCACTATGCCCAAATACGGCACACTGGCGACCATAGGGTTCTTTGCTTCCCTGGGACTACCCGGCTTGTGCGGCTTCATTGGTGAGGTGTGGGTGTTGCTTGGAACATTCCATGCCGGCGCCAAATATGCGTGGGCGTACCCGATGGCCATTCTCGCCGCCGGCGGAGTTATACTCACCGCGGGTTATATCCTCTGGCTCATCCGCAGAGTCTACCTTGGCAAAGAGCGTGAGGAGTACGCCGACTATCCCGACGCCAGTCCGCGGGAGACGTTCATTCTCGTTCCTATGGCCGTGCTGTGCATTGCATTGGGTGTACTCCCCATGCAAACCGTCTTCAACTTCACCAACGGAACCTTGGACGTGATGCTCACCCATGTGACGAAAAGCGTAGGATCACCGTGAAATGTTTCGTACCTAGATCCATAGAACGAGCGCGCTACGCATGACACCCTGGTCAAACATCCCAATCGGCGAGCACTGGTTCTATTTCTCACCGATGCTCGCCCTCACCGCGACCATGTTGGCGGTGGTGGCCTGTCCGCTCATCGTGGGGCGGACGCCTCGGATCATCGCCGCCGCCGCATCGCTTGGCATGGTCGCGACCTTCGTTTTCGCCCTTCGCGTCGCGGGCAGTGTAGCCAACCGGGGTGTGAGCGGATTCTCGACCCAACCCACTGCGGGGCTGTTGATCGCCGACAACCTCTCGGCCTGTTTTCAGGTCATCCTCATCGCCTTCCTCGGCGCGGTTTCCTACCTCTGGTGGATCGGCTCCGCGGAGACGGAGCGCAATGCGCCGGAGTTCTTCATTCTTCTGTTGGGCAGTGCGTTGGGCATGGCCCTCATGGTCAGCACCGCGAATCTATTGATGATCGTCGTCGCCATCGAGGTCGCCTCATTGCCCAGTTACGCCATGGTCGGCTTCGACAAGCGCGACCGCCTCGGCGCGGAGGCGTCGCTCAAATACATGATCTTCGGCGCCGTCTGCGCCGCGATCATGCTCTACGGTGCGAGTCTGCTCTATGGCCTGGTCGGAAGCCTGAGCGTCGCCGACGTGGCCAAGTACGCCGTCGCCCAACTCGCCGACGGCGAGAATCGACTACTCACCCTCGCGGGCCTGCTATGCTTCCTCGCCGGCATCGCCTTCAAGATTTCCGCCGTTCCCTTCCATTTCTGGTGTCCCGACGCCTTCGAGGGTGCCAAGATCGAGGTCACAACGTGGCTGAGCGTGGCGAGCAAGGCCGCCGGCCTCATCCTCCTCACCCGGATCGTGCTGACCTTCTGCGCCGCGGTCGACGGTCCCCTTGCCATGCCCTTGGTGCACCCGTTGGCGTGGGCGATCGGGATTATGGCCGCCGTGACCTGCACCGTCGGCAACTTCGCCGCATACAAGCAAAGGAGCGTCAAACGCCTCCTCGCCTATTCCTCCATCGCTCACGCCGGCTACATGATGATGGCCGCCGCGGTGTTCCTCCACCCCGCGTCCCGCGACCACGCCTCCGGCCTGACCGCGCTGCTTGCCTATATCATCATCTACGTTTTTATGAATCTCGGCGCCTTCGGCGTCACCGCCCTCGTCGCCTGGGATACCGGCACCGACCGCATCGAAGCCTTCAATGGTCTCATCCGCCGCGCCCCGTGGCTGGCGGTCCCCATGGTGATCTGTTTGATGTCCCTGGTCGGCCTGCCTCCGTTCGCGGGATTCATTGCGAAATGGTGGGTGCTGGTCGCCCTGGGCAACCTCGACAGTCCGCTCGGTTGGTTCCTCATCATCGCCGCCGTGCTGAACACCCTCGTCAGCCTCTACTACTACCTGCGGATCGTAGTGCAGATGACGTTGCGCGACGACGGACGCGCCGTGGTGCACGGTCCGATCGGCGGCTTGGCCCTGGTCAACCTCTGCGCCGTCGCCTTGCTCGCCTTGTTTGTGTGGGCCCAGCCGCTGCAATCCGTCGCCGATCGGTTCTCGCGGCGCCTGTTTGAAGCAACCGCAGCCGCCACTGCCGACCCCGATGCGGTCACCGCGGCTGCCGATGGGACCGTCCGCTGATATGGACCGAGGGCTGGTTGTCGCCATGCTCAACGAATTGCTGACCCTCGAACAACGCAGCCTCGCCCCGCGCCTATTGGAATCGACCGTCTTCGTGTCGGACCTCTCCGTCGCCGCCTTCAGCGTCGTCCAACGAATGGCCCACGCGACCGGCGACCGCACTGCGGCGTTGACGAAGCTGATCCTCGATTCCGGAGGAAGTCCCGGCCCACGAAGCTCGTCCGTCGCCACGGCCGATCTACACTTTCAGGAGTTGCAACACGCCCTGCCGCGCCTCATCGCCGACCAGCAAGCGGCAGCCCGCAAGTACGCCATCGCCGCACAGCGCCTTTCCGACGAGCCGCGTGCCTTGGCCCTCGTCACGCGCATTCTCCAACGGCATCAACAAGATTTGCAGACGCTCCGCGAACTCTTGCCCGCTCCGCATGTTGGAGCTGTAAACGCCGGTCGAAATAGTTAGCGCTGGGCGGTCGAAAAACGTAGCGCCCGATGTCCATACGATACCCTTTCGATCCTTTCATGGTCCAGCCGTCATTCTTCTGGTGGATGGCGGATCAGATTCATTCGCTAAATGCCCTTGAACATTGAATGAAGGTGGCGTAGGTTTTCCCTGCCCATCCGGAGGATAGCGCCATGCGG
>CAYQZH010000265.1:0-6147 GCA_964421865.1 uncultured Phycisphaera sp. | reverse complement strand
GCCAGTAACGTTCCTTGATGCGTCCCAGCCGTTGATGGGCGACGGCCTCGTCCTTCAGCCGTCCGCTCTGGGCACCCGCCTGGAGCTTGAGAAGCTGGTTCTCTCCCGGCGCGCCGGGACCCCAGGAAACGGTCGTGCATGGCCTTCTCTTTCTCCCGCCGATCCGCGCTGCGGGCCAGGATGAAGGTCTCGTCGTCGTCGGGCCCGGGTACCAGCTTCACCTCGACGCCGGCCTGGACTTCCTGCCAATCCTTGTTCGTCAGGTGTTGCTCGAACTGCCGCAGCATGGCCTTGGGCGTGCCCACGATGTAGGAAGCTCCGCGCTCCCGCAGGAACGTCAGGTTTTTCTCGCTCACCATTCCCCGATCCATCACCCACACGCGATGGGCCTTGCCATACTTCTTCTCCATCGCCTTGACGATGTCCTCGACCGTCTTGCTGTCATTCGTGTTCCCGTCGAACACCTCGTAGCCCAGCGGAATGCCGTCCGTGGTCACCACCAGTCCGATGCACACCTGCGGGCAGTCGGGCCGGTTATCGCGCGAGTGGCCGCGTTTCGCCATCGGATTGCCCAGGCATTCCCCCTCGAAGTAGGTGCTGGTCACGTCGTACAGCAGGAGGTCATATTGCAGATCGAACAGGTCGCCCAATCGTTCCTTCAGATGCTTCTCGATCGCTTCCTTGTGCGGCAAAAGCGCGTCCAACCCTTCGTACAACCGCCGGGTGTGGACCTGCTCTACGGCCACCCCCAGCAGATCCTCCAACGCCGTCCGCCGATACCACGTGTCCGCGATGTGCAACTCGCTCGACGGCTCACAGAATCGCGCGATCGTCAGGATCGCCGCGACCACCGCCCAGGGCACCTCTTCCTCCCCAGCGGGTATCAGCTCCGCCAGCAGCACTTCCAACTTCAACAGGCGCCACAGCCCCAACGCCAGCCAGACGTCACCAAAGTCCCGCAGCCGGTCCAAGTGAATGTCCTTGAGCTTGACCAGCACCGGCTCGTCGTCGGAGGGATCATCGTAACATGGAGGATCGAACAACGACGGCTGCGGACGCGATTGTCCGTCCAGTCGCCGACCCAACTGCGCCCAGCCGTTTCGCTCGCTCTTCTTGAGTTCCCCGAGGTAGGCGACGACTCGATGCCGCGAACCCTTGCCCGTGCGGTAGGATTCCACCAACGCCCAGTAGGTGTGACCCTTGCCGTTCTTGCGTCGTTCGAGCCGTTTGAGAAACATCGCATCCCTGCCGCGAAGTTCGATCCTTCTGCAACAAGAATGCCAAATCGAAAATGCGAAAACAATGGGGAAGGTCGTGACTACATCGACTTTGAAACGCGAAAACCGACCGCACGCCCACGCCAATACGGACGACGATCCTGAAAAAATCTTGAAACGCCCCGCAGGTGTCTAACTTGGGCTAGGCCCTCGGATGAGCGTCGTCGTACACGGCCTTCAGTCGCGGCGTGGTCAAGTGAGTATAGACCTGCGTCGTGGAGAGCGACTGGTGGCCCAGCAACTCCTGCACGCTCCGCAGGTCGGCGCCGCGATTGAGCATGTGGGTGGCGAAGCTGTGCCGGAGCGTATGCGGACTGATCGTGGGATCCAATCCGCACTCGGCCAGGTACTTATCGAGCTTGCGGCGGACGCTTCGTGTGCTGAGCCGTTGTCCGTGCTTGTTGACGAACACGGCGCTCTGGTCGAAGTTGGTCGATCGCGCGTCAGCGCGACGAAGCTGGAGGTATTTCTGGATCGCGGCCAGGGCCGTCGGCCCGATCGGGGACGTCCGCTGTTTCTTACCTTTGCCGCGGACGCGCACCGCCTGTCCCTCGAAGTCCAGGTCCGCGAAGTTCAGGTCCACCAATTCGCTCACCCGAACGCCGGTGGAGAACAGCACCTCGAGCATGGCCTTGTCGCGGGCGCCGAGCAGCGTGCCGTCGTCCGGCGTGGAGAGCAGCTTGGTAATTTGTTCCAGCTCAAGGAACTTCGGCAGCCGCTTCTCCTGCTTGGGCGTGCGGATCGTGGCCAGCGGATGGGCCTTCACGTATCCCCGACGCAGGCAGAACTTGTAGAAGCTCCGCAGCGTCGCCAATTTCCGCGCCACGGTGGATTTCGAGTAATTCTGCGTTCCGAGGAACGCCAGGAACAACTTGATTTGTTCCGTATCGGCGTCGCGGAGCTTCTGTTGCAGTTGAGGTTCGGCCAGGACGGCCGTTCCACCGCCGCCGGCCTGTCCGCTCGCGGACATCCGTGAGGTCGGCGCCGCCCCGGCGAAGTTCTGACGACCCGCCGCCGCGGCCGTGTCCCCCATGAGAAACGCGGAGAACTGCGCGAGGTCGGCCGAGTAGCACTTCGCCGTATGCGGCGAGAAGTGCCGCTCGAACTTCAGGTAGTTCAGAAATTCGTCAATCAATGGATTCTCTTTCATGATCGCAAATACACATCGGCGAAACTACCCTCGTCCCCCGGATCATAATCCCCAACCCGGCGGCGGTCACCGTCCGTGCCCCTACGCTACGTCGCGATCTGATCGAGCTCCGTCTCCAATCGTCGGCCCATCTGGTAGCTGAGCACCGCGGCGTCGAACCAGTCGAAACGGCTCCCTCGGTCCGCCGCAAGCTCAGCAAAGGCGTCAATCACCCTCGGCTCCTGTCCCGGCTGGTAGCGGAACACAAAGCGCTCTTCGCCCTTCACCAACGACAACTGCCGAATCACGCTCATGGCATCCCTACCTCTCGTGATCACTCCCCACGACCACCGGCCCTCCCTGACCGTTCAATAACGCCCGGATGGTGGCCGAGCAGCAGTATTGGATGAAATGCTGCTGGCTGACGACGTACTTCCGCCAACCGTAGGCGCTGCCATCCGCACTCCGCTGTCGGGCGAAGCTTCGGATTTCGTCACTGATATCGGCGTGCGCGGCGTCGAAACGTCGCTGCGTCTCGGCGAGCAGACCGGTGGACGCTCGATCGGACGCGCCGTCGCCGGCCGCTGGGTGATCCGTCGCCGGCGTTGCGGCGTACAGTTGAGCGGAGATACCCACGCGCGGCGGATCATAGGGGTCATACTCTATCACGGCGAAGACCAGGATCGCATCCGCGCCCACGCGCGACGCGATCTCACTTGCCTGAGCCGGCGATCCCACGCGGTCCACGCCTTGGGCCGCGAGGACGCCCAGCACGCGGCTGACCGGGATCACCGAGACGTGCTCGGCGTAGGTCAGCTCACCGGCCATCAAATCCGCGAAGCGATTGGGATCGAAATCCGTCGACCCGCTGAGATTCAGGGCGGGTGCGACCGCAATCGTCACGCGGCCCAGCCTCGGGTTCGGCACGACAACCGGTCCAACCGGCTCTCGATGACCGGCGCAGCCGACCGGCGCCGCGCTCCCGACGAGCAGACACAAAAACACCCATCCGTGGCTCGTTGGAGGCCGACCTCCTGTCATCCCTGACCGTACCTCCATGTCACCGGCCGCACTCTCCGTGCGACGTGCCGCTCCCCGCATCTCGCTCCGTGCCGCAGCACTCCCCTGAAAACGCGCTCCTTCGACCTGGGACCCACGATTCATCGTCCATTTCCCAGACCGCCTTGCGTCTGAAGCGGCCGTTTTCGGCACATCCGATAAGCCTTCCTTGACGCCCCCGCAGCCACCCTACAGCGGGTGCGGCAGGGGCTGCGATGGGCTCGCAGCTTCCGCATAACAAGTGCCATGCCGACGTCACCTTCCAAGCGACCGGGCGCGACACCGAACCGCGCCCGAAGCAGGCCGCCGCCCAGCTTGTCCGATAACATCCCTGTTTATCGGCTTACGTTTGTGCCCGGCTGTACTTCATCGCCGGGCCTTAATCGCGAGCATTTCCCTCAGCCATGGCGGGAGGGGTTCCCCGGGGTCGTGAAGGGCTCGGTTTCGCCGCGACGGCTAGAACTCACAACTCCACGCGACCGGGGTGTCCGCCATAACCATTTACGCTGAATAAAGTTAAAGAAATTGTAGGAATTGGTCGCTTTGCGGGGTTTCCGCGGCTACACTTGGGCGCAGATTGGAAGCCGCACATCTCCCCAAGTAGATGAACCGAAGGGTCGTGGGAAGGGAAGGAAGCAAGCCCCCCGCCCTCAACGGATCGTGGAGTTCGGGCCGCATCCATGGCGTATCGCGTGGATGTCGCCGGCGGCATTGCGGGGGTCGGAAGATGATCGCACGCAGGAACGGTCGGGCGTTCGAATGCGTCGTTGTCGACATCAACACCCAGCGGGACTTCTGCGAACCCGCCGGCGCATTTCCCGTCGCCAATGTTCACGACTTGATTCCGCAGCTTCGACACATGATCGCATGGACCAAGCGCAACTTCGCGCCCGTCGTTTCCTCGATCGAATCACACCGCCCTTTCGAACTGTCCGACAGCGGATATCCGATCCACTGCGTGGACGGCTCGCGCGGACAACGCAAACTCGACTTCACGATCTTGCCGCTCCACGCGTGGGTCGAAGCGGACAACACCCTGACCGTCCCCATGGATCTCTTCGGCTGCTATCAGCAGGTGATCTTCCGCAAACGCACCGACGACCTACTGGGAAACCCGAAGGCCGATCGGCTGCTGAGTCAACTGCCGGTGGGGGAGTACATTCTTTTCGGCACGGGTCTGGAGTGCTCGGTAAAGGCACTCGCCCTCGCGCTGATGGCGCGGGGGAAGAGGGTGACGGTGGTGGTCGACGCCTGCGGTTATTGGAACCGAGCCACGGCCGATCTTGCCCTGCGGAAAATTGCCGCCAAGGGAGCCCGGCTCGTCACCGTGTGTGAACTCCTTTCGCGGAAACTCGATCGACGATATCGCTATCCGCTATCCGTCCGGCTCACGACTTCGCCGAACGGTCGGATCCACCCTCCCGCTCCGCCGGCGTCAAACAGTCGTCCGCAGAACGGCCCATCCCCGCGCCGCTTGCTGCTCCCGCCGATGAAGATTAGACTTCCCGGTCGAAACGGGCATTCGGGGCGGATGAAGGCGCAGGGTCCGGGCTGACGATGGCCAAGAAGAAAAAGCTCCCCAAACAACTCGCCATCCTCGACGAGGACCTTTGCACCGGATGTGACGCCTGCGTCTCCGTCTGTCCCGTCGATTGCATCGACAAAACCTCCGATCCAACCCATCCGGGCTACGCGATGGGCATTTGCACCATCGACCTCGGCGTGTGTATCGGTTGCAAGCTCTGCGCGCAGGTTTGTCCGTGGGATGTCATTACCATGGTCCCGACCGAACAGGTGCTCCAGGAACCGAAGTTCGCTGCCTTGCTCGCGGACTGACGGACCGATAGCCTCCTTGCACTCCCGGCCCCGATCGTTACGGACCGACCGGCGTGCGCGTTGAACAATGAGTCCGGCGATTCCCCGCACCCAACGCGTTTAATCCGTCGAGTACGGGTCCGTGACAGATTAGGCGGCCTTGAATAGGCCGGTCGGGTGTTCCAATCCTGTCCTGAGCCTCGAAGGAACCGTTCCCAGCGCCCGTCCTGCGATAGCCATAGGGCGCGGAGCGACAGGATCGACTCGACGCCCGGCACACTCCAGAACGGCGCGGTGCCCTTCACGCGTTGGTTGAACTGTTTGACGGCCGATTCCGTGACGCCCGATCCGCTCGGCCAAGTCCTCCGCCCGCTGCCGCCACTCCCTCGCATTGAAGAGGTCGCCGCATTCCGGGCAGCGCTCCAACGCCGCGCCCGTCAAGTTGTATCCGCACGCCACGCAAAACGGCGGGAACGGGACCGGCCGACCGCGGTCCGTCATTCGATCGAGTTCGTCGGGTTCAATCGGCATCGATTTTGTAGCGCGCCCAACACACCGGACTTTCCGCACAGGGTTCGATCATGGTGCGCCTAGCATCCGCGCCGCCAGTCCGAGGTACAGCGCCAGCGTGGCGATGTCGGCGCCCGCGAGAACCACGGGTCCGGAGGCGATCCGCGGATCGCCGCGTAAGGCGCGCACGCCCATCGGCAAAGCGACGCCCAGCAGGCAGGCCGTCACCATCGACAAGGCGATGCTCGATCCCAGGGCGAGGGCCACGGTCGATCGCCCCTTCCACGCCCACACGACCGACGCCACCACTCCTCCGCACCCCACGCCGAGCAACCACGCGACGACGAACTCCTTCCG
>CAYQZH010000264.1:0-6161 GCA_964421865.1 uncultured Phycisphaera sp. | reverse complement strand
CCCAGAGGGTGAGCAACACCGCCGTCCACAATTGAACCGTCGCCAGGCGACGCTCACCCGTAGAGAGAAGTCCAACCCCACAGGACACGAAAAGGAAGGCGAGACTCCATGTCCCGGGCGCTCCGAATCCATAGGCCCGCGCGCCTTCCCACGGGTAGCCGTGAACGAGGTCCACGCCCACATAGATCATCCGCATGACCAGGACGACGGATTGGATAATGGCGGCCACGACCCCGAACAACACCGCCGCCAAACGACCGAGCGAAATGAAGGAGAGTCTCGGCGCGGCCCGATGGTCGGTGTCCCGTCTCTGCTTCGCCATCGCCGTCGCCGCCGCGGTCACCACGGACCACAAGAGGCACAGTAAAGCACACAACCAGGCGACGTGCTGCGCGGGTGGTTGGATTGAGCCGCGAAGTCGGATCGACGCGGTCGCGCCCGCCGCGCTCACGAAGAAGACGAGGCCGACCCATGCGCCGCCGCGAGGCAGTCGGCGTGCACCCACGGCGCTCAGCAAGGCGCCGGCGAGCAGCACGGTGGTAAGCGACCCGGCCCACTCCGCCGCCCAGCCCTGCGCGTCCGCGACGACTATCACCAATTGGAATCCTTACGTCCGTTTGGAGGGTCGTATCATGGAACGGAACCGGTTGAGACGCGGCGGGAAGCCAACTTCGGGGCGTTCTTGTCGCCCTTGTACGCCGAAAGGATCGGTTGCTTGGCGTCGATCGTTTCACGCAGGAACTTGGCCACGCCGGGCAGCACCGATTCGGGCGGCGGCAAAGAATCGACCCACAGCTTCGGCCACTCGAACACGAGGTACCGGTCGTAGACCAGTCCCTTCAACAAATCGATCTGACGCTTGACCTCAACGTCCCCTTGACCGGGCGGCGTGTAGCTCAGCAGCGCGCCGGCCTCATCGAACTTCCCGTCGCAAACGTGAATCATCCCGATTTTGTTGCCCAAACGCGGGATGGAATTGGTGGCCCGCTCGCCCATCGTCATCGCGTTGCATTGGTTCCAACAGCATCGCACCGCCGGGCGGCCGACCGCGTCAATCAGGAACCACAGTTCCGCGCTTCCCGGAAAGTCGCCGCCGTTTTCCACCAGCAGAGTGACGCCCAATCGCGACGCGACGGGCGCCAGCGAAATCAACGCTTGGGCGATTCGGGCAAGGGCGGCCCGCTGATTGTCCCAACGATCCGCCCCGCCGACGAAGATTCGCACGTGCGGGCAGCCGACCTTGTGGGCGAGCTCCATGAACTCGATCGCCACGCCTTTTTGCTTGGCGACCTCGCGGGAGTCTTTGGACGACAACGTGACCGACGCGCCCAGGCCCACGAGTTCAATGTGGTTCTCCGCGAACAGTCGCCGCACGCCCTCGGGGTCACGGGAAAGGTCGGGCACGAGGGGCAGATGCAGCTCGCCGCAAAGGCCTCGAAGCTCCACCCCCTGGAACCCGAACTTCGCCGCGTTGGCAACGATGGTTTCCAAATCCCAGCTGGGGCAAACCAGTGAGCTGAATCCGATCTTCATGATGGTATTGTCGCAGTCTGCTGTGGGACCGACTTTCGTGTCGGTCTTATCGAGCGAGCGTAGCAGAAGCAGGCTCGCCGTCAATGGAAGGCGGACTACGCGACGTTGGCGCTGCCAAGCTGCACGCTGACCCGTGTGGAGACGCCCGCCTCCTGCATGGTGATTCCGTACAGCCGGTCGCCGATGCTCATCGTTCGTTTCGAGTGCGTGATGATGATGAACTGGGCCTCGGTGACAAACTCCTTGACGATGCGGTTGAAGCGATCGTTGTTGGCCTCGTCCAACGCCGCGTCCACCTCGTCGAGGATCGCACACGGCGCGGGCCGGGTCTTGAAGATGCTCATCAGCAGGGCGATCGCGGTCATCGACTTCTCACCGCCGGACATCAGCGAGATGGCTTGAAGTTCCTTGCCGGGCGGCTGGGCGACGATCTCAATTCCGCAGTCCAGCACGTTGGCCGGGTCTTCCAGAATGATGTCCGCCCGACCGCCGCCGAACAGCTTGCGGAACAGGGCGCGGAAGTTCTCGCGGATTTGCTCGAAGGCGGTCTTGAACCGCTCCTGCGATTCCTCATTCAGCCGGGCGATGAGTTGCTCAAGCTGGCGGTGCGACTCCATAAGATCGTCGCGCTGACCGGCCAGGAAGGAATGTCGCTTTTCCAACTCTTCCAACTCGGCAATGGCGTCGAGGTTGACGTTGCCGAGGCGTTCCATCTTGCCGCGCAGCTCGACGATCTCGGCCTCCACCTTCGCCCAGTCCTGCTCCTGATGCTCGTACTGCATGTAGCGCTCGGAGAGGTTCACGCCCAGTTCGTCGATGATGCGGGCGACCAACTCGTCGCGGCGAACCGTCGTCTGGGCGAGGGACATCTGCTGTTCGTGCAAGCGGGCCTCCTCGGCCGCAACATCGCTCCGAACGGTCTTCACCGTGTGGGTCAGCGTTTCGAGGTTCTGCCGGAGATCGTCGCGTTGCTTGCGCAGGTCGACGGCGGCCGCTTCCAGCTTCTGGATTTCCGCGGTGAGTGAGGTCGATTGCTCGCGGGCGAGGGCCATCGCATGTTCCGCGTCAGCGATCCGCGCCTCGCATTGCTCGATGTCGTGCTTGGCGGCGACGACGGACGTTTCCATTTCGTGGATACTTCGCCGCAGCGTGTTAATCGTCTCGGCGGCGGCGGCCCGCTTTTCAGTAAGTTGCCCGGCGGCGACCTTGGCCTGGGTCCCTTGCTCCTGCACCTCGCGGCGAGTGCCCACGACGGCGTCGATGCGGTCTTGATGCTCGGCGACCAGACGCTCCCGCTCCTTGTTCTCGCGTTCGATCGCTTCCAGCGAATTGCCGCCCTCGGCGCTCTTCTCCAACACCTCGTTGATCTGCTGCTCGATGAAGGCGACCTCGCGGGCGATCAGAGGTTGTTCATTCGTCAACCGTTGAACGGTCTCGGCGATGTTCTGCAACGCGGCGTTGGCTTCCACCCGCGCGGTGTTCGACTCGTAGATCGCGGTGCGCAATTCCTGTTGGACGCCGTCAAGGTGGCAGACCTCGGCCTCGTTGCGATTGAGCTGGTCGGTGAGGGTTACGATGCGGAGGTCGATGTCGCTCAATTGGAAGTCGATGTCGCGCAGCTCGCTCTTGCGGGAAATCAGCCCCGCGGTCGAGCCCGACGGCCCGAGACTGACCCGCCCGTCCGGTTCGAGCACTTCGCCCCGCCGGGTGACGAAGCGATGACCGAACACGTCCGATCGCGCCATGGCCAAGGCGTCATCGAGGGTCTCGACGACAATAGTTTTGCCGAGCAGGTGGCGAGCGACCGTTTCGTGGGCGGTAGGAAATCGAACCAGCTCGATGGCGCGGGCGACGTAGCCCGGCTGCCCCGAAAAATCGCGGGGGTTGACCACCGGCGGTAGACGGTCCTCGCAGAGCACGGTCAGTCGGCCCGGCAGATCGGCGAACACCTTCGGATGGGTAAGAAACACCTCGCCGTCGGCGATCACGAGACATTGATCGCAATCCCCCAACACGGCCTCGATGATCGGGGCGTGTTGTACGTCGGTGTCGATCAGGTCGGCGACCAAGCCGACGACTCCGTCGAGGGCGCGAGGGTGGTGTTCCTGCCGGCTCTCCTCAAGCAGCTTCCGCACCCCGGCGCCGACGCCGTCCATCTTTCGCTGTAAATCGTTGAGCAGGTCTTGCCGCGAGAGCAACGCACTTCGTCGCTCCTTGGTGTGGGCAAGCTCATCGACGAGCCGCTGCCGCATGGTATGGACGCGGGCCGCTTCCTGCTTTTTCTCTTCGAGCTTGCGGGTCTCCTCGGCGATCAAGGCTTCGACTTCGCGCATGCGACGGTCGAGTTGGGCCTTCTGCTCCAGCGCCGACTCCAATTCGCCCGCGATCTGCACGTCGCGCAGCGCCAGCCGACCCTTCTGGCCGACCAGCGATTCGCGGTGCGTGTTGAGCCGGACGATCTCGTTGTGCGTCTGGGCGCTCTTCCGCAGCAGGTCGATGATGCCCGCTTTCTCGTCCTCCAGGATCGCCTGGGCTTGGGTGAGGTCGCGGGCGAGCGACCGGTCCTGTTCGTTCAGATCGGCGATGCGGGCGTGGAGTTCATGGGTCTGGCGCTGGAGATCGACGGCCGACTCTTGCACCTGGGCGAGTTCGCGTTGAGATTCATCGAGTCGCCGGGTCTCCGATTGTAGCCGCTCCTGAGCGCGACCTCGCTGGGCCTGTTGCTCCTCGGAGCGGCGGCGGGAGGCCTCAATCCGTTCCTCCTGGGCCGCGAGGTTGGACTTCGCCCGTACGACTTCGTTGTCGGCATGATTGATCTGCTCGGCCAAAGCGTCGAGTTGCAGGGTGACCTGCGACTCGTCGGCCTCGTGGCGATCAATGGTTGTGCGGAGGGCGGTGATCCGATCGTTACAGGCCTGGGTCTCACCGCTCACCCGGTTGATGTCTTCCGTGAAGCGGTGGTACTCCGCCATCGCATAGCTGGAGCGCAGCTCGTTGAGCCGGGCCTGGTATTCCTTGAAGCTGCGGGCCTTGCCCGCCTGGAGCTTGACGCTACGAAGCCGCTTTTCCAACTCCTCGATGACGTCCGCGACGCGGAGAAGGTTCTGCTGCGTGCGCTCCAACTTTCGCTCGGCCTCGCGTTTGCGGGCTTTGTACTTGCTGATTCCGGCGGCCTCTTCAAAGATGATCCGCCGATCGACCGGGCTGCTCTGCAGAAGCTGGTCCACCCGCCCCTGCTCGATCACCGAATAGGCGTCCACCCCGATGCCCGTATCCATGAACAGCTCGCGGACATCCTTCAGCCGGGCGACGTCCTTGTTCAGCAGATACTCGCTCTCCCCGGAGCGATAGAGCTTGCGGGTGACGGTAATCTCGGTCTGGTCGATGGGGAGCTTGCGGTCGGTGTTGTCGAAGACCAGATCGACCTGGGCCACGCCGCTGCTCTTGCGGGTGCTCGACCCGCTGAAGATCATGTCGGACATCTGCCGCCCGCGCAGGGAGCGGGCCGACTGCTCGCCGAGCACCCATTTGAAGGCATCGACGACGTTGCTCTTGCCGCACCCGTTGGGGCCGACAATGCAGGTCACCCCCGGTCCGAAGTCGAAATCGACCGCGTCCGAGAAACTCTTAAAGCCGCAGATCGTAACACGTTTTAGAAGCATGGTTTCGGGTACCTCCGTGCGCCCCATAGACCGCCGTCCATGGCGGTTGAAACAGGCATCGGCCCGCGGCCCCGCGGGCCTTTACCGGAAACTTACCCGACCCTCGGGAGGGGTGCAACCGGTCTGGACCGCCTCCGAGCCGCCCCATTCATGGGGCGGGTCTCTTGCGCTGGGGGACCGAACCCGCCGCATAAATGCGACGGCTCGGGCTACCGCGCGCACCGTCCGTAACGGTCGCGCCAGAAACCGCTCCCACAGGCACCGCCGGGACAGTGCGTGTGGTTGACGCACGAATCGCCGTTGTTGGCGCCGCCGTTACACGTTTTTACGCACACCGCGCCAGCGCCGATTTCGCGAGCATGGTAGCGGAACGTGGTTTCTTGGACCAGCCGCCGAGTGTTCTACGGACCCGTGACGGCTTGTACGAACAGCCTCCAGTCGTTCTGGTCGACGTTGCCGTCACCGTCGAGGTCGACGCAGGTACAGTGCGGCGGAATCGGTCCGCCGTTTGCGCCCGTGTAACAGTTCTGGAAGTGGGCCATTTCGTACGCATCCACGTGGTCATCGCCGTCGCAATCGCCCGGCGGCGGCTCGCAGAACGTGTCATAGGAGATTTGGAGCTCTCCGTTTCCGGTGGAGCTGTCCCATCCCGCGACGCGAATGAGGTAGCAGCGGCCGGCCGTGGCGCTGAAGACGACTTCAGACGGTCCGCCGCCGATTCCGCACGTGTCATCGCCACAGGTCAGCGGCGATCCGAAGATTTGTGAACAATTGCACGTCGTGCCTCCGCCGTACACCGCCAGGATAGTGTCGAAGTGAGTGGCTCCGCACAGACTCGCCCGCACCGTCTCGGTGCACGGGGCCGAATACTCGTACCAGAGGTCGGCCCCGATGGGTTCATTCGGAGCGTCGCAATTGATGGTCGAGGGTCCGTCGGTCGTCGCACAATGGTTTTCGAAGGGAACC
>CAYQZH010000263.1:0-6204 GCA_964421865.1 uncultured Phycisphaera sp. | reverse complement strand
CCCTGAGCGTAGCGAAGGGGCTCGTCGCCGAACGGAGATGCTTCGCTGCGCTCAGCATGACAAGTGGCTCAGCATGACACGTGGCACTTTCATTGCTTCGTGCTTCCTGTCGTAATTCGTAATTTGTAATTCGTAATTCTTCTTTACCATGTCCCTGTTCGTGAGAACTGCATCGGCTTTACGGCCATGTGTTCCACTTTTCCGCTTCCCGCCTCCGTGGCGTGGAGCGCCAGCGCCGCCGCCCAGAAGCGGTCGGCATGACTGCCCTCACGCCGCGGCGCCGAGAGACGAAAATGTCCGGCCTCCGTCATCGTTCGTTCGACGGAGTGCCAGTCATTGCGTATTCCATCGTTCACCGGAATGCGAATGCGCCTCTCTTCGACGACGATCCGAAGAGCGGAGGCCATCTGCGACTTCAGGGCCGCCGTGAAGGTAATCGCCTCGACGCGGTGGCCGCCGAAGCGCTCGACGCACTGTTCGGCCAGTTGCATACCGATTCCGCCCGCGTCGATGCAGCAGCGCCGGACTCGACGAATGGAGAGGATTTCGCTCAGTAAATCGAACTGAACGCGGAAAGGTGCGTCGGAAACCTCGAACAACGCGACGGTCTGGAAGCAGTCGCCTTCGGAAGCCAACACCCAGACCACGGTCAAATCGCGCAGCCGTCCAACGTCGACGCCCACGAACATTTCGCGCGGCTCGTCGACTAAAGACCCGACTGTTGCGTGGACGGTGAGTGTCGGGTCGGCGCACGCCGCGATCTGATCGTAGGTGAGGAAGGCCGTCGCTTCGTCGAGGAATTCACAGAGGAACTCCTGGCGGTACAGCGCGTCGTCATCCATGGCCTGACGCATTTCCTCCGCGTTCGCGTTGAGTCCCTGGGCAATGGCGTCGGGCAACGTCAGAACGCTGGTGGTGAAGTGCGGGTTGTCGCGGAGTTGGTAGAACATATTGCTGCGGCCTTTGGGAGTGGAAGCGATGTCCAATTCCCCGTCGCCGCGAAGGAGCGTGGGGAACATGGCCGCCCATATATCGCGGTCGAAGGCGTGCATGGCGAACTCGTCGAGGAGAACGTCGCCGGTGAATCCCCTGGCCGTCTGGGGATTGGCCGGTAGTCCGATGATCCGGACTCCCCCCGGCAATACGATTTCCAGTTGCTTGATGGTCAAATCCTTGAAGAACCGGTTGTCGTAATAGTCCGTGGCGATCTTGAGGGCCTGGCAGTGTTGTCTCGCCTTTTGCATGAGTTCGCGGCTCTGTCGTTCTCCGGCGGAGAGGAAGATTTGGGTCCGTCGCCGGGCGAGGCCGCGCAGAATCCTCCGCAGTGACTTGGTGAAGCTCTTGCCGGTCTGCCTGGACCAGCAGTTCCAACGGAAGCGGGCGTCGGACTCGACGTCCTCCCGTTGATAGTCCAACAGGGGGATGAGGGTCCGCGCCCGGGCGGGTTCAGATGGAACATCCTGCACCACAACTCAAGAACGTGAGCGGTGATCGGTCGGGAGGAGACGTTGGAGCGATCGGGCGGTAGGAGCGTAGCGTAGAGCGGCGAGGGAGCGGGGGGCGGAGCGGTAGGGGAACGGCATGTCGCGGTGTTGCTTCCGCCAACGGTGGAAGCCGATCCGGGGTCGCGCCTTGAAATGAAAGCTGCTATGTTATATGGCGTGGATCACTTTAATTAAACTCCGTGTTCGATGTTTTCTCGGTAAAACCAGAGGATTCAAGACCGTAGACACATCCAAAAAAATTTCAAGATTTTCAAAAAAATAACTCAAGATCGGTGGTTGACTCGCTTGGCCCAGTACGTACAATCGGCCCCGTTGCTTGCAAAGGCTGGATTGTGGTGGTATAATCCAGCGCTGCGTCACGAGGGGTTGCGTGATACGGACGGTCAAGGTTGAGGGGAGGGGAGGCTTCGGACGTGGTTACCGACCGTCCAAGCCCCAATTCGTCCTTTTTCTTGTTGCCAAACACGCGACCCAAGCCGATAGACTGTATCGGTGGGGCAGCTTTAGCGCAATAAATGCGCTGTGTTTCTGGGTGCACGGAGGCGAGAGCTAGATTGGAAGCGGCTGCAATGGATTCGAGTACGGGACGTCCCGAGGGTTCAGGCAGAAAGCGAAGCGCTGCTCATCGGTTGCGGCATCGCGAGACGAATGAGTCCCTGCTCAAAGACATTTGCGTCATCTATGAAAGCGATCCAGGGGGTCCGGCAGAGGGGCGGTTCGTCGCTCATTCGGTTTTCACCGACCAGATCGGGTTTGGAGCTACTCCTCTTGAAGCATATGCCGGGTTGCTGCGCGCGCTGATCGCCCTCATACAGAGCAGCCGTCGTTACCCTGGGATTACGGCGATCTACCGAGATGCTCCACAAGAGGTTCGCGACAAGATGGCTAACGCAATCCGCGTTTCCGATGACTTTCAGAGCCGAGCGTTCGAGTTGGCGACGCATCCAAAGAGGGATGCTACTGAAGACGCTCTACGAATGGTCGACGATGCGATCGGTTTTGAAAAATCGGATAGTTGGATAGGCATCGTTGATATCGCTGCGTAGCTGTGAGTCGGGATGACTTCCAGTGAGTTCCAAAACCGTTGTCACGAGAATGGTCTATCGACTCATGCACCAGCCAACGCGCTGACCGGCGAGGTGTCGAAAGTGATTCGCGGAGTGCGACGTGTTCAAATCGTTCCTGCACATCTGCTCAGGGAAGGGAATGACCGTTTAAACTACGTCGTTCCCGATGCTCTTATTGAAGCAATCAAACGGCGATTCGAAATCGAAGACTTCTGAGCGTTAAGCCCTCATCACCCCCTGGCGGCACGCTACCCGTTTTCTGATCCGGGGCCCATCAGAGTCGAACTGGGCTGGGACGGGGCTGGGAGCATTCTCGATGAAGCGTATGAGAAATTCATCGGAGCAGATCATCCATGAAAATGCCGGCCGGGAAGATCGTAGATCTGCGGACTGCCCTACGGGTTCTCGGACGTGTCGAGTTGTTGGAGGACAACGGAGAAAAATTGGCGGGCCTGGGGGTCGTCGGGGGCGAGGCGAATGGACTCACGGATGTGGAGGAGGGCGTCGGCGGGGCGGCCGGACATGAAGACGGCCACACCGAGGTTGTAGTGGGCTTCGGCGAGGCTTGGGCGGTCGATGACTACCCGTTGCAGATGTTGAATCGCCTCCTCGATGTCCGAACGGCGGGTCTGTGGGGCCGTGCGACTGAGCAAGGCGAGGGCGAGGGTGTAGCGGGCGTCGGTGTCCGCCGGTGACGCCTGGACGCCCTCGCGGTAGACGGCGAGGGCGTCCTCTTGGCGGCCGATGGAGAGCAGCATCGACGCGAGATCGGTGCGAGCGCGGGAATGCGTGGGGTCCATCCGCAGGGCTTGCCGGTACTGGACTTCGGCCTCCTCCAGCCGACCGGCCTTGCGCAGCACGCCGGCGAGTCCGCGGTAGACCTCGGGCTGATCCGGAGTCAGCTCAATCAGGCGCCGAGTGATCGCTTCCGCCGCGTCGAGCCCGCCCCGAGCAAGGTGCACCCACACCAAATCCTGCAACGCCGCGACGGTAGTGGTGAGCCCCCAACGGTCGGCCCGTTCGTATCCCGCGATGGCCTCGTCCACCCGCGCCCGTTGCTCGGGGGACGCTTGCTCCCACCAGCTATTTCCTGGGAACCAGACTTGGTCGCCGATGTTGAGCGACGTAAACAGGGTCCGCCCGCGCCACACGTTGTACTGGACGGCCGCACTATGGGCGGTGAAAAGGAAAAGCACCGCGACCGCCGCAACAAATCCCACTCCCGACCGTGTGAGCCGCCCGCCGCGTTTGAGTTGGAGGTTCTGTAAACGCACGTTGGCGGTCCGGAGCACTCGAACGCTCTTGATTGCGAAATAGCCCATGATGGCGGCCAGACCCATCGCCAGGAGCAAGGGGATCTGACCATACAGACCGCGGAAGACGAGCAAGGCGCCCAGTCCGACGACGGCCATCACGATCTCTTCCCATAGTCCAAAGTCGTACGGTCTGGGTCGAGGAGCGGAAAGCACCTTGGTGCTTGCACGGCCAAGCTCGTGCTTGAGCGTGCCACCCCCTACCGGCGGTTTTGCGAAGCCGAAGTACAGGGCGTCATTCGGGCAGACGCTGACGCAATCCATGCACTTCATGCAACCGGGGTCCACGACCATGCCGTATAGCGCGACCTCTTCGTGAACGCGGACGTTGGAGGTGCAGACGGCGGTGCAGTGGCCGCAGTGCTCACAGGCGTCGGTGACCAGGATTCGCCCCACGGCGACCTGATCCACCACCCCGAACAGTCCGCCGTACGGGCAACCGTAAGTGCAAAATCCTTTGCCGCCGAGAACATAGACGATCAAGAAGCCGCAGACGGCCACCGTCAGCAACGCGACGCCGGGACCGGGGAACGTCTTCCAAAACTCCGACGTCATCAGGTAGTTCGAGAACTTCGGCGCCGGGGAACCTGCCCACCAGCGGTAGGCCGTCGGCCATGCGAACATGTACAGGGCGAGCGCCAGCGGCGCGAGTACGAGAATCCGCGTCCGAAACGGTTTGGGCTTGATGCCGATCTTCTTCAGCAGCCACGCGCACAAATCCTGATAGGCCACCACGTGGCACCCCCAACCGCACACGAAGCGTCCGAAGATGAGCGTGGCGAGCAGCGACGCGGCGAGAAAGACGAACCCCGCGTTCAGGTGACCGTCGTTGAGCGTGTACATCGTCTCCGACGGCTCGACCGGCGAAAGGGTGCGGCCGGTGATGAGCCACTGGACGACGTGTCCGATAATGAGCAAGTGAACCGCGATGAGCGACGCCGCCCGCCATCGGCTGGTGCGCGACTTGCGCACCGGCGTCCCGTGCGATGGAAGGACCGGTAAACGCACGGTCGCGGCCGGAGCGGCGCGGCCCGCCCCGTCGCAACGCGGCCTGTCTTGCAAAGTCACCATAGTTCGTACCGCCCCATCCAGCCCGATGGAAGTGGTAGAGGATTATAGCCTCGATTGGGGGGCGAAGACGACGGGTCGTCCCGCACACGTCGCGCTTGCAGGCGCCACAGCCGAGGCGGACAATAACGGGTTCCGCCGGAGGCTTCGACGGGCGTACAAGGGGCTGCGAGGATGGTCAACGATCCCGACACCGAATCCCACGTGGCGAGTCGATTGGAGGAGCACCTTCGCCTCCGTCCGAGCCTCACGGAGCGGATCCATCGCGAGCTGCTGATGGAGCTCCACCGCCGCCGGATCGCCACGATCGACAGCATCAACGATCAGGCCCGCGCTCAGGCCGGCCGCCCGGCGGGCGACATCGTGGACGACCCCAACCAGGCCGAGCGCGACCGCTGGGACGAACGCGAGCGCGAGCTGGTCGAACAGATCACCCGTCAGAACGTGTGCCGCCATTTCTCCCTGGCCGACATCGACGACCTCGTCAACCTCACCATGAAGCGTGAGGAGGTCCACAACCTGGAGATCGTGGCCAACCGGGTCAACGTCTCCTTCCGTGAACTCGCGGACAACATCCAGCGGTTTTGCAAGTTGCCGTTGGGTGAGACGCGCCTCGCCCCGGCCGAGGTCGTCGGAACGCGGGTGGCGCTGACGCGGCACTTCGTGAGCGATCAACTCGAGTTCATCGGCATCGCCAAGAACCACCTGCAAATCCGCGACTTCGACGACATCACCAGTCGGATGCTGGGCAGCGACAGCGGGATCGGTCGGATCGGAGGCAAGGCGGGCGGGATGATCCTTGCCCATCGCGTCCTCGCCGCCGCGGAGCAGGGGACCGATCCGTATCTGCCCGTCGCCATTCCCGAGTCGTATTACCTGCGCAGCGACGTGGTCGAGGACTTTTTGCGTCTGAACCGGTTGGATGAGTATCAGAGTCAGAAGTACAAGCCGATCGACGACGTGACCCGAGAGTACCCCTTGATCCGCGGGGTGTTTCGCAACGGCGACTTTCCGCTGAAGGTGGTGCACGATCTTCGCCGCATTCTCGATCAGATCGGTACGCATCCCTTGATCGTCCGCTCGTCAAGCCTGCTCGAAGATCGCTTCGGCACGGCCTTCTGCGGCAAATACGCCAGCGTTTTCGTCGCCAACCAGGGGACCTTGGAGCAAAGGCTTCGGGCGCTACTCGGGGCCATCGCGGAAGTGTATGCCAGCATCATGGCCCCGGACCCCATCCTCTACCGCCGCGAG
>CAYQZH010000262.1:0-6279 GCA_964421865.1 uncultured Phycisphaera sp. | reverse complement strand
GGGCGGATGCGCGGAGATGCCCGTCGGCGATGTGCCCGCGTTGAGTCGTTCGCGTGCGTGAAACGTTTCTGTGGATCGTGCTGGCGGCGTTCTTCGCCGCGACGACGGCGCTGGCCGTGTACGGCCTGCACCTCTATGTGCTGCTCTACCTGTTCCGCAGAAAAGCGGCATCGCGGCGACGTGACCAGCAAGCCGCAATCGCTGCGTATCACCGCGATCACCCGGCAGACGGCTGGCCGATCGTCACCACCCAGATTCCCATCTACAACGAGCGGGACGTCATCGAGCGGGCGGTCGAGGCGACGGCCTCCATCGACTATCCGCCCGCTCGCCATGAAATCCAGATCCTGGACGACAGCGACGACGCCACGCGGGATACCGTCGATGACCTCGTCCGGCGACTGCACGCCCGCGGCGTGGACATCAAAGTGATTCGCCGTCCGAACCGGTCGGGCTACAAGGCCGGAGCGCTGGCGACGGGATTGGCGTCGGCCCGGGGCGAGTATGTCGCCGTGTTCGACGCCGACTTCGTTCCGCCCAAGGAGTTCCTTCGCCAGGCGATTCCTCTTCTCGAGGCCCAACCCGATCTGGCGTGCCTCCAGGGGCGATGGAGTCATTTGAACCGCCAGGAGTCCTGGCTCACCGAGGCCCAGGCGCTGGGTATCGACGGGCATTTCGCCATCGAGCAGGGGGCGCGGGCGTGGAACGGGCTGATGATGAATTTCAACGGGACCGCCGGCGTTTGGCGCAAGGCCGCCATCGACGACCCCGCCGTCGGCGGTTGGAGCGGCGACACGCTCACCGAGGACCTGGATCTGTCCTATCGGGCGCAGCTCGCCGGATGGAAGCTGGATTATTGCGTGGACCTCGCCTGCCCGGCGGAACTGCCGGCCACGGTCGGGGCGCTCAAGAGTCAGCAGCGGCGGTGGGCCACGGGGTCCATTCAAGTCGCCCGCAAGCTGCTTCCGCGCATCTGGCGGGCCCCTCTTTCCCTGCCCGAGAAGGTCGAAGCAACGCTCCATCTGACGCACTACTCGGTGGCCTTGTGGATGCTGCTGCTCGCCGTCGTCGCCCGCCCGATGTTGCTGGTCTTCTCCCACGGCAAGGCCTTCAGCAAATGGTTCTGGATCGCCTGGGCGGTGATCGCGGTGTCGGCGGTCGCGCCGTCGCTGATCTATGCCTATGCCCGCTACAGTCTGGGCGGCCGCTGGTCGGGTCTGCGGACCATCCCCTCCATGCTCATCCTCGGCTGCGGGATGTGCGTCAACAACTCGCTGGGCGTCCTTCGCGGACTATTCCGATCGGGGGGCGAATTCGTCCGCACTCCGAAATCGGGGAGCGCCGACGCCGCCCGGGCCGTCAGTCGCTACCAGGTCGCGGTCAATCACACCTGGATCGCGGAGGTCCTCCTGGGCGTCTATTCCCTGTTCTCTTTTCTGATCTATTTCTCCCAAGCGCATCGTGCGTTCAGCGTTTTTCTTCTCCTCTATGCCGTCGGGTTCTGCCTGATCGGCTGGCTGTCGCGCCCGCGGAAGCCGAGGAGGGCGGCGATCCCCGTCGATGTCGCCCCCCGGTTGACGGCCAAGGTCACGCCCGTCGAATCGGCGAGTGCCGCCCGGTGACGCCCGCGGCCAACGCCTCCCGGCGGTTTACGTGCCCTATTGCTGTTGGCGAAGGGGGTGGGCGGTTGAAAAAAGAGTCCGGGAAGCATGGTTGACGAGGCTCTACGGCGCGGTAAAGACGCGCTGCAGCCCGGCGAAGTCGCGGAGGTCGATGGAGTGGTCGGCGTTGAGGTCGAAAACCAGGCACGCACCCGATACGGGCGAGACCTCAAAGCAGTTCTGGAGGGCAGCGAAGTCGAATAGGTCCGCGGCGCCGTCGCCGTCCGTGTCGCCGGGGGCGAAGGTGTACTCCACGGCATTCACGGCCACACCGTCGTTGAAGGTGAAGCGCGTCGTGGCGTTGTAGGGGATGGGCCGGTCCAGGACGATCTCAACTACGTCCGGCGGGCCGTTGTCGAACGCCGCAACGCACGACCCTACGCCTGTCCACTTTGCGCTCCCCATGACAGGAATTCTGGCGGTAAATTTCGTTTTTTTGACGTCGGCAACCCCGTTCCAAACATGAGGTTACACGCTTCGGCGCGTGCTACGCCGTCGTACTCCGGCGAATTCGCGCTTGACAGCATGCTCTGATCCGTTAGCTTCACGGGCATCCGGTTCGGGCATCGAGAGAGGGGGAGGCGAGCACGGTGCGATCGCGTCCCGCAAACCCCATGAGCCCTCATCGGACCAATTCAGCGCGCTACGGCGCTTCCCCGAAGGCATTCTGGAAAGCGGCGAAGTCCCAAAGATCGGTGTCGCCGTCGGAGTCGAAGTCGGCGAAACGGCAGCCGGGACCGGCGTCGTTGGCCGGGCCGCCGTTGATGCCGGGGCGAACATTGGTGAGGCATTCGTGGAAGAAGTAGAAATCATCCTCGGTGAGCGCCCCGTCGCTGTCGTAATCCCCGCTGCCGTCGACCGGGATCACGCCGTATCGGATGTAGTCCCAAGCGTTCTCGCACGGGAGGTACCAGGATTTCCCGCGCCACGTGATCACCGAGTCGTGGGCCGGAAACCGGCCCTCGGAAACTCCTACGTCGATCAGGTAGGCATCGATGTAGAACGCGTAGCGGTCAGGATAGAGTTCGATGCGGTAGGTGTGGGGGATGCCCGGTTCGATCTCGATAAACCAGATCGGAAGATCGGCATCCCGAAGGAACTGGACCAAGTCCTGCGAGACCGTGACGTGATAGTTGACACCGAAAACGTTGCCCATCGCGACGAGGGCGGGCGCCCCGCCTGGAATCTCCGACCTGTCGCCGTCCGTCTCAAGCCGAAACTCCACGAAGAACTGTGTTGTACCGTTAAAGGCTTCAAGAGACCGTCGGTACGAGTCCCGGTCGCCGCCAGGTGGCGGACCGCACTCGCCCGCGACCAGCGCCTGCCGAAACCAGGTGCCTTCAATCCAGCGATCAGGGGTACAGAATGCGCTCCTGTCCCACCCATCCGCTTCTGGAAGGGACGTGCCCTCCCACGAGGCCACCTGTGCGTACGCGGGTGCTGCTGCGAGGGCCAGCAGCAGGCAGACCGGCGCGTGGATTATACGGTGCCTTCGCATTCGTTCGCCCATCGGGCATCGGCAATTGAGCCCAGCAGGCGATTATACCACGGCGGACCAACTTTTCCCTCCCTGGAAGGAGTGAAGTCATGAAAAAAGACCGGAAACACCGCTACTTGTTGGCGGCGGTTATCGCCATCTTGGCGAAACAGTGGACGGGGGAGTGCCCGCGCGCAAGAGCCGACGAGCCGGTCGAATGGTGTCAGACACACGTGAAATGGGCAGCCAAGGTTGGCAACCAGGGGGCTGTCGCCGAGGCGGGATGCCCAACGATGGGCACATGCGATACGTCGTCCGTGCGCGACTCGTGGATCCCGGGCCCCTCTACGCCCATCGTGCAGATCCGCGTCAAGCTCCACATCTTCTGCAACACCGACGGCACGAATTGCGCCGCGACATCGTCCGACGTAGCCGCTCAGATGACTCAGTTGAACTCCGATTTCGCTCCGTATCGCATTCAGTTCGCGGAGAACACCGAATACATCAACAACAGCACGTACCGGGAGTTCTCGGACTCAGAGGAGTTCGCGATGAAGGACGCGTATGCGGACGATCCAGCTCACCAAATCAACGTGTACGTGGTCGATATTGACGGCTACCTGGGCGTCGGAACCTTTCCGTGGGACCCGGATGCCCTCGGTAATATGGGCGGGATCATCGTCGACCTCTACTCGTTCGGCGCAGCCCGGTGCGTCGAAAGTCTGTGCGGCGAAGCGCAGTGCAGCGTTGGGCAATGCGGCGAAGGGCAGTGCAGCGTAGCCCAGAAGACGCTCACGCACGAGAGCGGGCATACCCTGAGTCTGTGGCACACCCACCACGGCGTGGAGGAGGTCTACCCCCCGTGCTCAGCGTGCTATGAGCGCGCGGACGGATTGAACGGAGACACGACCGGCGATTTCGCCGCCGACACGGCCCCGACCCCCGTGAACTACAGCTGTGCGCCGCCGGGCGGAACGGACTCGTGCAGCGCCACGCCCTGGGGTCCGACCCGGCCGGAGAACTACATGAGCTACGCGCCGGATTGTTGCTATAGCCTGTTCACCTCGCAGCAGGTGGGGCGGAAGCACTGCTGGATCCACCATGTGCTGACGGGTTGGATCGCCTGCACGTCCAACGAGGTGTGCGACGACGCAAACGAATGTACCGTTGATGACTGCGTTGACGGGCTCTGCGGGCACGCTCCCGTGCCGGATTACACGGCGTGCACCAGTGGGGTATGCTGCGGCGGGTCGTGCACCTCGATTGTCTGCTCCTCGGACGATGATTGCGACGACGGAGTTGAATGCACGACCAATACGTGCGTAAATCCTGGCGCCTGCAATGCATACTGCGAGTCTACCGGGGGGGACTGTGACACTTCTACGCCGAACGGTTGCTGCGGACCGACTTGCACGCCATGCAATGATTTTGACTGTCGTTCAGCGAATGAATTGCCCAACTCGACGTGCCACGATGGTGTTGACAACGACTGCGACGGTTATGCCGACTGCGAGGACGTGGCGGATTGTGCGTCCGATCCGGGATGCCGGTGCAGCGATAACGGAGGGAATAGCCCGCTGGTGTGCGTCAACTGGGGCGAACTCGATGCTCCCGAGTTGAACAGCGACTTCTTCCTCGACTTTGGGACCGACCCCAGCAAGCCCGGCGTCACTTTTGTAACCGGCAACGACGGCTGGAAGGTCTGGTCGCAGGTGAGCCGAACCGATAACGCGCCGGCCAATCTGGGGGACATCGGGATCAACCCAGCGTTGACCACGGCGAACTTCGGGCTGACGGTCGCCCACGGCGCGTCACCCGGGGCGGCGAACGTTAAATCGATGCGCCTTGTCAAAGAACAAGACTGGACGGGGTGGTCCAGTCTCTCCGGCGGCAGCATTGCCGGCGACCTGACGGGCGACCTGGTCTTACAGGAGTCGGCGGGGCAAGGCGGCGTCGCATCTTTCACCATCGGCGGCGACGTGTACGGGAATATCACCATCCCGAAGGTAAACACACTGCAAGTGAAAGGCGGCGTGGCCGCGAACAAGACCATCACCCTTGGCGAGTTCGTTGGTAAGAAGAGTGTCGTGTTCAATACAAACGGAGGGGGAGAGACCTTCGCCGGCAATCTTTCACTCCCGAACGGGCTCCCGTTTGGCGCCGGAGTCACTGTATATGGACAGCTTGCCAATGGAGCGGTCGTCGATTTCCACGGGCACGAGCTTGCAGGTTTTCTGCGGTTCTACTTCGGCGGGACTGCAGGAAACAGCGTCATCAACGTAGGTCCGCTGCTTGGACAGTTCGAACTGCTCTTCGCTTCGTATTTGGGCACCGCGAATTTCGCCAGTATAGAGTCTACGGGAAGGATTACGATCGCCGGCGCCAATCTGGGCGGCAGCATCAATATTCTTGGAGACTGCAAAGGGTCCGTCCGACTGTACTACTATAGCACATTCTCGGAAGGCGTTATCTTAATCGCCGGCAACCTCGCGGGCACTGGTTCACTCTACCTCGAGGACGAACTGGCGGGGGTGGGCGGGAACCTTTTCATAGTGCAAAACTGCGATGGCTCCATCGAGGTTAATGGGGACATGTCTGGAGATATTCTGGTCGCTGGATCGATTAACGGGGACGTCACAATCTCTGGCGAGTTCAACGGAGACATCTGCGGCGATAACATTTCTGCCGGCGCACCGCTCCCGCCCAATATCCAAATTGCAACCTTCGGTCCCAATGCGACGATCTGCGGGCAAGCGGTGCGTGGGATTGTTTGGGACTCCGATCCGGTCAGTCCCGATCGGACCACTCGGTCCCTGAGGTTCAGGGTTGCGCTGGCGGGCACCGCGACTGGTACGCCAGCCCAAGTCGCCATCAAGGTGGAGTTGGTCGAGTTGCAGCACCCCGACCCCAGGAACGCGGTGGCGACGGTGGCCCTGCCGACGCAGACCGTGCCGCAAAACTTCTCCAAGTTCGACACCGCCAGCAACGGTGTCTGTTCGGGTGCCACGGCAACCTTCCCCGCTCCGAACTATAACGGACACCCCTGCGACCCGTCGAAGGTACCCTCCAACGCGGATTGCCTCTGCAACACCCCGGTTTGCTCGAGCAACGACGCGGCGCACAATGGTTTTTGTGGTGGTA
>CAYQZH010000261.1:0-6316 GCA_964421865.1 uncultured Phycisphaera sp. | reverse complement strand
TGAAACCTCGGGAGACCGGAAGCCCGTCCCGATCGTCCAAACGCCGTTCGATGAAACCGACGCTCGCTTTTCACCCGACGGACGATGGATCGCTTATGCTTCCGACGAGTCCGCGCAGCTGGAGGTGTACGTCATGCCCTTCCCTGGACCCGGGCGCAAGTGGCAGATCTCGACGGCGGGTGGGTTTCTTCCGCAGTGGGGGCGTGACGGCAAGGAGATTTTCTACATTGTGCCGGACTTGAAGCTGATGTCTGTCGACGTCATCGCCGAGGAGTCGAGCTTGAAGGTCGGGCAGGTGAAAGCACTTTTTCAGCTCCAACCCTTCGGGGCCGGCGGACAATCCTTTGACGTAACACCAGACGGACAGAGGTTCCTGGTCAAGAGGGGGTTGGCGTCGGAATCCGAGTCGCCGATGACGGTGGTGGTGAATTGGCCGGCGGAATTGACGAAGAAATGACACTGGCGACGGGCACACAACTGGGTCCCTATACGCTGACCGCCCCTCTTGGCGCGGGCGGGATGGGCGAAGTTTATCGCGCGAAGGATACGCGGCTTGATCGGGACGTGGCGATCAAGGTGCTTCCGCAGCATCTCTCGCGGAGTCCGGAGTTCAAACAGCGATTTGAACGCGAGGCCCGGGCCATCTCGCAATTGACCCATCCTCACATCTGCACGCTGCACGACATCGGGCATCACGACGGCACCGACTATCTAGTGATGGAGTTGCTGGAAGGGGAAACGCTGGCGCAACGGCTCACCAAGGGGCCGATCCCGATTGAGCAGGTGTTGCGGTTTGGCGTTGAGATCGCCTCCGCCTTGGACGCGGCCCATCGCAAGGGCGTGGTGCACCGGGACCTCAAGCCGGGCAACATCATGCTCACGAAATCCGGTGCGAAGCTGCTGGACTTTGGATTGGCCAAGTCGGTTGCCGTTCTCGAAAGCGACCCCAGCGCCCTCACGGTCTCACAGCCCTTGACGGGCAAGGGCACGATCGTGGGCACCTTCCAGTACATGGCTCCCGAACAGCTTGAGGGACGCGAGGCCGACGCCCGCACGGATATTTTCGCCTTCGGGGCCGTGCTCTACGAGATGGCCACGGGCAAGCGGGCGTTCGAGGGGCACAGCCGTGCGAGCCTGATCGCCTCGATCATGTCCTCCCAACCGCGACCGATCAGCGAAATACAGCCCATGACGCCACCGGCGCTGGATCATCTCGTGCGCTGCTGCCTGGCCAAGGACTCCGACGATCGCCTCCAAACCGCCCACGACGTCAAGCTGCAACTGGAGTGGATCGCGCAAGGCGGCACCCAGGCGGGGATTCCAGCGCCGTTGACGGCGCGGCGTAGACATCGGGAACGCTTTGCCTGGGGGCTGGCTGTCGTCTCCGTACTCGTCTCGGGCGCATTGCTTCTGTCCTCTGTACGTCGTACTTCCGTAGCCCCAGCGCCGGTGCGCGCAACGATCCTGCCTCCAGAGGGTACGACCCTGGTCTCCACGTCGATCTTCGCCGGGCCGGTGATCGTCTCCCCGGATGGTTCCCAACTTGCGTTCGTCGCACGTAAGGGCGAAGGCAGAACCATGCTATGGGTCCGTTCCCTTAGATCGTTCGCCACCCAAATGTTGGAAGGCACCGAGGGAGCGACGCGACCGTTCTGGTCCGCGGACAGCCGCCATCTCGGGTTCTTCGCCGACCGAAAGATGAAAAAGATCGAAGCGTCGGGCGGCCCTGTGCTGACCCTAGCGGAGGCGCCCGAAGCGCGTGGCGGAACCTGGAACAAGGACGGTGTGATCGTGTTCGCACCGCAGTATACGGGACCGCTCCACGCCGTCGCCGCTTCGGGCGGAGCGTCCAGCCCGGTCACCGAACTCGACCGCAGCCGCGGAGAGGACACCCATCGGTACCCGCATTTTCTGCCCGACGGACGGCACTTCCTCTTCCTCGCTCGAGCCTCTTCAGCAGGCGCCGGGCGCGAGCCGGTGATTGTCGCCGCCGCGCTGGATTCATCGGAGAGGAAAACTGTCTTGCACGACGCCACGAACGTGGCCTACGCATCCGGGCGCCTGTTGTTTGTCCGCCAGAATACGCTGATGGCTCAGCCGTTCGACGCTGATCGAGTGGAGACTACAGGGGAGGCTGTCCCGCTCGTGCAGGACGTACGCATGGACGAGCGTTTCAGTCTCGGCGTTTTCTCGGTTTCGCAAAACGGTATCCTGGGCTATCAAACCGGCAAGGAGGAGTCGCAAGCGCAGCTCGTCTGGTTCGATCGGGGGGGAAAGCGCCTGGGGACAGTCGGGGGACCGGAGAACTACTACCCGGGGTTCCTGAATCTCTCGCCGAAAGGCGCTCGCGTCGCCGTCGGCATCCTCGACGCGGCCGGTCTGTCGGATGTCTGGTTGCTGGATTTGGAACGGGGCATCCGATCGAAGTTCACGCTCGACCCGGGCGATGACACTCATGCCGTGTGGTCGCCCGATGGGTCACAGATCGTCTATGCCTCCAGAGCTTCGGGAGGGAAATTCATGCTCTTGCGGAAGGCGACAACTTCAGCGGGAGTCGTCGAACCCCTGTTCAGCACGACGGACATCGAGCTTACCACGTGCGGTTGGTCGGTTGACGGCAAGTCAGTCCTCTACTCGGCACAACCGCTCGGCGGAAAGAGTGACCTTTGGGCTCTTCCGCTGGACGGCGATCGAACTCCCCGACCCGTTGTCCAGACCGAGCATGATGAAGGGGACGGTCGATTCTCCCCGGACGGACGTTGGATTGCTTACCTGTCCGATGCGTCGGGGCGGTATGAAGTTTATGTCGCTCCTTTCCCAGGTCCGGGAGGAACCCTGCAGGTGTCCGCCAGCGGCGGCACGGAGCCGCGATGGCGGGCCGACGGGAAAGAGTTGTTCTACTTCGCGGGCGACAACCGTCTGATGGCCGTCGAGATCACAACGGAAGGTGAGACATTTGAAGTGGGACAGGGTACGCCGTTGTTCCAGACGCGGGAGACGTGGGTACCCGGTTCCGGTGTTCGTTACGACCTTTCCGAAGACGGGCAGCGTTTTCTCGTCTTCGTGCCCTTGGCCGAGCCCTCCGCGTCCAACATTTCGCTGATCGTCAATTGGCCGGAGGAGTTGAACCGCAAATGACGCTCGCTGCCGGCGCGAATCTGGGGCCGTATTCCATCGTCGCGCCGCTGGGGGCGGGGGGCATGGGAGAGGTCTATCGCGCCAAGGATACGCGGCTGGATCGCGAAGTGGCGATCAAGGTGCTGCCCCAGCATCTCTCGCGGAGTCCGGAGTTCAAACAGCGATTTGAACGCGAGGCGCGGGCCATCTCGCAACTGACCCATCCGCATATCTGCACGTTGCATGACGTCGGGCACCACGACGGCATGGACTACCTCGTCATGGAGCTGTTGGAGGGCGAGACGTTAGCACAACGCTTGACCAAGGGCGCATTGCCGATCGACCAGGTATTGAGAAACGGGGTCGAGATTGCCTCGGCGCTGGATGCGGCTCACCGCAAGGGGGTCGTCCATCGGGACCTCAAGCCCGGCAACATCATGCTCACCAAGACCGGGGCAAAGCTGCTCGATTTCGGGTTGGCCAAGTCCGTCGCCGTTCTCGAAAGCGATCCCAGTGCCGTCACCGTGACACAGCCGCTGACCGGCAAGGGCACGATCGTCGGCACATTCCAATATATGGCCCCGGAACAGTTGGAGGGAGCAGAAGCCGACGCGCGGACGGACATTTTCGCCATCGGCGCGGTGCTCTACGAAATGGCCACCGGTAAACGCGCGTTCGAGGGCGCGAGCCGGGCGAGCCTGATTGCCTCGATCATGTCCTCGCAGCCCCGACCGATCAGCCAACTTCAACCCATGACCCCGCCGGTCCTGGACCGCCTTGTTCGCAAGTGCCTCGCCAAGGACCCGGAGGCGCGATGGCAGAGCGCCGCCGACGTCGCCGATGAACTTCGCTGGGTCGCCGAAGGCGGGTCGCAGGTCGGCTCCCCGGCGACGATGCGTCCGAAATCACGGGTCTCTTGGACGGCCTTGGCGTTTGGATGCGCTGCGATCATCGTGACAACGCTGGTTCTCGTCATGCGCCCGGCCCCAAAGCCTGGTCCGCTGACGCATCTCAGTGTATCACTCCCACCCACCGACACGGTGGACGCCGGTTTGGAAAACCTGGTCATGGCCGTCTCGCCCGACGGTCGCTCGATCGCCTACTGCGCCCGACGGGACGGCGTCATTCGTTTGTACCTTCGCCGGCTGGATCAGCGCGAGCCGACTGTGCTGCCCGGCACGGAGGACGCGTACGATCCTTTCTTTTCGCCGGATGGGAAGTGGGTGGCGTTCTTCGCCGGACTGAAGCTCAAGAAGATTTCGGTCCAGGGCGGCGCCGCCATCGACGTGTGCGACGTCAGCAATGGTCGGGCGGGCGTCTGGCTCGCGGATGACACCATCGTGCTGGCGCCGAGCTTCGCGACGCCGCTGATGCGGGTGCCCGCCGTCGGCGGCGTTCCCGAACCGCTGACCCGCTTGGACGAGAACAAGCGGGAGCGTACGCATCGCTGGCCCGACGCGGTGGACGGAACGGATTGGGTGATCTTCACCGTCGGAACGGTGGACAGTCCGGGTGCCTACGATGACGACACGATCGCCGCCGTCTCGCTCAAGACCGGCGAGCGGCGGGATTTGGTGCAAGGGGCGAGCACGGCCCGATACGCCTCCTCGGGGCACCTGGTCTTTTCCCGACACGGTGTCCTCTTCGCTATTCTGCTGCACCTAACTCAGATGAAAACCGTTGGACGTCCAGTACCGATCTTGGATTCCGTGGCCGGCGAAACCACCAGCGGGGCGGTCCATTTTGACATAGCCCAGAATGGCACCCTGGTGTATGTGTCCGGCCAGCCGGAAGGCCTCGATCAAGAGTTGGTTTGGGTCGACCGGAACGGGCAAGTCGAGGTCGTCGCCGCGCCCCCACGCCCGTATCGGCAACCCCACGTTTCGCCCGATGGGAAACAGGTTCTCGTGGGGATCGGGCCAGGTTTGGGAAAGGGTGACACTTGGCGCTTGGATCTTGAACGGGGGACGCTTTCTCGATTGACCTTCGATGACCGAAGCGTCGCCGCGTTTTGGTTGCCGGATCAGCGACGGATGGTTCTGGGGAACGAAGCCCCGGATCAGATGCTGGTCCTAACCCTCGACGGGAGTTTACCCCCGCGCGTCGTCTACGAATCGAGTACGCCTTTCACGATCAGCGGTCTCACGCCCGACGGGCAGTCGGTCCTCCTTTCCGAGTACGGTACAGCCGAAAGTGACGTGCTCATTGTGCCGTTGGAAGGAGACGGTCATCCCCAGGTGCTCATCGCGGAGCGCAGACAGCAGTTAGGCGCGGTCGTCTCTCCGGACGGGCGATGGATCGCGTATCGCTCCTCGGAGGGCGGGCCCAGTGAGGTCTACGTGCGTCGCTTTCTGGGCGGCAGCGGAAAGTGGCAGGTCTCCCAGGGCGGCGGGGAAGCTCCGCTCTGGTCGCCCGACGGCACGGAGCTCTACTTCGTCAACGGCGTGACCATGATGTCCGTCTCGGTGACATTCGATGACACCGGCCTCTCCACGGCGACGCCCAAGAAGTTGTTTGAGTTACCGTCGGGTCGCAGGTACGAGGCGAGTTACCGCCCTTATGATATTTCACCGGACGGAAAGCGTTTTCTATTCACGCGTACGGCTCAGCCCGGGCTCGAGCGCCGGCAGATCAACGTGGTGCTGAACTGGGCCGCCGAGCTCAAGGCCAAAGCGCCGGCGCCGAATTAGCGAACGGGGTATGCGGAAACGGCCCTCAATCGACAATCGACGATCGGCAATCGACAATGTCCTCCGATGCCGCTGACCCCCAACACGCACCTGGGTCCGTACGAAGTCCTTGCTCCCCTCGGCGCGGGCGGGATGGGAGAAGTCTATCGCGCGCGGGACACGCGCCTGGATCGCGAGGTGGCCATCAAGGTGCTTCCCGAACACCTTGCCCGCGACCCGCTCGCCCTCGCCCGCTTCGAACGTGAGGCCAAAGCCGTCGCCGCCCTCTCGCATCCCAACATCCTCGCCATTTACGACGTCGGCTCGCACAACGAAACCGCGTATGTGGTAACGGAATTGCTGGAGGGCGAGACACTCCGGCAGCGGTTGGGGCGGGCTGCGATTTCTTGGCGGCAGGCCGTGGAGATCGCCGTCACCGTCGCCGACGGTCTCGCCGCCGCTCACGTCAAGGGCGTCATCCACCGCGACCTGAAACCCGAAAACATCTTCATCACCACCGCCGGCCACGT
>CAYQZH010000260.1:0-6402 GCA_964421865.1 uncultured Phycisphaera sp. | reverse complement strand
AGACGATCCCCATGCCCCCGCGGCCCAACTCGCGGATGATCTCGAAATCGCCGAGGCGGCGCTTGGTCTCGATCACTTCTTCAACTCCGTGGTCCAGTTCACGATGAGGGTGATGGGAGCGGAGCGTTGGATCGCATTCGTGTTCATTACAAACCATTCTCCATCCGGCGAGACATCGAAGGGCTCGGTGCCCGCCGGCACGTTGGTGTGGAAGAGTGGCGTCGCCTCGCCGATCTCCAAGCCGGTGTCCGTCACCTTGACCTCCACCGCAAAGACCTTGCCAAAATCGGCCTGATCGGAGAGCGCCTTCCCGTCGGGACCCCACCGCGGGGCACCTTCACCGCGTGTGGAAACCTGCCATTTTCCGCCCCGAACCGACTCGCCGGTCCCCGACTCCTGGGACGGCGGATTGAACGGCGCGACATAGACCTCCATCCTTCCCGACTCATTCGACTGATAAGCGATCCACCTCCCGTCGGGGGAAAACCGGGCGTGATGCTCGGCGAAAGGCGTCCTCAGGCATGGGAACGGTTGGCGCTCTCCGCCAAGGGGCAAGACCCAGATATCGCTCGGACTTGGGCCAATGCATTTCCCCTGGCAATACAGCAGATAGCGTCCGTCCCGCGACGCCCGCCCAGCCGATCCACACGCACGATCGTCGCCCCGGTATGGGCGCTAGGGCCGTGACAAGGCCACCGGACGCAGGTTCCAGGCGAGCCGATCGCCCGCCCCCCAACCCGACGCACCGGCAACCGATTGGCGACGATGACCAACCGATCCGGCCTGCGCGCCTTCTGGTCTTTGCGACGCTTGACCCCGGCCTTCCGCGCTAGATCGGTCACGTCCAATGGCTCCGCAAACGACGAGATGGAACGCGGCATCGGTACCGCGTTCCGGACGGTCGTGCCGACGCCGGGATCGGCCCGACGCAGCGTAACAGGTTCTGCACGAGTTGTCACCGCCCTCGATTGGGACTGCGCAGCCCACTCGATTCCCCGCGAGAAATGGGGCAAGTCCCCCCATCCATTCTTGAAGGCATGATCTTCGGCGATCTAGCGAAGGACGAACGAGTCGCCGATCGGCGGCGCCATCAGTTCCGCGGCGGATGATTCAATCCATCCAGACTTGCCGTCGGCCAGTTCGATGTTCCACCACGTGCCGCGTCGTTCACGGACGGTGCACTCGACGCCGGGTTGGAGCGGCTGCTCGAACTGACGTTGGTAGCCGGTTCCCGGCCCCTTGTAGACCACCACGTCCATCGCCGTCACCACCGCCTGCGGGGCGTTGCGTTCGAACCATCGCTCGGCGGCCACCGACGCCCCGCAGGCGCCCGCTAGACTCGCGGCGACCACGGCGCCGACGGTAAGCCATCGACGACCGGCCACACTCCGGGCTGACAGCAAGACCCACACCGCAACGTACAACGCCAGACCGACCTGGAACCGCGTTGCGAGCGCGGTTTGGTAGTGCCAGAAAAACACGCTCTTGAAGAACTCGCTCCGCCGGGTCGGTTGAATCTGGGTCAGGCATCGCGAACGGGCGACCGAAAGGTTGTCGGCCAGTAAGGGGTCGCGGGGGATCAGGCGCTGCGCCCGGCGGTAGTGCAGGATCGCTCGGCCTACGTCGCCGGCTTGGAGAAGGCAATTGCCGATGTTGAATTCGAGCCGACCGTTGACCACGCCTCCGGCCGCGATGCTGATGAAACGCTGGGCGGCGGAACGAAAAAGCTGCCTCGCGCGGTCGGGCTGATCGTTCCGGAGGCGCTGCGCTTCGTCGAAGTCGCGCAGGGCCTGGTCAAACTCGACCTGCGCATCGGCACGCGCCGGTACCGCCGCGACGGACATCGCGGCCGCCGCGGGCATCAAGACCGGCAGGACCGCCCACCCCAAGGAACGCGCGGTCATCGCGTGCTTCTCTCGACCCGCTCGATCCACTCGCGGACTTGGGCCGCCGCCTCGCGGGGCGATAGCGCCCCCATCGCGCCCGGGGCGTATCGCGCCGCATCGCCGGTTTCGAGAAATCGTGCGATCTGATCGGCCGTCACGGCGTCGGCGCCATGGGTCGCCAGCAGGGTCCGAACCTCGTCCGGCGTCATCGCGCCGGGCGGCAGGCAGAAATGGTTCGCAAGGTAGCTGGTCATGGCGTGCGACAGCCCGGTCAACTGCCCCGCGGGGTCACCGTCACGCAAGGCCCGGTCGATCAAGGCTCGCGCATTGTGCTTCGCACGACGCCGACGAGCGTACCCGACGTCTTCCTTTAACCGTGACCGATGCCGAACCGTGAGCGTCAGGCTCAAACACAATAGCGGGGGCAAGCCCAGCGCTGCGACGGTCTGGGGGGTCGAGAGTCCCACCGACCTGTTGACCAGCACCAGACCGGGGTCCACGTAGTTCGGCGAGATGCCGCCCTGGACGACGGTCAGTTTCGCGCTGTTTCGTTCGGAGGCTCCAAAGTCGGGCGGGGAGGCCGCGACCGCGCCGGGCGCGGGCGGATCGACCACGATCGGGATCGGCTGACTCGCCAACGTGACGTAGCGTTCGGAACGGGGATCGAAATAGGACCAGGATATCGGCGGCACGGTCTGCTCGCCGTGCTGCTTGGGGAAGATCGCGCGGCGGAAGACCTTGGCGTTGCCTTCGACATCACCGGTCAGTTCATCCGCGGCGAAATCGAACCGGCTGGCGAGTTCGGCCTGCTCGGCAAGGTCCGGTCCGGCCAGTCCGTCCAGCGGCGCGCCCTGGACAAAAATGCTGAGCGTGACCGGTCGCCCCTGCTCGATGCGCGTGGGCTTCGCCTCCATCTTCATCGTGAACCGTCCGATCGCCCCCGTGAAATCGGCGGGTTTTCCTTGTTCCGGCGGCCCTTTGACGTCCACCGCCATCGCCTCCGCCCGGGCCGTCTCCTTACGCGATCGAGAGACCTCCATCCCGCCGAAGAACCCACGGCGTAACGCCGTCGGATAGTTCACCTTCAAGAAAACGGGACCGACCGCCATCGGACCGACCTCTTCGGCCCGCACTTCCTTTGTGGACTTGTAGAGCATGTACGGATGCCGCTGCCCGGTGGAGTCGGTCATGGCGAGTTCGCTGGAGCTGAACCGCGTTCCGAAGATGGATAGCTCGGAGGCGCTGCCGTCGATGATCTGCAAAAGGTTGTCCAGGTCCGCGACACGCCCGTCGATCTCCACCTTGCGGATGCCGATTACCAGCGTGGCCGTGAAGCTCTCGGTGACATAGAGCGACTTGGGTTCGACGCTCATCCGCACGAAGACGAACTGGTCCTGTTCGGGGTGGGAGGCAATCGGACCCTCTTGAACTGTAACCTTCACCGGCGCAGTTTTGTACGTGGTTCCCTCCGCGACGACGGAGATCGGCCCGACCATGTACGTTCCCGCTCTTCGACCCGTCAGTCGTAGCGAATAAGTACAGGTCGTCTTCTGCGAGCGTCGTCCGTTGACGATCGACATTTGCGAGAACTGAGCCGGGATCGGATTGGTGATTTGAAGGTCCAGCCCCTGAGGGACGGACAGTTGCGGCGTGTCCGGCTGGCCGATGTTCGTGCAGACCAACTGGGCATCGACGGCCTCGCCGACCTCCATCGTCGTGGATTCCAACCGCAACTCGACTCCGCTCTCCTGTGCTGTGGCAATCGACGGCGCGCCAACATATGCGGCCACGGCAGTTAGAAGCGTGAATACCGCGGCGAAGTTCGAAGTTCGAAGTTCAAAGTTCGAAGAAGAACGGAACGCCCTGCGCGCCGCGAGGGGCCTTACCTTCTTTGAACTTTGAACGTTGAACTTCCAGTCTTGCACTTTCCTACCAGTCCTTGTCCACGGGGGAAATGGGGACCCTCTTCACCTCTTCGCGCCGCAGTTTCTTCCGATCGCGTAGGGCCTGCATCATCTCCCGCAGTTTCCGCTCCGCCTGCTCGCGCGAAACATCCTCCTTCTGTTCCTCTTCCTTGGCTTGGGCCTCCTTGGACTGTTCCTCCTGGTTTTCCTTCTGCTCGGCGGAGGACTGCTGCTTTTTCTCCTCCTGTTTTTCCTGGGACTGTTGCTGCTGTTGGTCCTTGGCGGACTGTTCCTGTTTCTGCTCGTTGTCCTTCTGTTGCTCAGACGACTGTTGTTGCTTTTCCTGATTCTCGTTCTGTTGGTTTTGATCCTGTTGGTCGTTTTGCTGCTGCTGCTGTTGCTTCTGTTGTTCGAGTTTCTGCTTGAGTTCCCGCCACATGGACGCGGCCTTGTAGTTCGCATCTTGCGCTGGTTGGTGCTCGGGTCGGCGAGACAAGACGCTTTGGTATCGCTGCATGGCGTTTTCCAACTTGCTCAGTGCGGCTTTGGGATTCGCTCCGCCGGCGAGGGCTTCGGCGTGATCGCAGGCCCCGGCGCTGTAGACGGCGTCATCGGCCAGGGCGTCACCCGCCCCGCCCGCGGCCTGCTCAAACGCCTGCCGCGCCTCGTCGAACTGCCCGAGGGCGTAGTGCCCCAAGCCGCGATCGAAGGCGATCTCCCGAGCGCTGGGCTGCACGGTCTCGGCCTGTCGGTAGTGCTCCAGCGCGGACGCGGGATCGCCTGCCTTCAACAGAAGATTACCCTCGCGGACCGCCTTCGGAGCAGAAATCGGCGGCTTAGACGCTTCGTCGCCGGCCCGTGCGATCGTCGCCGCTGCGAACCCCATCAGAGCCGCGAGCGCGAGCGAGCGGACCGACTCTGACCCGTCGCTTCCGCTTCGTGCCTTCATGCCTTCGTGCCTCCGTGCCTCCGTGCCTTCCGTATCGACCCGTCGCTTGCGCTCCGGGTTCTGATACCTTGCGCGCTCATGCCGCCGCTCCCTGCTGCCACGTCCGTTGCAGTTGATCGCCGACGGATGGCCGACCCTCACGGATCATCGTCTCAACTCCCAGAAGCAACAACGCCATGGCCACGAACCACTGGAATTGCGGCTGCCGCCGCATCCGCTCCTCAGTGGAAAGTTCCGTCGTGCGCATGCTCGCGATCTTGTCCACGACGCGAGGTAGTTCCGCAATCGGAGCATAGTCACCGCCGCCGGCCTCGGCGATCTTCCGCAGTCCCTCCACGTCGAGTTTGGAGAATACGATCTGCCCGTCGTGCAGCAGCGGCTTGGACGCCCCGCCCTCCGCCGCCGGGACCTCTGCCCCCACCGTTCGCTTCGGATCGCCCACGCCCACGGTGAACACGCGAATGCCATGCTCCTTCCACGCCACCTGCGCCTCCTCGACCGGACCGCCCTCGTGGTCCTCCCCGTCCGTGCAAAGAAGAATCACCTTCGTAGCCTGTTGAGGCGATTTGGCGAACAGATCGACCGCGGCGCGGATGGCCTGAGCAACCGCCGTCCCCCCGCGCGGTATGACCCCGACGTGAAGGGCGTCGAGCTTCGATCGAAAGGCCACGTGATCCGTGGTGAGCGGCAACCGCAACGACGTCGTCCCGGTAAATCCCAGTAACGCAAGTCGATGCGCGTTCTTGAACGCCCCGCGTTCGGTGAGCTGTTGCCGTAGATCGCGCTTGGCCCGCTCCAGTCGATTCGGCTGAAGATCGCCGGCGAGCATGGATCTTGACAAATCCAACGCCACGACCACGTCCACCCCGAAGACCCTCTGCTTCTCCAGGTACATTCCCCATCGCGGCCCGATCAGCGCGGAGACGATCATCACCAGGGCCAGGATCAGCATTCCCGCGCGGACGGCCTGTCGCAACGGGCTGACCGAAGCCGCCAGCAACGGCGCAAGTTGCGCCGAAGCGAAGGCGTGCAGCGCCCGCCGTCGCCGCACCAGACCGTACAAGAACACGCAGCCCGTCACCGGGACGACCGCCCCGAGCCACCACAGGCCGGGGTTGTCGAACACCAACGTCTTGGAGTCGCTGGTCGCAACGCCCAGAGCGGCGAGCGCCATCACGCCGAGCGGGACGACTAGCGTCCACGCCGACCATACACCGAGCGGATACAGTGCCCGTCGATTCATGGGATTCGTCGATACCTCGTGTTGGTCAGCAGCACTTCGGCCATCAACATCCCCAGCGCCGTGAGCATGGCGACTTTGCTCGCGAAGAAGTTGTCGCGGAAGCTGCGCTCGCCCGTCCGCCGGCGCTCCAGCCGGTCGATCTCGTCATAGATTTTGACCAGAGAGTCGGTGTCGGTCGCGCGGAAATACCTCGCGCCGGTCACGGAGGCGATCTCCTTCAGAGCAGCCTCGGCCACCGGGTCGAATCCGCCGCGCATCGGGGCGAAGATTCCGAACCCTTGTTGACGCTGTGGCGATGTACCAAACGCCGCAATGGTGTAAATCTTGATCCCCAACGTCGCGGCGACCTTCGCGGCGTCGAGCGGCTTGGTCGGCGTGACGCCCGGAATCGGCGGGGGGTTGTCCGCCCCGTCGGTCAGA
>CAYQZH010000259.1:0-6432 GCA_964421865.1 uncultured Phycisphaera sp. | reverse complement strand
AAGGGTCTGTCGTGCCGGGACTATCCCGAACCCGCGGTACATGAACGCCCACCTTGTGGTCCGCCAGGTAAACCGAGCCTTGCTGGCCTCCCCAGCGGGCATAGCCGGGCAGGCCTCCCTCGCGGCGGTACCGAACGCCGGCCAACTGCGTCACTTCTTCTTGCAGCACCTCGTTGACCGCCTTCAGCCCCAGGGGCAGAAGGGCCTGGATCATCGCTACCCGCGTGTCCAACCCCACCAACTCCTGCTCGACCCCGCCGCTCGTCTTCGCAGCCCGCCTTCGCCCCTGGCCCCGACCTCGAATCCGAACGATACTCTTTCTCCTCTCCCGGCTCCTTGCTTGATGGACCTTGAACAACCATCATTCCTGGAGCCGTTTGTCTTAAATTTCAACTAAGCGTAGCACTCCCCCCGGGCGGGGTATAGCGTCACGAATCGCGTCACGCGATAGCCAGCTGTCGCCTTTGCAACACTCCCCGCGATATAATCCGGCCGGGCACGATTGGACTTGAGTGAAGGAATCGCCAATGCGTCGAGTCTACCTACTTGGCAACGCGGAAAAGAGAGACGTTGGGGCGGCGCTGGAGGAGGTGCGGTCGTTTGCGGCGTCGCGGTGCACGGTCGTCGGCGCTGGACTCGATCGTGACGGGCGGACGGCGCTCGCCGGGAGGCCGGACCGCATCGTCGTTCTGGGCGGCGACGGGACGCTGATCGGGGTCGCGCGCACCCTGGGCGAGCATCAGGTTCCGTTGATCGGGGTCAACGTGGGGAAGCTCGGCTTCCTGGCCGAGTTCTCGCTGGAGGAGATCAAACGCCATTTCAACCAGGCCATCTTCGACGATTCGCTCATCAGTCGGCGGACGGTATTGCAGGTTACTGTGCGGCGCGATGGAGCGGTGAAGGACAGCAGCCTGGCGATCAACGACTGCGTGATCCAGGCGGGACCGCCGTTTCGGATCATCAACCTCGGCATTTCCATCAACGGCGAACATCTGACGGATGTCGGCGGCGACGGGCTGATCGTTTGTACGCCGAGCGGCTCCACGGCGCATAACCTCTCCGCCGGCGGACCGATCATGCAGCCGGATGTCGATGCCATCATCCTGACACCCTTGAGTCCCCACTCGCTCACCCATAAACCATTGGTCGTCGAGCGCGAGTCGGTCATTGATATTGTGGCGGGGACCGTCAATGAAGGCACCACGGCCATCATTGACGGGCAAGTGTCTTGTCCGCTCAAACTCGGGGATCACGTCATCGTCCGCCGCTTCCCCACCGATTTTCTTCTCGTCCGCAACCCGCAATATCCCAAGTGGCACAACCTGATGACGAAACTGCACTGGGGCCAGTCACCGACGTACGAGTAGCCTGCCCTGCAATGGGAAACCCCTCTCCCCTTGAGGGGAGAGGTCGGGTGAGGGGTGATCGCGGGAATCCGACCCTCACCCCAACCCTCTCCCTGGAAGGGAGAGGGAGGTCGTAGATGCAAACTAATCTAGTTGTTTGCGGAAGCGGGTGATGCTCAAAGTAAGGATCACCGCGCAGCAAATACCCAAACCCCCCACATAGGGCGACACGTCGACGAAATCCGCGCCGCGCAGAATCACTCCGCGCAGGATTTCCACAAAGTAGGTCACCGGAAGAAAATAGGTGAGAGCGCGAATGGGTAAAGGCATCTCCGATCGGGGGAACATGAATCCGGACAGCAGCACCGACGGCATCATCACCAAGAAAGCAAACTGCATGGCCTCCAACTGCGTCCTGGCGAGCGTGGAAATGAAGAGTCCCAGTCCCAATACGGTGATCATGAACAGCCAACTTAATAGGAGCAGCAATCCCAGGTGGCCGTGAATGGATACGTTGAAGATCAACACCATAGCCGTCAGTACAATGAGCATTTCCCCAAAGGCCATTAAGGCATAGGGAATCAGTTTGCCCAGCAACAGTCCGGCCCGACCGACCGGTGTGACGAACAGTTGCTCCAGTGTGCCCAGTTCGCGCTCGCGGACAATGGAAAGGTTGGTGAGAAAGAGCAGGACAAGTTGCAGGATAATGGCAATGAGACCGGGAACGAAGAAATGTGAGCTTTCCAGATTGGGATTATACAAGAGTCTCGGACGCACCTCGATCGGTAATGTCGGCCTCCCCTGCTTGTCCCGCGCCGGGGCAATCTGGAAGGATTCCCCCACGAGTTTTGCGCGCCCGATCGCCATTTGGGTGGTGAGGAGATTAAGCGTGTTGAGGGCGGTGGTGGCGACCTGGGAATCGCTGCCGTCGATGAGCACCTGCACTTGGGCTTCTTCCCGACGCAGCAAGCGCTCGGAATAATCCGCGGGGATAAGGATGCCCGCTTTGGCGCGGCCGGAGGTGAGCGATCGGCGGAAGGAATCGGCGTCGAGCGGGCGATCGACCACCTCAAAGCTCCGCGTGGCCACGAGGGCCTCGACGAAGCGCCGGCTTTCCTGGCGGCCGTCGAGATCGAACACGGCTAGGGGGATGTTGTCGATGGTCACTTCGATGGCATACCCGAAGATGGTCAGTTGCAGCACGGGCACCATAAAGGTGAAGAAGACCGTGGCGCGGTCGCGGCGGATGTGGGCGAACTCCTTGAGCAGGATGGCCCAAAAGCCGTTCACGCCGCCTCCGGCGCGGACTGGGCGCGACTGAGAGTTACGAACACGTCCTCCAAAGTCGGGGCAATCGCGCGGCAGGCGGCGGAGGCGTCGCCCGGAGCGATTAACGCGACGAGCCCGTCGGGGGTCAGTTCCGTCTCGACGAGGACATGCAACGTGTTGCCGAACAGGGTCGCATCGCGGATCGCAGGGATGGCGCGGGTTCTCGCCAGCGCCGCGGGCGGGTCGGTGCAGGTAACTTCGTAGCGCCGAGTGCCTTGCGGTGTCACCTCCGCTGAGGCTTTGAGTGCGTCCGGCGTGCCCAGCACAATCAGCCGCGCCTGGTTGATGTAGCCCACTTTCGTGCAGCGCTCGGCTTCATCCATGTAGTGGGTGGTGACGAACATGGTCACACCCTGGTGGGCGAGGGCGAAAAGCAAGTCCCACAAATCCCTCCGGGCGACGGGGTCGATGCCCGCGGTCGGCTCGTCCAGGAAGAGCACTTCCGGCTCGTGAATCAAAGAGCACGCGAGAGCCAGCCGTTGCTTCCAACCGCCGGAGAGGTGCGCGGCGAGCCGGTCCACATAGGGGCCGATGCCGGTCAATTGGATGACAGCGTCCTCGCGCTCGCCCTGCCGCGCGGGCGACAGGCCGTAGATGCGGGCATAGAAGCGAAGGTTTTCGTGGACGCTCAGGTCCGCGTACAAGCTGAATCGTTGGGACATGTATCCGATGCGGCGCTTGATCCTCTCGGCGTCGGTGCGGACATCGAGCCCGAGCACGGTCCCGCCGCCGTCGGTGGGTCGGAGTACACCGCAGAGAACGCGGATCAGCGTGGACTTGCCCGCCCCGTTGGGGCCGAGCAGTCCGAAGATCGCAGCTCGGGGCACGTCCAATGTAACCTCGTGTAGTGCGAGAACGGGACCGAATCGCCGGGTCAGCCGATGGGTCGAAATAACGACATCGTCGGTCACGGGCTTGCGGCCTCGTCGAAGAGAACGTCCGCGCCCATGCCGACACGCAGCACGTCGATCCCCTCTTCAAAGGTGATTTTCGTGCGAAAGACCTGTTTGCTGCGCTCCTCCGGGGTTTGGATGTTGCGCGGAGTGAACTCGGCCTCCGAGGCCAGGAAGGTGACGCGACCCATAAAACGGCGGTCGGGAAAGCTGTCCACGCGAATCGGCACGCGTTGTCCCAACCGGACTTGGCCCAAGCGGGACTCGGGCACGTAGGTGCGAACCCAGAGGCGGGTGAGGTCGAGCAGGGTGACGGCGGGTGCGTTGGCGGGGACGAGATCGCCCGGTCGCAGACTGATCGCCTCGATGACGCAGTCGCAGGGCGAGACGACGGTGAGTTCCCTCATTTGCGTCTGAATCGCGGCGACGTTGGCCTCGGCCGCGGTGACCTGCGCGGCGGCTTGGGCGATGTCCTCCGCGCGAAAGCCCTGCTCGGACAGTCTCAACACGGCCTCGGCGTCGGCGAGTGCGGCGCGGGTCTCGGCCAGCTCTTCCTTGCGGGTCCCTTCCTCCAACAGGGCCAGCTCCTGTTCCGAGGCGGCGACTTCGGCGCGGGAGCGTTTGAGGGCCCGGACGGCCTGATCGTATTCGCTCTTGGCTGCCGAGGCTTCGGCGCGGAGGTTCTTCACCCGGTCGTACTCGGATTCGGCGAGTTCGAGATTGGCCTTGGCGATGTTGAGCCGTTCCTTGGCGATCTCGATCTCGCGCGGGCGCGGGCCGGCGACGAGCTTGTCGAGAGTGGCGGCGGCGCGATCACGTTTGGCTTTCGCTTGGGCGATCTCCTCGGGGCGATAGCCGGACCTGAGCCGTGCGTGGTCGGCCTGGTAGGCGGCCAGCTTCGCCTGGGCCTCCGCGAGTCGCTCCTGCCAGTCGAACGGATGCAAAGTAAACAACGGATCGCCGACGCGGACTCGCTGCCCTTCCGTCGCGGTGACGCCGGCGACGCGGCCTCCGACGCGCGACCCGACGCGGACCTCGTCGGCCTCAATCAGGCCTGAGACCACCAGGGGTACGGCGGCGTTCTGCCGCGAGTACAGCCATGCGACGATCAACACCGCCAGGGCGACGAAGATGATCGCGGGTTTGCGCATGGGCTGGGTTGTCCCTTAGGGGTGCATCGAGAGGCACGTTACCCGCGGCTGAACCGAATCAGTCGTCCCTCCGGGACTCTTGGACGACTGACGACCGGGATCCCAGTCCCGGCGCGCCGGGACTGGGCTACTCTCGTTCGTCCCTCCGGGACGATCCAGGTTCTGCCGCATTGCAGCGCGGGGATTGTACGTAATGGCAAGGTCGACGAGCCGCGGCACGCGGGGGGCACGCTCATTTCGTCTCCTTGCCGCAGCACAGTTTGTACTTTTTGCCGCTGCCGCAGGGGCAGGGGTCGTTTCGCTTGGGCTTGGAATCCACGCGGATCGGCTCGACCGGGGGCGGCAAGGGGTTTTCCTCCTCGCCGGGAAGCTGCTTGCGGTAGGTCCGTTCGCGTTCCTCGCGATCGTGAAACTTCTCCCCGCGGGGGTCATGCGCTTTGCTCATGGCGTCGGTTCCTGTTCCTTCTGTGGTTCTCCTCGTCCGGCCCACGCGATCGTCAAGACGATCGGCGCCCTCGAAGTCTCTCCATGCTACCCGACAAGCACCGGCCATGCCTAGCGGCGGAGGGCGGGAGGGGATTCCACACCTCGCCGAAGGCGGGAGTTCAGAGCGCCGGACGATCGACGTTTTTCTGCGCGAAATGCCGGACAAAAACGCTCGTGCCGTTGCTGAGGCTTACGGCCCGCATGGGTCGGGCGGGTTGGAGCGACGGAAGGCCAGTTTCGCCCCGGTGAACAGGAGAAGCGCAAGGACCATCAATCCCCACTCCCCGACCGTCGGGATCGAAGTGTGCGGGCAATCCAGTTCGGAACACGAACCGAGCTTCACCCACTCGCAGGTCGGGCAGCCGCACGCCGCCCGGATGACGCCGTCTGTGCAGGCCCCGAAAGGGTCATGGTCACAGCACCCCCCGGTGACGGCCTCGCACGCCACGTCCACGCAGGCCGCACCCTTGGTCCACGTCTGTTGCGTTCCAGAACACGCGCCCGGCGGTTACGCCCGATCGTCTACTTGCCGTCCGAAGGGCGAATGTCCGCCCGGGCGGCGCAGCGGATGATCCGCCCGAGATCTGCGTCGGGGATGGCCCCGGAGCGCTTCCAGCCATTGGCTAGCAGCGTGACACATTGAACGAACTGCCCGTGATTGCGGGCCCCCTCGGCGCACGCGGAAACAGCGTCGGCCCGCGTGCAGCCCTCGTCGGACACTTCGTTGGCGATGCCGGTATCACATTTGTCGATCACGATGGTTTCGCCGACGTCGGAGCCCGGACAGATGTCGTCCCCGTCCAACACGCCGTCGCCATCGGCATCGCCCGTCACCCGTCTGATGGCGAGGCTGTAATACACACCCGCGGCGACGGCGATGAAGCCGGTGTTGGGTGCGGGGACGGTGGCTTGACCGGCGCCGTTGTCTCCCCACCCCGCGATCGAGCCGTCGGCCTTGAGACCCAGACTATGCCACCGGCCCGCAGCGACGGCGACGAAACCCGTGTTGGGCGCGGGGACGTTGGTTTGACCGGCCTCGTTGTATCCCCACGCCACAATGGACCCGTCGCCCTTGAGACCCAAACTGTGGGCGAAGCCGGCGGCGACGGCCGCGAAACCCGTGTTAGGCGCAGGGACGTTGCCGTGACCATACCAGTTGGCTCCCCACGCCACGATGGACCCGTCGGTCTTGAGGCCCAGACTGTGATAGCTTCCCCCGGCTACGGC
>CAYQZH010000258.1:0-6473 GCA_964421865.1 uncultured Phycisphaera sp. | reverse complement strand
CCGTCCCACGTTTTCGGTCGGTATCGTTCGCTTAACATTCGTCACCGTCGCTTTCCGTCGGAACCGTCGCCGGATCGACGTAGGTTAGACCGTCGAAAAAGAACGCATGGCCGCAGGCGCCGCACCGTCGGCGCCCGTCTTCAAACACCGTCACCGAATCGGACTCGCACGACGGACACCGATCGGCGGGAAGGACGTTCCCGGCTTCGTCGATGTACCAAACGCGGTCGCAGGTGTCGCAGGCGTGTAGTAAATCGTCGTCGGCGAGAATCGGCGTTTCGGGCGCGCCGCAGAACGGACAGAGCGCGTCCGCGCCGTCGGCGTTCTTAAAGGGTCGCAGAGCCGACCCGCTCGGCTTGCCCTTGCATCGGATGAAGCCTGTCCTGAGCCCCGAAGGATCGGAAGGGTCGAGCGCTCTCCCGGATTCGTCGTGGACCGTGACGTGCAACGGACGCCACGAATCGGCGAAGCGCGCCGCTTCCGAAACATCCTCGAAACAGCGCTGAAAGAAGGGTGTAAACCCCTCGCGTTTGCAAACGGATACGGTCGTCATGCGACCACCGCCTGCGCCGCGGGCGCGTTGGCAAGGGATTCGGCGGTGTCGAGAATCAGCGCGACGGCTTCGCAGACCCGATCCAAGAGTTGCATACAGACCCGATCGACCTTGCCGTCGTTACGCTCGCAGTAGTGTTTGACGTACTCGAAACACCCGCCCAAGTCGGCGTCGGATTCGTACCCGATGCAGCGTAGCAAGGTCGCGCCGCCCAATTCGGCCACGATTTCGTTAGACAACTCTTGGCGCTCGGCTTTCGTTACGAGCTTGCCGTTGCGTAGGTCCGCCGCGTGAACCAACTCGTGCGCCCACGTCGATAGGTTTTCGACCCCCAGCGCGATCGCTACCCCGCGCTCGCCGTCGTGTCGGAACCAACCCTGCGCCTTGCCGTCCGCGCCGTTGAACGTGCCGACCCGCAAACCCCACGAAAACGCCACGGAGACGAGCGGTAAACCGTCGATAAACCGCGACTCGGCTTCCCGTTCGGGAAGCGCTTCACCGTCGGTTTGTTCGTACCCGAACCGCGCCCCGGCCTTGAATCCCCGAAGGATGGACACGTCCTTTTCTTCGCCCGTGTCGCCGTCTTTTTCCTTCACCGTGTAGCGGCACGGTTCGAGAATGTAGAACGCATGTTCACCGGCCTTGACGTGCCGACCCGTTTCCTTCCATTGCAGATAGGTACGGGCGTCGTCGAATCCCGCGAGCGCGGTCAAGAGCTGATTGCGCCAACTCCACTTGCGGCACGGTACGTCGGCCTTGCGGCGGATGAAGACCGGGGCGAGCGCGGTCGGCAAGTCGCCGCGCTCGAATCGTTCCACAATCGCCCGCGTGCAATTTTCGACTCTGGATTTGTTTCGCGCCGCGATGGACTCGGCGCTTTCCGAATGGTAGGCTTTCATCGTTCGGGACTCCTCAGTAGTCTCGGACCACGACCCCCGGACGTTTGCGCGTCGCGGGGGTCAATTCGTCGATGCACGTCGCATCGAACTACCTACACCATACACGATGATTCGGCGCGTGTCAAGCGCTGACACGGATTTTTCTACAACGGGTCCGTTGTAGCAGAAACGGTGTCAACGAATGGCACGCGAACAATGCGAACGGTTTGCGGTTAGTTTTCGGCTTGTTTTCAGGCTGTTTTCGCGTCGTTTGCGAAGCGTTTGCGAACGCCGATCGGCGCGTGCCATCGTGTGACACTCACGCGCGCGAGCGCGAAGCGCAAGTATGGGACCCATTTGCGCCACGTTTTTTAACCCAACCCCCGGCCCTTCTTGCGCGGTACCGGTGAAGCTATCCCCCTCTCCGGTCAGACGACAATTCAGCATGGGACCCATTTTAGGCCAGGGTTCTTTGCCCACGTCCGGTTCTTCAACGCGACACGGCGGGAATCTAGCTCCGTCCCCGGTCGAGCGCGTTCTTGGGGAATCGCACGCTTAATCAGCTTCGCCCTTGAAGGTTCGGCCCCCCTCGGTATTCTGCCTGTAGCGGGAAGGCGTGACCGATTCGAAGCGGCGCGCCAAGCGGCTCTCCCGGCGTCGTGTCAGACACCATCCGCACGGCGTCGGGGGAGCGGCCCGCCAAGGATGGTGCATTGTGTTATTTGATGATCTCGAAAACCGAGGAGCACTTCTGCGACGAACAAGTGACCTGCTGGGTCGCGTGATCTCCCAATTTGGCTCATCCGAGGGTCCACAGTTTGGCTGGCGCTTCATCGCGGACGTCAGAGAGTTGGCAGACGCAATGGACAAGCTGGGGCTCGGACCGTTAGGAAGAAGGTTCGCCAAGGAAGCAGGGGACCTTGCCGAAGGCTGGACCGAGGCGTACGGTCTCGGCTCCTTTCTCAGTTCTTTCCAACCTGACCACGAACTGCATTGCATGGCTGCAAAGGGACGGTGGGACACCTTCGTCGAACTGCTTCAAGAGGTGGTCCACGAGTTCGAAGAACAACGGACGTCCTATTCCCTCAAAGCAAACCTTGAGCTTGCCGTTCTGAACAGCCATGTGACGACGATCGCCAAGGCGCAGACGGCGATTCGGAAGCTCACGCCTAGTGTCCAAGCGGGGTTAGCCGAGATAGCGCCGGACATGCGACGACGTGCGCGCGATGTGCTCGAACGAATTAGCGCAAGGTGTTCCGAGGCGGCTGGCCCCAAGGCGTTCGGGCTGTACGTTATTTCGATGACATGCCGACCCGACTTGAAAGAGGCCGTAGGTTCTCTGGCCCAACTCGGCTTCGCCCAACAAGCTCAACGATTGGAAATGGCCTTCGATGAAATGGTTGACGAACGCAACAGGGGCTTTACCCAGGACATCGTGAACGAAATTGAGGCGCGGCGGCCAGGGACGGTACCGCCTCCGAAGAACGCTGACGAAGAAGCAGACAAACAGGTCCGGCGTTGGTTTTTCCAGCGGGCTGTGTCGGACCTGGGCAAAGTGGCGCTCGATTTACTGGACCTCGTCAAGCCGACTGGCGAGCCCGACGTGACAAGTGCTGCGCCGCGGGGCGACGAACCACGGGGCGACGCCAAACGCAACGGCGAAACTCCACCCGGCGGCGTGCAAGGCGGCGACGTTCAGGCCCGCGACATTCGCGCCGAAACAGAACCCTCACCCCGACAAGTGATCGACGATGTCGTCACGTTGGAACAAGCTGCGGCTCTTGCGAAGTTGAGTAAACGGACTTGCGAACGATACGTGGATAAAGGCAAGCTCCCGTCCCCGGACTTCCCAGGCGGAGGGGGCAAAGCTCACAAATGGAAATGGTCAACGCTCCGACCGAATCTTGAGAAAGTCGCCAACCGCCCCCTACCCGAGCGGTTTCCCGGATCGCGGATCATCTAACCGACACTGACCGACAACTGACCGTCAACCCCACGCAACCGTACACACACCTCTTAGACTGGCTCGCATGAACCTCTTGAAAGGAGGGCTGCGCGATGACAGAGACACTCAAGATCGACCCCGATGCTCTGTATGACGATGGCACGTTGGTGCTGGCGTTGGGGCTTACGTTCAAGGTGTTGGCGGCGGCCCGGAGAGCCGGGCGACTCCGCTACACCCGACAGGGCCGGCGTGTGTTGTATCTCGGCTCTTGGCTGTTGGCGTGGCTGGAAGACGACGCACAAGCGGTTGTGGAAAAGGCGGTGGCGAATGAGTAGCGACTGCCCCACCCCGGTCTCACCTCCGTTGCTCCTTAAACCCAAGGACGCGGCCAAGGTCCTCTCCATCAGCCCCAGAAAGTTGTGGGCGTTAACGGCTTCACAGCAAATCGAGGTTGTGAGAATCGACAGAAGCGTCAGATATTCCATCGAATCGCTCAACCGGTTCATCGAGTCCAGAAAGTCGAGGCCCGAATAATGAAGCAACAAAAGGGCCCGCGCCGACTGGGGGGCCGGGTCGCGGGCGAATACAGAAGACACCCCTATTGTACCGAACCCGCCGCGGAAGGCAACGGTATCCCCTTCAATGACTTTCAGGTCGCCGTCGAGAACGAGCGAATACTATTGGCGACTGGCTGGTCAAGACCCGCCGAGCTTGCCAGCGTCGCCGCCGCACTCGGGCTGCGCGTTACCGACTTCAGAGATCGGCTCTGCGGCTTGGCCGTCGATTATCTTCGCGGTTGTGCGGAACTTGGCGTCAAGCCGACGTTGACCGAGGCCGTGGACGTGCTCGCCAGCCAGGCCGTGCCGGGCGCGAGCGGTGAGTTGTATCACATCCTAATGGACACGCCGGTGCCAGCGGGCGAGGCCCTCGTGGACCTCGTCGCCGACGTTCAGCGCGGCGCAGATGAGAGAACCGACGCACTTTGCGACTCGCTGATGCGTGACGGCGTCCGGGCTTTGTTGCACACGTTCAATTGTCCAGATTGCATTCACTGTCAACGTACACGACGGCCGAGCAAGGCCGGGGCATGGAGGCCACAACACGACCCAGCGCGGAGGCCACCTACCTATGTCTGATGCGCCAGAGGTCACACTAACCTTTGCGATCCGCGCTCGGGTCGATCGGAGCGACTTGGTCCGCTTCATGGCAGACGTGAACGGTGAGTCCGTGGCGACGGAACGGTATCACCTCGGGAACGGGAGGCGACGCGGGGAAGTCGCGGAGAAATGGGCGGCGGATGAACGCCTCGTCGGGAAGGTTAAGGCTAAACAACGTCCAAGACTAATCCAGGCAATCGAGCGCGAGCTTGAGGCCGCCGAACTTCGGGCGCAGGGAGAACTCGACGCACGGCGCGAGGCCGAGGCGGATGTGGACGCCGAAACCGACGCGGCGAATGAGTGTCACGATGGCGACAGTGACGGCGAGGAGCGCGGGCCGTCGCAAAGCGAACTGCTGGTGCGTCTGGCGCTGGAGCACTATCGCATCGGCGTCGATGACCATGATGAAGCCTTCGCAGTGAAAAAAGACGGACCGAACATCGCGCTGATGTTCCGCGGTTCGCGTGACGCATTGCGGGCGAGTCTATCCCGTCTTTTTCGGCAGACGTACCGCAAGACCCCGAACGCATCGGCGCTGGCGGATGCCCTCACCAACCTGCAAGGCGTGGCGCTCGACGCACTGCCAGAGCCGACGTACCTGCGCGTCGCCGAAGGCAACGGGAACATCATCATCGACCTGGGTACTGCCGACGGACGTGCGATTGTCGTCAACGCCGACGGATGGCGCGTCGCGGACCAGTCGCCGGTGCTGTTCCGTCGGACAGCTCTCACGGCGGCGCTCCCGGTCCCGCAACGCGGCGGCAAGCCGACGCTGTTGCGTGAACTGCTCAACGTCACCGATGAAGGCTGGCCGGTGCTGTTGGGTTGGATCGTCGCCGCGTTCCTACTGAAGATCGCGCACGCGATCCTCATGCTGGGCGGTGAGGCCGGGAGCGGCAAGAGCACGCTTGCCCGGATGCTGATCGGCTTGTTCGACCCCAGCTCCGCGCCGCTGCGGTCCCAACCGGACGACGTGGAGCGGTGGGTAATGGCCGCAAACGGATCGTGGGGCGTCGCAATCGACAACGTATCGTCCATCCGGGCGTGGTGGTCGGACTCACTGTGCAAGGCCGTGACCGACGACGGATGGGTCCGCCGGAAGTTGTACACCGACGGCGAGCTGTCGGTCATTTCGTTCCGACGGGTCATCATCCTCACGTCCATCGACGCCGGGGCGTTGCGCGGCGATCTGGGCGACCGCCTCCTTCTTTGCGATCTGGAACGAATCGCCGAAGACCGACGGCGCGGAGAAACCGAGCTAACCGAGCTGTACGGACAGCGACGGCCCCTCATTCTGGGTGCGCTATTGGACTTGCTGTCGAACGTACTGCGAGTGTTGCCGACCGTGACCTTGCCCACCGGGCCGAGGATGTACGATTTCGCGCGGGTGCTCGCGGCGATGGACAAGGTGTTGGGGACGAGCGCCCTGGACACCTTCGTCGGTCAACGCGAACGCATCGCCGAGGACGTGGTCGAGGCCGACCCCGTCGCCAAGGCGATCGTCCAGCTCATCGACGACAAGGGTCCGTGGTCGGGGACAATGGGTGAGCTGTTGGCAGCGATCTCTCCGAACTCCGCGCCGCGATCGTGGCCGGACTCGCCGAGGAAACTGTCCGGGCGGGTCAAGCACGCCGCTACGGCCATGCGGAATCTCGGAATCGAAGTCGAACGCGACCGCAGACCGGGCGGGAAGCGTGACCGCATAGTGACCATCCGAAGGAGTGCAGATTCGACCGTCCCCATCGTCCCTACCGTTCCGAACCCACACTGCGGCGCTCAGAATCACGGTTTGGGCGGGACGATGGGGGACGATCCCGGACGATTCGGGGGCTGCGATCGTCCCGCAGAAAACCCCGCCGGCGGGTCGGAAACCGCCGCTCGGGACAGTCGGGACGTTCGGGACGGTTGTTTGGCCAACACTTCCGACGATGATTCCGACG
>CAYQZH010000257.1:0-6495 GCA_964421865.1 uncultured Phycisphaera sp. | reverse complement strand
GTGATGCATTCATTGCGCAGCAAAAGCAGGTGATGGACACCGTACAGAAGCTTCGTGCCAAGGCCAAGGCCACTGGAAACTTGGAGACGAGCAAGGAACAGAAAATCATCGTCAAGGAACAAGCGCAAACCCAGGTGATCGTGATTGAATCGGCCGACCCGCAGGTCATCTACGTTCCCACGTATAATCCGACCGTGGTGTACGGCGCCTGGTGGTACCCCGCGTATCCGCCACGCCCGTACTACCCGCCGGGCTATGTGGCAGGAGTTTCCGCGGTTTCATTTGGCGTAGGCGTTGCGTGCGGCGCGGCTTGGGGTTATGCCTGGGGCGGCTGTGGCTGGGGGCGTGGCGACGTCGACATTGACGTGAACCGGAACGTCTTCGCCAACAACAACATCAATCGCGCACAGTACAATCAGAATATTCAGAACACGAACATAAACAATCGAAACGTTCAGGGTGGTAGCAACAGTTGGCAGCATGATCCGGCTCACCGCCAAGGGGCGTCCTATCGAGACCCGGCCACCTCTCAGAGATTCCGTGGCGAGGGGTCGGCGCAGGCGGCTAAGGCCCGCGACTCGTATCGCGGGCGCGCCGAGGCCGGCCGACAGGACCTCGCACGCGGCGGGGCGGACCAGTTCAAGGGCGGCCAAACCCCTTCGGGCGGCGGACAAAATCGAGCCGCAAACCGTTCGGAGACCAAGCCGAGTGGAACGGCCAGTCGTGAGAACCGCGCGGGTTCCGGCGCTCAAACCCGTGGTGGATCGACAGCGCAGAATCGGGGCGGATCGGGCGGTGGTGGGGCATTCGGAGACGTAGATCGCGGCCGCAGCGCGACGCAGTCCCAAAGCAATCGAGGTCAGTCGAGCCGCGCGAATTCAAATCCGTCGGGCGGCGGATCGAGGTCCGGCGGGGGCGGTGCGCGTGGCGGAGGCGGCGGTCGCCGTCGCTAATGCTGGCGAATCGATCCGGACCGAGCGGTTCGGTGAAGACGCCTTTTCGGGAACATCGAGAGTGGAGCACGATTGGATGAACATTGTAATGGCGGTACGCAACGCAACTCGTTCGTCGGCCCTCCAGACCGTCCGCGTTGGGGCCGCTTTGGCGGCTCTTGCACTGCTTGGGGTGTGCGAATCGGGATGCACCGCCGCGCGGCAGAGTACGTTTCCTTCTCCCGATCAAGCCGCCCAAGTTCTGGTCGCCTCCTTGCGTCCCTTGGATTCCGCGCGGCTCAGAGAGGTTCTCGGCCCGGAGGGTGACGAAATCATTTCTTCGGGGGACGAAGTCGCCGACCGGGAAGGCATCGAAAAGTTCCTCAAGGCGTATGACGAAAAGCATGAACTCGTTGCCGAACCCGACGGCCGAATGACCCTTGAGGTGGGTAAGGACGGTTGGCCCATGCCGATCCCCATCGTGCAGAAGCAGCGCGCATGGCGATTCGACACGCGCTCCGGCAAAGATGAAATCCTCAACCGCCGCATCGGCCGCAACGAATTGGCCACCATTCAGGTGTGTTTGGCGATCGTCGATGCTCAGCGAGAATACGCCGTGCTGGACTCCGACGGCGATGGCTTGCGCGAGTACGCCCAGAAGTTTGTGAGCGATCCAGGAAAGAAGAACGGACTCTATTGGAAAACCGGCGAGAACGAGCCGCCCAGCCCCTTGGGACCACTGGTCGCGACCGCCAGCGAAGAGGGCTACACCTCGGTCCGAACCGAAACGGGCGAACCTCAGCCGTACCACGGCTACCACTATCGCATGCTCACCTCCCAGGGACCGAACGCCGCCGGAGGCAAACGCGATTACATTGTGAAAGGCAACATGACCGAAGGCTTCGCCGTCGTCGCCTGGCCTGCCGAGTACGGCAACTCCGGCGTGATGACCTTCCTCGTCAATCATAACGGCGTCGTGTTCCAGCGGGACCTGGGCCGCAAAACGGACCGGACCGCCAAAGCGATGCCCGCATTCGATCCCGACGAGAGTTGGAAGGTCGTGGTTGAGTAGCGTATCGATTGTCGTGCAGACTTCGCAATGTTGCGCTGTTATTGACACGGCGTGGAACTCTAATTAAGGAGTACGTCTATGAAAAAGTGGATGGAAAGTTCTCTGTTGGTAGCAATGTTGACAATCGCGGGGTGCAATCTTTTCGGCCCTGCGTCGAATCCTGCGGCCGTTCTTGAGGGCACCTGGCAGGCGGTATTCGACCAGCCGGGCGATTTAGAAGGGTACGACATTCGGCTCATCTTTGATGCGAACGGCGCTTTGACGCAGATTACGGCGGCGGCGCCAGCCGGCGGGACGGCAAGCCTGGACGTGGCCGACACCACGACAACCGAGGTGGATGGCAATCAAGTTACGATCACAGTTCCTGCCGTCGCCGGCGCCCGGGTTTTCGAGGGTACGCTGTCTGATGACCAGAACAGCATTGATGGATCTCTCTCGCAAGAGCTCCAGCTTCCCAGCGGAGACCTCCAAGTGACTCTTCCAGGCGGCGACCTGACGCTGACGCGTTTGGGATCATAGGCTTCAATGAACCTCGCCCGGGTCCAAGGGCATTCACCGACGGGCGAGGCGGGGGAAGTTCCGCGCCGCGGGAGCCGGGAGTGTACGCGAGTCCTTATGGCTCTCGGCAATCCCGGCTCCTTAGCGCGGCGGGCTTGCTGACAAGAAACCGTAGGTATGCAGGTGGAACCGAACAAGAAAGGAACCGTTGAATGACGCGATTCATGCATCGAGTTGTGGAGCGCCCCTACCTGTACAGGCATGGACGGGTCGCTATGTGCTGGTTCGTGTCGATGGCAGCCCCGTGCGTGTTGGTAGGCTGTGCGTCGACTCCGGCTCCGACGCGGACCGGCTTTATCAGTGATTATGGCCGTCTTCAGAAGGCCGAGTCCGGTGCGATGCGATTCATCTCGCCGGAGCTGCGTGAATACAAGCGCTTCATGGTCGACCCGGTGGAAATGCGCATCCAGCGGGATGTGCTGGATTCGAATGAACGAGCCGAGGTCGCGGCCCACATGCGCGACGCGCTGAGTCGCATCTTGAAGGCGCAGGGATTCGATCTCACCAGCCAGCCGGGCGCTGGCGTCGCCAGGGTTCGGGTTGCCATCACGGACGTGCAGCTATCGAAGTGGTACTTGAGCCTTCACCCGGCTAGCAAGGTGACTGGGGCGGGAACGGGCGGCGCGTCCATGGAGGCCGAGGTGATCGATGCGGTCACCGGCAAACAACTCGCGGCGGTCATTCAGATCGGGCGCGGCAACCAATTTGAACTCGACACGTTCTCGAAGCTTGATGACGTAAAGGACGTCATCGACAAATGGGCGGACGCCGCAGCCAAGAGACTCAAAGAACTACGTGAATCGCGGGGCAGTTCGTAATTGTGTTACGTCTTTGCCGGAGCCGCAAATGAAGGCGAGCATCGTAATGACGCTGGGGCTTTCCTTGTCGATTGGGGTGTCAGGGTGTGCGTTACGGGAAGTACGCAGCCAATCGAAGTTCGGTCCCGAATGGCAACACAGCGGTTCCAATAGCACCGACAGCGTGCGCTACTCCGCCGAACAAGGCTTCGACTTCAAGTGGCAGAATGACTGGACCACGGGCGTGTCGTATCGCCGGAGGGACATTGACAACGGCGACGGCAACAACGATAATGGCGCATGGTTCGATTTCTCGTTCCCCCTGTGGAAGGCGGCGAAGAAAGATGCCTCGGCTGAACGGGTAGCCGAGCTTGAGCGGCGCATCACCCAGCTTGAAGCGCGGCTCGCGAACGCGGAGCCTGAGCACGTCGCCAATCTGGCCAAGGTTGCGTCCAACGGTGGGTCTGATTAGGAGCGAAATCATGTCGAAGGATCGACGTCGGCTTGTCTGTCTGGTCGCCGCTGCGCTCGTGTTGCCTTGCAGCGGGTGCATTGACGCCGTCCCCGACGGGATCACGGAGGGAATCACAACCGGGCTGAGCGCCGTCGTGCAGGGCTGGATCGAGTCGACCCTCGGGAACCTGGCGGGGAAGGAGTGACGGTACGTCGTTTCCCGGTCGCAATCGCGAAACACGGCGGGAACCAAATTCTTGGCCACACGGGAAGACCCCGAGCGTCTTTGACGACACGCGGACCGCGCCGCCGCTCAAGCGCGCGGAGTGAGAATCCCACTCCGAACGAGAAAGGAAGAAACCCATGAATCAGACCCGAACGATCGTTATGATTGCTTGCGCGGCGCCATCTGTGTTCATTGGTGCCTGCGCCCCATTTCAAGCAGAGTCCTATTGGGGCCCCGCCCACAAGCTGTCCGGGCTTGGCATCACGTACGCCTGGAGGCAAGGCGCCAAGTGCGAACCGGGTTCGAATAAAGCCGAGCATCCTGACATCGAGGCGAGGATTCAAGAACGGATCGAAACGGACTTGGCGACCAAAGGGTATCGCCGGCCTGCCGAAGGGAAACCCGACTTCCTTGTCTGCTATCGTCTGGGCAAGCAGGTTGCCCAAGCCGAAACGGGCATCGCTTCCTGGGATGAAGCCATTCTCGAAGTCGATCTCACTGATCCGGCGACCGGCGGACTTGCGTGGCGTGGACGGGTGCGAGGCCGGATCGACTATGCAGCCTCACCCGACGCTCGGAAGGGCCGTCTCGAAACGGCCGTTTACCAGTTGTTGAAACCACTACCCAAGGCGGGCAGTCAATGATGCGGAGACGGAGTCGGCAAATGATAAAGACCTTCCAGCCGCGGTGCGTTACGCTCGCCCACGTCCTTGTCATGGCGGCGCTTCTTGCACGCTTCGCAGCCGAACCTTTGGATTCGCTCGCTGACGGAGGCAAGGTTAGCGCAGGGCCGACCGGCAAGGCATCTACTGTAAACCGGCCGCCGAAGCCCTGGCCCGAGGGCATGGTGTGGATTCCCGGCGGTGAGTTCGCGATGGGCAGCGACGAATCCGGCGAGTCTCTGTGCGGTCTGCCAGGCGTCACGCGTGACGCGCAGCCCATCCATCGCGTGTACGTAGACGGCTTCTGGATGGACGTGACCGAAGTGACCAACGAACGGTTCGAAAAGTTCGTGAGCGCCGCCGGCTACGTCACCATCGCCGAGCGCATTCCGACGAAGGAGGAGTTTCCCACCGCGCCGCCGGAGAACCTTGTGGCGGGTTCGGTCGTATTCACGCCCACGCCCGGCCCGGTGCCGCTGAATAATCACTTTCGCTGGTGGCGGTATGAACCGGGCGCGAACTGGCGTCATCCGGAAGGTCCCGCAAGCACCATCGACGGGCGCGACAAATACCCGGTCGTCCATGTCGCCTACGACGACGCAGTAGCCTACGCGACGTGGGCGAGCAAGCGCCTGCCGACCGAGGCCGAATGGGAGTTCGCCGGTCGCGGCGGCGCTGAGGGGACGCTCTACACCTGGGGAAACGAGTTCCGCCCCGGCGGCAAGTTCATGGCCAACACCTATCAAGGCCCGTTTCCCGTAAAGGATACGGGCGAGGACGGCTTTGTGGGATTGGCCCCCGTTGCGCAGTTCCCGCCGAACGGCTACGGTCTGTTTGACATGGCGGGCAACGTGTGGGAATGGTGTAGCGATTGGTACCGGCCGGATTACTTCGCACAGCTTATGGCCGTGGGCGGCGTGGCGCGGAACCCGCAGGGGCCAAACGTTCCTTTTGATCCATCGGAACCCGGCGAAAAAAAACATGTGCATCGCGGCGGCTCGTACTTGTGCACCGACCTGTACTGCACGCGCTACATGGTTGGCACGCGCGGCAAAGGAGAGTCCAGTACGGGCACCAACCACCTTGGATTTCGTTGCGTGATGACGCAGGAGTCGTGGGAGAAGCGATCGAAGGAGCACGGGGCCGCAAAGGATCGCGCCCCCACCGAAAAGAGTCAGAATCCGTAATCAACCCCGAAACAGAAAGGAAAATCAAATGGATCGATTAGCACCCGGACCCGCACCTATTCACTTGGAACGCTCACCGCGCCGACTTGCGCCAGCCGTTGTCGGGCTGCTCGCGTGGCTAATCGCCATGCCCGCGTTGGCACAAGACGTACTGCCCCGGCCCGATCAGCCCTTCAAGGGCAAGATCGAACGCACGGGCAAGGAGTCCACGCCGGACTTCCCCAAGCCGCTCGCGGCACCCAAAGGCGCGCCGAACGTCCTGCTCATCATGACCGATGACGTGGGCTTCGGCGCCTCGTCCACGTTTGGCGGGGGGATTCCGACGCCGAACTTCGACAAGCTGGCCAAGGCCGGTCTGCGTTACAACACGTTCCACACCACGGCGCTCTGCTCGCCCACGCGCGCGGCGCTCATCACCGGACGCAACCACCACACCTGCCACACGGGCGTCATCACGGAGATGGGCACGGGCTACCCCGGCTACAACTCGCTGATGCCCAAGAGCTGCGGCACGGTCGCGGAAATCCTCAAGCAGAACGGCTGGAACACGTCGTGGTATGGCAAGAACCACAACGTCCCCGACTGGCAAACCAGTCAGGCCGGGCCGT